>CAZEFX010000111.1:0-8600 GCA_964511525.1 uncultured Jutongia sp.
TCCATCTAAATCCTCTGTATAAGGCTTCGTAGGAATAACATGGTTGTAATCAGGAATAAACTTGGTGTGCACACCGGCTTTTTCACAGACAGCCACAATCTTTTCCAGCTTAGAGAATTCATCAATACTAAGAGTAATGGCGATTTCATCATAGGAGTTGGTGCTAAGAAGGTCTGCCAGCATGGAAATGTCACCTACTACCCGAATTCCGCGATAGGTTTCTCCTGTTTTCTTTTTGTCATCCAGAATACCATGGAGGTAATATCCCCATTCTGGATGCACCCGTAGACGGTCGATGTATCCTTCTGCAGTACGGCTATATCCTACCAGTAGAATATGTTTTAAATTTTTGCCGGAACTACGCATTTTTCGCAAAATTTTGTTCAAAGTCATGCGGAAAAGGAAATCGATAATCAGATTCATAATAGCAAAAATACCTAAAAATAAACGGGCATAATCCTGTTGCTTAATAAAAAACAGCACGGCAACACAGTAGATGATGCCTAAGAAGTTTGCCTTAATTAGTCCGAACAATTCTGTACGGTAGGTATTTGTACGTTTTGGATTGTATAAATTACAAAAATTATAAATAATAATGTAACATGGTACCAGAAATACCAGCATGCTGATATAATCATCAATAGGCTTTACATAACCTATAGGAGCTGGAATGATGCGGTAGCGCACCAATGGACTCCAGGTATCGTCAAAACGTAAATTATATGATAATATAAATGATAGGGCAATAATCACTGCATCTACTATAATATGAAGCAGATTCAGGAGTTTTTGGTTTTCCTTTATCAAATACTCACCTTCTCTTTCTAGAATTTAAACCATTATATTATAAGGGTTTCTGAGGGAATTCGCAATATGATTCTGGTTTTTCATATTCTTAAAAAAATTTAATTTCTTTTTCACAAGGAAGTCACAAATCGCTGATAAACTAGTACCGCATAATTAGTTTACGTTTTTATAGTAGAATCCATACATTGTAGGAAAGATGTATGATACAAAAGTGTTTGTTAACAAACAAAAATGGAGGAATATCATGGAAGAAAAAAAACAAAATTCAAATGAATATACAGGAGAATACGGAAACTCGGTAGAGGCTGGGGACAGTTCTCAGAGCACCATTTATAGTTATTCGTATAGAAATCAGCCTTCTGAGGCAACAAAATCAGGAGACTATCATGCGGAAGAAAATAATACTTCGTCCACAGAGGCAAAGGCGGAAAGTGCAGGAGAGCAGGAAAGTTTTCAGAGTACCGGCTGGCAGAGTCAGTCAGCCCAGCAGCCACAAAATAACAGCTGGCAGAGCCAGTCAACCCAGCAGCCACAAAATAATAGCTGGCAGAGCCAGTCAGCCCAGCAGCCACAAAATAATAGCTGGCAGAGCCAGTCAGCCCAGCAGCCACAAAATGATAATTGGCAGAATCAGACTTCTCAAGGCTTTCAGAATGGTTTCAATGAACCGAAGCCGGCTAAGAAACCAGAGAAGGAAAGTGGTTTAACTTGGAAAAAGGTTGGAGTTTGTGCAGCACTGGCGGCAATTTTTGGCGTTGTGGCCGCCTTATGTTTTGGAGTCGTAAGTCTTTTCACGGAAAAGGTTCTGGGAATTAATACTACAGCAAAGGATGTAGAAATTGCTAAAACCACGGATCAGGTGATTTATGATAATGCAGAAAAGGAATCTGTAGGAACAGCAGATGTTTCCGGTATAGCCAGCCGGACGATGCCATCCATTGTGGCAATTACCAGTACTCAGGAAGGGCAGACATATTACGACTTTTTTGGTCAAGAGTATCAGGAAGAAGATATTCCAAGTAGTGGTTCCGGATTTATTGTAGGAAAGAATGATACAGAATTGTTAATTGCTACTAATAATCATGTAATTGCTGGGGCAAAAACTATTTCTGTACAATTTATTGACGAAGAGGTTTATGAAGCAAAAACAAAAGGAACAGATTCTGCCGCAGATTTGGCTGTGATTGCTGTAAAGCTTACCGATATTAAGTCTGCTACACTAGAGTCCATTAAGATTGCTGATTTAGGTGATTCTTCTGAGGCTAAGGTTGGAGAAATGGTAGTAGCAATTGGTAATGCATTAGGATATGGTCAATCGGTAACAGTTGGTTATATTAGTGCCAAGGATAGAGAGATTGCTGAAAGCAGTGAAAGTGGAACAGCAGGTAATACCATTAATGTTATTCAGACAGATGCTGCCATTAATCCGGGAAATAGTGGCGGAGCTTTGCTGAATATGCAGGGAGAGGTCATTGGTATTAACTCTGCCAAGATTGCAGATTCCATGGTGGAAGGTATGGGCTATGCCATTCCGATTTCAGAAGCAACACCGATTATTGATGAGTTAATGAATAAGGAGGTTCTGACAGAGGAGCAGAAGGGCTACTTAGGAATTTCAGGAAAAACTGTTACAGCAGAGGCGGCTTCCTTTGACATGCCAAGCGGTGTTTATGTGGCAGAGGTAGCTAAGGGTGGTGCTGCTGATGAAGCAGGAATTTTGCCAAAAGATATTATTACGGCTATTAATGATATTAAGGTAACAACTATCGAAAGCCTGCAGGAAAAGGCAAATAGCTATAAAAAGGGTACAAAGGTTACCATTACTTTACAGCGCAGCAACAATGGTGAATATGAGGAAAAGAAGGTAGAGGTTACCCTTCAGGGGAAAGATTCTTTAAATAGTCTTCAGGGAGAAAATTCAGAGAGTTCTCAGGAAAATAACCCTCAGAATGATTCTTCACCAGAAGAAGGCTCTCAGGGCGAGGAGTCCCAGAGTGGAAATTCTCAGGAAGAAGATGTTCCGGGAGAAGAGGACGATGGTTCCGGAAGCAGTGAGGAGTATGGATTCAATGACTTCTTTGGTGACTTCTTCCCATTTGGATGGTAATTACAGAAAAAAGGGGCAGAATCGATGCAGGAAGAGGAAAGACGTTGGTTTAAGATACGAAGAAGCATAGGTTTTCAAAGTGTTTTATTTATTGTTTTATCTATAATAGAATATTTGGCAATAGAAGCTTTTTTGGATGGAGACATTATTAAGATTGGTTTGGAATATGGAATAAAGAATCTGGCGATTCTCATGGGGATTAATCTGATTCTTGTTTCCTTATTCCAGCAAATCAAACCTGCCTTTTTATTGTCCGAAACAGTCATATTGATTTTAGGCATCGCCAATTATTTTGTCGATGCCTTTCGCGGTTATGGAATTGTGTATATGGATTTATTTGCCCTTAAGACCGCAACCAAGGTAGCAGGGGATTATAGCTATGACATGAATGAAGATTTTCTATTGGGCTGTATTTTGGCAGCAGTAGGAATTGCTTTGTGTTTTTTTGGAACAAAACCAAAGGGCAGTTATATGGATCGTGGCAGAATGTTGAAAAGCGCCATAGGAATTGGTGTGTCAGCAGTTTTTTTTCTTTGGCTGGGCTTTGGTGATTTCTTCTGGGAAAATGTCAGTGGTCTTACTTGGGATCATAATATTGGTATGGCGAAATACGGATATGTTTTATATGTAACAGCCAATGGGGGAACAGCTAAGGTAGAAGAACCAAAGGGGTATTCACCCCAAAGGGCAGACGAGATTCTGGACAGGTATCAGCAGGAGGCTTCCAAAGAAAGGGGAGCTACTGAAACAAAAGAAAAAATGTCTCCTAATATTATTATGATTATGAATGAGGCTTTTTCCGACCTGCGGGTATTAGGAGATTTAGCTGTAACAGAACCCTATTTAAGCTTTTTTGACCGTTTGGAAGAAAATACCATTAAGGGCTATGCACAGTCTTCGGTATATGGTGGATATACAGCAAATTCCGAATTTGAATTTTTGACAGGCTGTACGAAAGCCTATCTGCCAGGAAATCCATATCTGCAATATATGAATGATTATCTTCCTTCAATAATTAGCAATATAAAGGCGCAGGAAGGGTATGAGACAGCAGTAGCCATGCATCCCTATCATCCATCAGGTTATAATCGAAACCGGGTATATCCTCTGCTTGGTTTTGATGAATTTTTAAGTCTGGAGGATTTTGAGAGTCCGTGGCTGGTGCGCAAGTACGTATCGGATGTATCTAATTACGAAAAGATAAAAGAGCTGTATGAAAAGAAAGAAGAGGGAACTTCCCTTTGTGTATTCGATGTAACTATGCAGAATCATAGTTCTTATGATAATACCAGTTATCAGTTTGAAGAGCCGGTAGAAATTACAAATTATGACCTGCAATTTGAAGCCAATCAATATTTGTCATTAATTAAGCTTTCTGATGAAGCCCTGCAGGATTTGGTAGGGTATTTTGAAAAACAGGAGGAACCCACCATTATTGTTATGTTTGGAGATCACCAGCCCCATTTACCGGATTATTTTTATCAGAAGGTTATGGGAAAAATGCCGGATGATTTAAATCAGGAAGAGTCTATGCAAAAATATATGGTGCCCTTTATGATTTGGGCAAATTATGATATTCCAGAAGAAGAGATTGAAAGAACATCGTTAAATTACCTTTCTGTTCTGATGCTGGAGGCGGCAGGATTGGAAATGACAGATTATCAGCGCTTTCTGTTGGATTTATATGAACATGTTCCATCCATGAGTGCCAATGGTTATTATGATGAGGCTGGAAATTTATATGATATTAATGAAGGAAATCCAGAGACAGATCAGTGGCTGGAAGAGTATGAAATCATACAATATAATTATTTGTTTGATAAAAAGAATTCAGTAAGGGAACATTATCAAATAGAACAATAATAAATAATGGAGGCAGAGAGTGAAAATGAACAAGAAAGGAAATATTGCGATTATTACAGGGGCTTCCTCTGGATTGGGACGGGAATTTGCTCTACAGATTGCCCAGGGATATCGTAGCGTAGAAGAAATATGGCTGGTAGCCCGTCGGAGAGACCGGATGGAAGCCTTGGAAAAACAGCTTCTTGGAAGACGAGTGCGAATTTTTACGCTGGACTTAAGTAAAGAAGATTTAGAGAAAATGGAAGATATTCTGGAGCAGGAGAAACCAAGTATCCGAGTGGTAGTAAATGCGGCAGGATATGGACTGATTGGAGAGATGGAGGAGTTAACACGACAGGAAAATACAGGAATGATTGATGTAAACTGTCGTGCATTAACAGCGTTAACCTATATGGTGATTCCATATATGCGTAAAAATAGTAATATTATTCAGATTGCATCTTCTGCTGCATTTATGCCACAGCCGAAGTTTGCGGTGTATGCAGCAAGTAAAGCGTATGTTTTAAGCTTTAGCCGGGCACTGGCAAGAGAATTGAAACCAAAGGAAATATACGTAACAGCTGTGTGTCCCGGACCAGTAAAAACAGAGTTTTTTGATATTGCAGAAACCTATGAAGCGGTAAAGGTATACAAAAAGTTAACCATGGCGAGGGCTGATAAAGTGGTACGCCGGGCGCTTTTGGATGCCAAACATCAAAGAACGGTATCTGTTTATGGTGGCATAATGAAGGCATTCCGGATATTGTGTAAGGTAGTTCCTAAGGATTGGCTATTGGGGTTTGTAAAATAACAAAGGAGGGGTTGTAGTGAAACAAAAGTACATGATTGCATTGGATCAGGGAACCACCAGTTCCCGCTGTATTTTATTTAATGAAAAAGGAGAAATTTGCAGTATTGCCCAGAAGGAATTTAAGCAGATTTATCCGCAGCCGGGATGGGTGGAGCATAATCCGGTAGAAATCTGGTCCAGTCAGTTTAGCGTAATGACAGAAGCAATGAGTAAATTAGGGGTTTCTGGGGAGGATATTGCTGGTATAGGTATTACTAATCAGAGAGAGACTACCATTGTCTGGGATAAAAATACTGGTGAGCCTGTATATAATGCCATCGTATGGCAGTGCCGGAGAACTGCCCAGACCATTGATACTCTCATAGAAGAAGGAAAAGAGGAAATGGTAAAGGCGAAGACGGGATTGATTCCTGATGCATATTTTTCTGCCAGTAAGATTGCATGGATTCTGAACAATGTAGATGGAGCCAGAGAGCGGGCGCAGAAGGGAGAACTGCTTTTTGGAACAGTGGATACCTGGTTGATTTGGAAGTTGACGGGAGGAAGGGTGCATGTTACAGATTATACCAATGCTTCCCGGACTATGTTATTTGATATTCATAAGCTGTGTTGGGATAAAGAATTATTAGAATATTTCCAGATACCAGAGTCTATGCTTCCGGAAGTGAAGGCTTCTAGTTACATATATGGTTATACAAAAGAATCTCTTACAGGAAGCAGGATTCCTATTGCAGGAGTGGCAGGAGACCAGCAGGCTGCTTTATTTGGTCAGTGCTGTTTCAACGCCGGAGATATGAAAAATACCTATGGAACAGGATGTTTTCTGCTAATGAATACAGGAAAACAGCCGGTGGTTTCTGAAAATGGACTACTTACTACTATTGCGGCAGGGGCAAATGGAGAAGTGAATTATGCACTGGAAGGCAGTGTATTTGTAGCAGGTGCAGTAATCCAGTGGCTTCGGGATGAAATGGGATTGATTCAGGATGCTGCCCAATCCCAGCAATGCTGTGAAGCGGTAGAGGATACGGCAGGGGTGTATGTAGTTCCAGCCTTTACTGGTTTAGGAGCTCCTTATTGGGAGCAGAATGCAAGAGGAATCATTACAGGGCTGACTAGAGGCGCTGGCAGAAATCACATTGTCCGGGCGGCGGTAGAGTCCATGGCATATCAGGTGTATGATTTAATTGAGGTGATGAAAAGGGATGCAGGAATTGAAAATGTATCCTTAAAAGTAGATGGTGGAGCGGCAAGAAACGATTTCCTTCTGCAATTCCAGTCCAATATTTTAAATACCAAGGTAGACAGACCAGCCTGTGTGGAAACCACAGCATTAGGCGCGGCTAGTCTGGCAGGTTTGGCGGTGGGATTCTGGAAGGATGGGAAAGAGCTTCAGGAAAACTGGTCTTTGTCCCAGCGTTTTCAGCCGGAGATGGCAGAGGAAAAGAGAGATAAGTTGCTGGAAGGCTGGAAGGATGCAGTTAAGAGATGCTTATAGGGGCATCTTAGAGTCTATTGAAATAGCGGATAATCAGCTTAAGAAAGAATTATTGGAAAAGTATGCGAATTTGGTATAAGTTTGGGTGAATGTGGTACTTTTCTATCTACGATTACAATGCTAAAATAAGAGTGAATATAAGAGCAAACGTAATATTCTATTTAACAGCTGTTAAATATGTATTATATATGTTTGTGATATTTTCTCCTTTAGGTTGCGGTGCGGACCGTAACCTGCTTTCCTTTTTGGACACGGCTTATCCCGAGCCGTGTCTTTTTGATTTGCTAGGAAATTGCTCAAAAGGTAGTGATATTCCAACAAGAATCGCTTGGCGATTCTTGTAAGGGCAAAATGCTGATTTTGCCCTTTTTGATTTATATGGAAAAAATTGACACAGACTTGCCACAATCCTTTTTTATATTTAAGAAGTAGGAGATTGCGAAAATATAAAAAAAGAGATACAGTATAGATAATATTTGCTGAAGGAAGGGGAAGGTTATTTTAATGAAAAAAAGAGAATGGATGAAACTATGTCTTGGAACGTTGATGGCAGCAGGGATAAGTATCCTATCTGGTGTTTGTCCGGCACAGGCTGAAGAAATCGCAATAGATAAAACAAATTTTCCGGGGGAGCCATTTCGTGAATATATAAAAGAAAATATTGATAAAAATGAAAATGGAAAAATATCTGAAGAGGAAATACAACGGACAAGAAAGATTCGGCTGGTTGGAGAAGAGGAAGTAGCATTATCTGTAAAAAAGGATAAAAGAATCAAGTTGAATATTACTGGTCTTCAGTATTTCACAAATTTAAAGGATTTGGAGCTTAGGGGATGGTTATTAGAAGGGGATGAATTTGCCCAGATGACATCTCTGAGAAAGCTGTCCTTGTGCTACGATGACTTGACTTCTCTGGATGTAAGTTCTCTGACGGAGTTGAGAAAGCTCCATTGCACAGATAACAATTTGACAGAGCTGGATATTTCTAAGGTGAAGGAGTTAAGGAATCTGAATTGCCGCAGAAATAATATACGAAATTTGGATGTAAGTAAACATATTCAATTGGAATATCTGTTTTGCAGTGATAATCATATCGAAAAACTGGAAACAGGACAGTTAAAGCAGCTAAGGGCTTTAAGCTGTACCAGTAACCGCATTAAAAAAATTAATGTGCTTCATGCACCGAAGCTGAAAAAATTGCGTTGTGGATATAATTATATTGAAAAAATAAGTGTATGGGGAAATCCAAATCTCGTTAGTTTTGACTGTAGTGGAAATGAAATTGCATCCGTAAACCTTTATCGGAATAGAAAACTACAAGAGCTAGATGTAGAAAATAACGCATTAAAGGTGTTAAATCTAAAGAGGAATACCCAGCTAAAAGTCTTGGAGTGTTCGGATAATAAACTTACTGGCTTAAATGTTAGTGCATTGAAAAAATTAGAAGTGATTCGATGCTCCAATATTCAGGTTTCTAAATTGAATTTCAGTGCTAATACTAATTTGAAGGAAATTTATGCAAGAGGACTTTCTAT
>CAZEFX010000112.1:0-8575 GCA_964511525.1 uncultured Jutongia sp.
AAAAACAGAGGATATTCTTAGATTGATTGAGGAATATCCAGAGTTTCGTGTTTTAATATGAAGATGTATATAACCTGTGTCTCAACACAGAGAAGGTGATGGAAATGTTTTCAAAGGAACTGAGGGAATTAGACCGAAATACAGTCCAGTATATGATAGATGAGATGCAGGATACCATAGACGAGCAGAAAAATACAATAGACGAGATGCGGGGTACCATAGATGAGCAGAAAAATATGATTGATGAGTTGCAAAGAATGCTTCAAGCTGTAAAAGAGTCTTAGAAGGACGCTGTTTCTAGAGAAATTATGGGCTGACTTGAGTCAGCCCTTTTTCGCTGCTTGTTGTGGAAGTGCTAACGAACCTTTATAATAGGATAAGATGACTGAAAAATAGGATTCAAAAGAATATAGAGAGGAATAAGCATGAAGTATAAAAAGGTAGTACAGGGAAAATTTCATAGCAGACCCAATCGTTTCATAGCACAGATTTGGATAGGAGAGAAGCTGGAAACCGTTCATGTGAAAAACACAGGCAGATGCCGGGAATTGCTTTTGCCAGAAGCTAAGGTGATTCTGGAAGAATCAGACAATCCTAACCGAAAGACAAAATATGATTTGATTGGGGTATGGAAAGAGGGACTAGGCTGGGTGAATATAGATAGTCAGGCGCCCAATAAAGTAGTTAAGGAATGGTTGGAAAAAGGGGAGTATAGCCTTATTAAGCCTGAGTATACTTATGGTTCCTCCAGATTGGATTTTTATTTAGAAAAAGGAAATAAAAAAATCCTCATGGAAGTAAAAGGGTGTACCTTGGAGGTAGAGGGAATGGGGTATTTCCCAGATGCCCCAACAGAGCGGGGTGTGAAGCATTTAAAGGAACTGACAGGGGCAGCGAAGAAAGGCTATCAGTGCTATGTGGCATTTGTCATACAGATGGAAGGGGTTCATGAAGTGCGGGCTAATGTTAAAATGCATAAGGAATTTGGCGATGCATTGGAAGAGGCAAAGGGGGCAGGAGTTCAGGTGTTGTTTTTAGAATGTCAGGTAACAGAAGATTCGCTAGAAATTATTACCAATAGCAACTGTATTTAGTAATAATAGAGAAATTGAACCTTTAAATTTTGTGAAAAATATTAAGAAAGTATTCATAGATTTCTAAAGCACTATATATTATAATGACAAGGAATGAAAAAGAACACAGGAGGAAATATTATGCAGTACAGAATTTTAGGAAATACCATGCCAGCAGTTGAAGTGTTATTTGATCAGGCTGGAGAGTCTATGTATACTCAGTCTGGAGGAATGGCTTGGATGTCAGACGGAGTAGAGATGGAAACCAATACAAAGGGTGGTTTGCTGAAGGGTGTAGGTCGTATGTTTGCTGGAGAATCCCTGTTTATGGCAACATACAGAGCTTCTAAGCCAGGTGCAACCATTGCTTTTGCATCTACCGTAGCAGGCGAGATTCTTCCAATTGATGTAGGAGCTACTGGCGGATTGATTTGCCAGAAGGGCGCATTCCTTTGTGCAGAGCCAAATGTTAATTTGAATGTTACCCTTACCAAGAAGCTTTCTTCTGGTTTATTCGGTGGAGAAGGTTTGATTCTTCAGGAAATCAGCGGAAGTGGAATGGCATTTTTAGAAATTGATGGTGATAAGGTAGAGAAGGTGCTGGCACCGGGAGAGGTATTAAAGGTGGATACCGGTAATGTAGTAGCATTTGAAAAGGGAATGAGCTACGAGGTGGAAATGGTAAAAGGCCTTAAGAATATTCTTTTAGGTGGAGAAGGTCTATTCCTGACTAAACTGACAGGACCAGGAAAGGTTATTCTTCAGACACAGAATTTCGCTGAGTTTGCAGGAAGAATTGCAAGCATGATTCCCAGTAAAGGCTGATAGAGCCAGCACGGGACTTGATGCTATCACGGATGTGTTAGATATTTTTAATTAAAATGAAAGAAGTATTTGGAAAGTCGTATGCAAATTTGTATACGGCTTTTCTTTTGTGTGGTAAAATGAGTTGCATAGGAAAAATTAAGGTATAAAAATTGCAGAAATGAAATGTATTGTTATACTATGGAGGTAAAAATGATAGCAATAAATCGTCAGAAGGTAATGGAAACCTTTGCAGAATATACAAGTCATTATAATGACCAGGATCCTAAAATTAAATTAAAAATTGACCATACCTATCGGGTGGCAGAGATTTCCGAGAGGATTGCCCTATGGTTGAAATTACCACAGGAAGATGTGGATTTAGCATGGCTTATTGGAATGTTACATGATATCGGGCGTTTTGAGCAGCTGCGGCGTTTTGGTACATTTTCTGATGCCCAGTCCATTGACCATGCCCAGTTTGGAGTGGAGCTTCTATATCAGGAAGGATTATTGAAGACATATTTGCCAGAGGAAGGTAGTCTGCAAGAATTACCAGAGACGGGGAATCAGCAGGATTCACCAGAGAAGGAAGAAAAAGTAGAAATACAGACAGAGGTAAATGTTAATACGTTGTCCATCGGAAAGAATGAGAGAGAAATCATCCGTACTGCTATCTGGAATCATAGTGCCTATCGAATTGAGGAGGGGCTGGATGAGAGAACCGAATTGTTTTGCCACATTATAAGAGATGCGGATAAAATTGATATTTTGAAGGTGAATCACGATGTGCCTATTGAAGATATTTATAATGTAACTACAGAGGAATTGCGTCAGTCACAGGTGACACCGGAGGTCATGGAGGCATTTTTTGAAAAACATGCGGTGCTTCGGAGCTTGAAGAAAACACCGGTAGACAATATTGTAGGGCATAGTGCGTTGGTGTTTGAATTGGTATATCCCGTTAGCTACGAAATCGTTCAGGAGCAGGGCTATTTAGAGAAAATTCTGGCATTTCAGTCTGACAATGAGGTTACAGGGGAACAGTTTGCGCAGCTTCGGGAATGCATGGGAAGTCATTTGGAGAAGATGCGTAATTGTCAATAGGAGGTCCGTATTCCTTTTGAATCAGGGTTTAGATAAAAATTTAAAAGCTTTTTTCTAAGAATTTTGGGGAAATTTTATATTGTCACAGAAGAATTGCTATTTTATAATAAAAATCTGGAATGAATTGGTGAAGGAAGAATTGCCAAAAATCCGGCATATAAGACAATCATCAAAGGAGGACGACATCAATGAATCAGGAAAAAGTTATTGTCATTGATTTTGGCGGTCAGTACAATCAGCTGGTTGCACGACGTGTCAGAGAATGTAATGTCTATTGTGAAATCTATTCTTACCGGACAGATATAGAAGAAATCAAAGCCATGAATCCTAAGGGAATCATTCTGACTGGTGGACCTAACAGCTGTTATGAAGCAGATTCACCAACCTATACAAAAGAATTATTTGAACTGGGTATCCCTGTTTTGGGACTTTGTTATGGTGCCCAGTTAATGATGCATGTACTGGGAGGCAAGGTAGAGAAGGCTCCTGTACGTGAATACGGAAAGACAGAAGTATTTGTAGATAAAAGCTCACCGTTGTTTGCAGATGTATTGGAAAAGACCATTTGCTGGATGAGTCATTTTGATTACATTTCAGAGATTGCACCGGGATTTTCCATTGTGGCACATACTGCAGATTGTCCAGTGGCAGCCGCTGAGGATCAGAGCAGGAAGCTTTATGCAATTCAGTTCCATCCAGAGGTACTTCATACTCAGGAAGGAACAAAGATGTTATTTAACTTCGTAAGAAATGTCTGTGGCTGTAAAGGAACCTGGCGCATGGATTCCTTCGTGGAGAATTCTATTAAAGAAATCCGTGAGAAGGTAGGAGATGGAAAAGTGCTTTGTGCCTTGTCTGGGGGTGTGGATTCCTCTGTGGCAGCAGTTATGCTGTCAAAAGCCATTGGAAATCAGCTGACCTGTGTGTTCGTAGACCATGGTCTCCTTCGCAAGAATGAAGGAGATGAGGTGGAGGAAATCTTCGGGGAGAAGGGACAGTATGAGCTAAACTTCATTCGTGTTAATGCACAGGAAAGATATTATAGCAAGCTGGCAGGAGTGGAAGAGCCGGAAGAGAAACGTAAAATTATTGGGGAAGAATTTATCCGTGTCTTTGAAGAAGAAGCAAAAAAAATCGGTGCCGTAGACTTTCTGGTACAGGGAACGATTTATCCGGATGTAGTAGAGAGCGGATTAGGCGGTGAGTCGGTTGTTATTAAATCTCACCACAACGTAGGCGGTCTTCCTGATTGTGTAGACTTTAAGGAAATCATCGAGCCCCTTCGTGACCTTTTCAAGGACGAAGTCCGAAAAGTGGGACTGGAGCTTGGAATTCCAGAAAAACTAGTATTTCGTCAGCCGTTTCCAGGTCCGGGCTTAGGTGTCCGCATTGTGGGAGAGGTTACCTCGGAGAAGGTGAAAATCGTACAGGATGCTGATGCCATTTACAGAGAAGAAATCGCCAATGTGGGCTTAGATAAAACTATTGGCCAGTATTTTGCAGCATTGACGAATATGCGCTCCGTAGGTGTTATGGGGGATGAAAGAACCTATGACTACGCGGTAGCGTTAAGAGCAGTAAATACCATTGACTTTATGACCGCAGAGGCAGCAGAGGTGCCATTTGAGGTACTGCAAAAGGTTATGAGCCGGATTATTAATGAGGTCAAGGGTGTGAACCGAGTATTTTATGATTTAACAAGTAAGCCACCGGGGACCATAGAACTGGAATAATACAAATGAGCCAAGAAATGCCGAATTTACGGCGTTTCTTGGCTCTTGTTTTTTGGTGTGACAATCAAATGACAATAATTTTTTCAAATCTTGAACAGCGTAATATTAGAGGTGAGGGATTTGAAATTATTTTTGGTGATAAAATCTTCGATACGTTTTTTGTCCTCATCAGAATGATACGATATATTCCATTCAGCATCAGAAAATGTTTCTGTAACGCTAATAAAATATGGAACATCAATGCTACTAAAAGAGCAGCCTAATACATTAATAATAATTTTGTCATCATCATCAATTTCGATATTTTCTAAAAAATTAGAAACATCCCATAAGTAGTCAGTAACATCTTTTTGAGTGCGGAATAAGTATTGTGAAATCCAGTCAATGATATAATGTGAATCGTCATCATAAGTTTCTATAGATTCAATTTGTGATGATGCAGAACTATCGCCATGCCCGAATTTGGGATGCTTTTTTTTGTTTCCAGCTTCGCCATGGGGATAAAAAATGTGACTGCTATCAATTTTATATAGTTTCTGTAAGGTATGAGTATAGTTAAATACAATGAAGAAAGAATCATTGTTTATTATTGGATAAAAAGGTTTTATCTGTTTGCTTGGTTTAGTTGGAGAGAAAGTATTTTCTATAGATTCAATCCAATTGATAAATGCTTTTTGTAATGGTTCATATAATTCATAAAGATTCATATTTTCAACATAGACATCATTATACCATGCTGGATCAGGATCAAAAATCCCTTCAAATTCACATTTTGTTAAATCTCTTGTTTCTTGTATGGTGTCAAGTTTGTTATATATAAAGCTAGAATCTATTTTAGCTAAAGTGTTTTCAAAGTCCATCCATAATTTAATTATTTCTTCACTTTCTGAATCATCATAGTATGGTCCATCATAGTCTGTGTGCATTTCTCCTAAACCATACATTTCTATAAAACGATAATAATACTCAGGATAGTTAGTTTTAAAGTATTCTTTAAAATCAAGATATCTAGTTGGTAAATTATGTGCTAAATCAAAACCATTGCCTATATAGTATAATTTCATAGTATTCTCCTTTATAAAGTTTTATTGATTCTTCGGTTTCCCCTTTCTCTTCACATAAGAGAAATCCGGAAACAAGTCTTTTAACAATTCAGCAGTTTCTTCTGCGTCTTCATCCTCATTCATATTCTGATCCATTAACTGGTCGTCATCATAAAGATTCAACGAAACAGTATATTCTTTATCTGGTTCTACCGGATTGATTGGGAATTTTATCTCTTTAAGATAGTATTCCGATTCTGTTATCTTACCATCTTCCAATCTGCATCTTAAGCGTGCCCAGTATTCAACTATCTTTCGAAAGTTATCATGGTCTTCCTGTGGACGGGAACCGGTGGATGATAGTCGCTCTTCAAATTTAAAAGTCAATTCCCCGCCTTTCAAAGAAGGGTGTAGTCCGTATGCCCACTCAATATCAAACAACACATGAAGTGCACTGAATGTATTGGCAACATCAGGGTCAGATAACGCATAAAAGCTGATATTGGGGTTATTGGATATGTTCAATAGTATTGCTGCATCCGGATATCTGTTTCCAAGTTCATAGTTACGGATTGTTGATTCATTTAATCCACAGTTATCCTCTAATTCTTTTTGTGTCATATCAGATGAGATTCTAAAGTTTCTAATCAAATAGCCTACTGGGCTAGTGAAATTCTCACCCATTTAACTATTCCTTATAGTGTAATCATTGTTTTATGCCACACGAAAACAATAGGTGTAAATTGTGCACTCACATATAGTATAATACTAACAGTAAAAAAATGAAATGTTTTAGTAAAATAGTATGTTAGCGTAATTAAACTTTCGGAAAAATAAATATTGAAAAGGGCAGACCTTTTGGATAAAGTTTTAAGTGGCTAAAAAATAAAACAACCAGGAGGACTGCCCCATGTACAATAGTATACTATAGTTTATTGAAAAAAACATCGAAAAAATTGGAAATATAGCATTGGATTTTCTTCTGAAAGGGAATATGCTTAGATTCGAAGAAGGTTTGCTGGAAACTCTAATGGAATTTGGGCGTAAAATTTATCATGAAACACTAGAGAGTCTTGAGCAAACTATCCGTGAAAGCGCATTCCGTAAAGAAGACTATTATGTTGAGCATAAAAAGGATGTCAGAACCATTCTGATGATTTTTGGAAATATTGAAATAAAAAGAGCATTGATTTTCCATTATTCATAATAGTTCCTTTCTTTTTGTTAAGTCTATAAATACCATAAAGGATTAACATTTGGTGTATATTTTCTGTGGTTTTTATCATCACAACAAGTATATTTAACTGGAGGAGTGTTGTTGCCGCATATTCTTCTGCAAAGAATATCTATTTCATAATCAGAATCGATAAAGTATCTAATCCAGCCTTGGATATACAGCGAAGGTGGATTATAATTGCTATCTCCGTTGAATCCGTATTCTTGCTCGATAATGAATAATTGAGCTAGTATTGCTGTTGATTCTAAAGAACCTATGTGTTGACTGAATTTGTAGTGTTGTAATGGCTCAATTGCTATTAAGGGATCTTCGCCATAAAATATTTTATCAAAAGCTTCTAATAACTCATAACGTAATTCGGGATGTTCTCTTATTCGTAATTTTAAGTCAATGAGTATTCGGAGGTGGTTGGGTTTAAAAGGTCTATTTCCTGCCTCCTCTAACCATATTTGTATATTTGTTTCCGGATTATAAGAAGAAAATTTTCTTGGTAATACGGAAGGCCTTAATAAGTAAATTCTTTCTGTGTCAGAAGAGAATACTTCGGCTTCAGTATCAAAAGGTAATTTTTCGACAATTGAAAACATATCTTCATAATACATTTGCAGTTACCTCCTTAAAAAATTCGCTAATCTCAACACCGAGTACATTTGCAATCTGATTTAAAACAGATATAGACAAGCTTTTATTACATCCGGCAGCTTCGATTTTAGAAAGGTAGCTGATGCTGATTTGAGCTTGTTCTGCTAGTTGTACCTGTGTTAATTTGGCTTGTTCTCTGTAATACTTTATATTTGCACCTATAACACGGTATAGGTCAGTATCGTTATTGAAATGCATATAAACACCTCTTTCACTATTTGTGAATATTATCTCATGAGAAGTGCTATACATAAATTCACTTATTGTGAAAGAATAATAAAACATATAAATATTGTGGTATAGTATGTAAAGGAGGAAAACAAGAATGGAGATCATAACTTTTGAGGATGGAACAATAATTGAACAGGGAAGAGGCCGATTTGATGAGTACTGTGTATATTTATCAAGACCGGGACATAGAAAGCATGCACCAAAAGATGTGGAATATTTCTCGTTCTTTATCGAAAAAGCTCAAAAGTATTCTTCTGAAAAAATATATAGTGATTATGTCGTTATATATGAGAAGACCACAGGGTATATTGATTACGATATTTTTGATGAAATAAAAGAGATAAGTATGTCTTATGATGAAGAAGATAGTCTTGATTTCTGTGTGTGGTATTCTGTGATTTATTTGGGCATGGTTGCGGAAGAAAGGAGAGAGCGTGCAGTATTAAAGAAACGTATAAAAAGACTGGGAATGTATCAAATTCTTTTTGAAAGAATGTCAGCAATGGAGGCGGCAACATTTAGTACTGGGAAAAAAGTTGCTGAGTTAAGTCCCTTGTGTAGAGAAAGAGGTTTTTAAAAGGAGGAATGTCTTATAAGTTTACAACCAAATAAATTCAAACTTGAACCAACAACAGTCTGGTCGTTTCCGGACAGAGGCAGTTGGGCAACGCATTCAGGAAAGTATCGAGGAAATTGGTCGCCGTA
>CAZEFX010000113.1:0-8572 GCA_964511525.1 uncultured Jutongia sp.
GTCAGATGCAGCACTTATTGGTGGTGAAACAGCAGAAATGCCAGGTTTCGATCCGGTTGATGAGTACGATTTGGCAGGTTTTGCAGTAGGTATTGTAGACCGTGCAAAGATGATTACAGGAAAGACCATTTCTAAGGGTGATGTATTAGTAGCGATTGCATCCTCTGGTATTCATAGTAATGGTTATTCTTTGGTTCGTAAGGTGTTTGATATTAAGAAGGATGTACTTTCTAAGTCTTACGAGTCTTTAGGTGGAGCTACTTTAGGCGAGACCTTATTAACTCCAACCACCATTTATGTTAAGGCGTTGAGAAGCGTTAAAGAAGGCGGTGTTACCATTAAGGGATGCAGCCATATTACTGGTGGTGGATTCTATGAGAATATTCCACGTATGCTTCACGATGGTGTGAGAGCACAGGTAAAGGAAAACAGCTACCCAATCCCTCCAATCTTTGAAATGTTAGCAAAGGATGGAGATATTGCAAAGGAAATGATGTACAATACCTACAATATGGGAATTGGTATGCTTTTAGCTGTAGATGCAGCAGATGCAGATAAGACTGTTGAGTTAGTAAATCAGTCTGGTCAGAAGGCATATATTGTTGGTGAAATCACCGAGGGAGAAAAGGGTATTGATTTAGTTTAATATCAAGAAAGAGCCATTGATTTGGCAGGAAAGAGGAAGAACATGCAGAGAATTGCAGTATGTGTATCTGGTGGTGGTACTAATTTACAAGCGATTATGGATGCTGTGGCAAATGGTAAGATACATGATACAGAGATTACCGTGGTTATCAGTAATAAAAAGGATGCTTATGCATTAGAAAGAGCAGCAAAAGCTGGAATTATCGCAGAGTGTATTAGTCCAAAGGATTTTTCTGATAGAGAAGCCTTTGCAGATGCTATGGTTGAGACCTTGGACAAATATGAAATTGATTTGGTTGTATTAGCAGGTTATCTGGTAATTGTACCGGAAAAGATGATTCAAAAATATCGCAACCGGATTATTAATATTCATCCATCCCTGATTCCTGCTCATTGTGGTATGGGATATTATGGGTTGAAGGTGCATGAAAGTGTGCTGGCGGCTGGCAATAAAGTGACAGGAGCTACCGTACATTTCGTTGACGAAGAAGCAGACCACGGTCCGATTCTTTTGCAGAAGGCAGTGGAAGTACAGGAAGGGGACACACCAGAATTACTTCAACAGAGAGTAATGGAGCAGGCTGAGTGGCATCTTTTACCACAGGCTATTGACCTGATTGGTGCCGGTAAGGTTTCTATTATAGATGGCATTGCGCACATTAACCAGTAAATTCAATGAAAAGCCATACATAAACGAAGTGAATTATTACTTGCGTTGGCGGAAATGAGGAAAAAATGAAAGTATTAATTGTTGGAAGCGGCGGAAGAGAGCATGCCATTGCGTGGAGTGTTTCTCAGAGTAAGAAGGTAGATAAAATCTACTGTGCACCAGGTAATGGTGGAATCGGTCAGATTGCAGAATGTGTTGATATTTCTGCCATGGAGTTTGAAAAACTGGCAGATTTTGCCCAGAAAAATGAAATTGACTTAACCATTATCGGTATGGACGATCCATTAGTAGGTGGTGTGGTAGACGTATTTGAAGAAAGAGGACTTCGTGTCTTTGGTCCTCGTAAGAATGCGGCTATTATTGAGGGGTCTAAGAGTTTTTCAAAGGATTTAATGAAAAAGTATGACATTCCTACCTGTCATTATGAGACCTTCCATTCCCCTGAGGAAGCTCTATTATACTTAGGAAATTGTCAGTTTCCAGTAGTATTAAAGGCAGATGGTCTAGCGCTTGGTAAGGGTGTATTGATTTGCCAGACCTTGGAAGAGGCAGAGGCAGGCGTTGCTACTCTGATGTTAGATAAGCAGTTTGGTGATGCCGGTGACACCATTGTAATTGAAGATTTCATGACAGGAAGAGAGGCTTCTGTGCTTTGTTTTTGTGATGGAACTCATATTAAACCAATGACCAGTGCACAGGATCATAAACGTGCTAAGGATGGCGATCAGGGATTAAATACTGGTGGTATGGGAACCTTTTCTCCAAGTCCGTTCTATACCGATGAAATTAAGCAGTTTTGTGAGGAAAAGATTTATCAGCCAACCATGGATGCCATGAAAGCAGAAGGAAGAGATTTTGTTGGAATTCTTTTCGTAGGTCTGATGCTGACAGAGGATGGTCCACGAGTATTGGAATACAATGCCCGCTTTGGTGATCCAGAGGCTCAGGTAGTTCTTCCAAGAATGAAGAATGATATTATTGATGTGATTGATGCTTGTATTGATGGAAAGCTGGATCAGATTGATTTAGAGTTTGAGGATAATGCTGCGGTTTGTGTCGTACTGGCTTCTGACGGATACCCTGAGCATTATGAAAAGGGCAAGCTGATTTCAGGTTTGGAGAGCTTTGATGGCAAGGATGGTTATTATTGTTTCCATGCAGGTTCCAAGAAGACAGAGGAAGGCATTGTAACCAATGGTGGCCGTGTTCTTGGTATTACTGCAAAGGGAAGTGACTTGAAGGAAGCAAGAGCCAATGCTTATAAGGCTACAGAGTGGGTTTCCTTTGAAAATAAATATATGCGTAATGACATTGGCAAAGCCATTGATGAGGCGTAAAACCATATCAAAGAAATAAAAAAGTACATAATTGCATGAAATCTGCTACAAAGGAAGATTTTGTGGCAGAGCTGATATGTGTAAAATAAAATATAGGAGGATTTTGAAATGTATTCATTTGAAGAAGTTGAAAAATTTGATTCCGCTGTTGCAGAGGCAATGGCAGCTGAAACAGGAAGACAGCGCGAGAATATCGAGCTGATTGCTTCCGAGAACTTAGTTAGTAAAGCGGTAATGGCAGCTATGGGAAGTACCTTAACCAACAAGTATGCAGAAGGATACCCAGGAAAGAGATATTATGGTGGTTGTGAGCACGTAGATGTAGTAGAAGATTTAGCAAGAGACCGTGCTATGGAACTGTTTGGATGTACCTATGCAAACGTTCAGCCACATTCTGGTGCGCAGGCAAACATGATGGTATTCTTTGCATTAATGGAGCCAGGTGATACCTTTATGGGAATGAACTTAGACCACGGCGGACATTTAACACATGGAAGCCCTGTAAACCTTTCTGGTAAGTACTTTAACTGTGTACCTTACGGTGTTGATGATAATGGTTTTATTAACTATGATGAAGTAGAAAGAATTGCAAAGGAATGTAAGCCAAAATTAATCGTAGCAGGAGCTTCTGCTTATGCTCGTAAGATTGACTTTAAGCGTTTCCGTGAAATCGCTGATTCCGTAGGTGCTTATCTTATGGTAGATATGGCTCATATTGCTGGTCTGGTTGCTTCTGGACAGCATGAAAGCCCAATTCCATATGCTCATGTAACTACAACTACAACTCATAAGACCCTTCGTGGACCTCGTGGTGGTATGGTTCTTTCCAGCAAGGAATTTGCAGAGGAAATGAAGTTGAATAAATCCTTATTCCCAGGAATTCAGGGTGGTCCTTTAATGCATGTTATTGCTGCTAAGGCTGTATGTTTCAAAGAAGCATTAGACCCAAGCTTCAAGGAATATGGAAAGAACATTATTGCCAATGCACAGGCACTTTGCGAAGGTCTGAAAAAGCGTGGTATTAAGATTGTTTCGGATGGTACAGATAACCATTTAATGTTAGTAGATTTAGCAGATAAGGGATTGACAGGTAAGGAAGTAGAGAAGTGGCTGGATGAGGCACACATTACCTGTAATAAGAATACCATTCCAAACGATCCTCAGTCTCCATTCGTAACTAGCGGTATCCGTCTTGGTACTGCAGCAGTTACCACACGTGGTTTCAATACAGAGGATATGGATCAGGTGGCAGAGGCTATTGCTTTGATGATTAACGATCACGAAGCAAATAAGGAAAAAGCTATGGCTATTGTTAAGTCCTTAACAGATAAATATCCATTATATGAGTAATCATAAATAAATATGAGGGGTACCGGGTATTATCCCGGTGCCCTTTTAGCTATATTTGCGAAAAATTGATACCAAAAGGAACGAGGTGTTTCGTATGTCTTATAAGCAGCAATATTATGAAAATTTAGCAGAAAGTATTATTGAGAAGTTTAATCTTCGCGGAATTGAGGGATACTATTGTGCAGACAGAGAGGAAGCCAATGCTAAGGCAAAGCGTTTTCTTACACCGGGCTGTAGTGTTTCCTGGGGTGGTTCCATGACCCTTCAGGAAATTGGGCTGATTGATGATTTACAGGAATCCGATTATACCATTTATGACAGAGCCAAAGCAGTGACACCAGAAGAGAAAAAAGAAATGTTTAGCCGTATTGTAACCTCTGACTTTTATTTTATGAGTTCCAATGCCATTACCATTAATGGGGAACTGGTAAATATTGATGGAGCAGGAAATCGTGTTGCCTGCCTTTGCCATGGACCAGAGCATGTCGTTATTATTGCTGGAATGAATAAAGTAGTACCTGATGTAAAAAGTGGTATTGCAAGGGTTCATAACATGGCAGCACCGCCAAATGCATTACGTTTGGGGTTGAGTACACCATGTGCAGAGTATGGAAGATGTTTGGATTGTCTGTCAAAGGACTGCATCTGTGCTCATACCGTAGTTACTCGTTTTTCCCGAGTGCCTGGCAGGCTCAAGGTGATTCTGGTGGGAGAGGAGCTTGGTTACTAAGCCGGAATCAGAAAATTGTCTGCAAAGGGTACAAATGTACTATAATTTTAAAAGCTGGAAGATAAGAAGAAAGGCAGGGAGTTTCAATGAAATGTTATGACAAAGAAAATGATTGCAACAAGGAAGGAAATGGCTCCATGGTAAAGATTGAAGTAAATGTAACAAAAATCGTGAAATATGTCTGTATTACAGGAGTTTTGATTGTGGGATGTATTTTCGGTGAAAAGTGCTTCCGTGATTTTGTAGAAAATCGTTGGAATGCAGAATAAGCTACAGAATAGGAAGAGAATATGAGTAAGGATTTATTTATTGCGGAAAAGCCCAGTGTTGCAAAGGAATTTGCAAAAACTCTGGGGGTGTCCGGCAACCAGGGGCGGGGATATATGGAGTCTGATGCTTACATTGTGACTTGGTGTGTAGGTCATTTGGTAACCATGAGTTATCCGGATGCCTATGACCCTGCTTTGAAAAAATGGTCTTTGCAGACCCTTCCATTTCTGCCAGATCATTTTTTGTATGAATTGATACCAGATGTACAAAAGCAATTTAAAATTGTAGAAGGGCTTTTGAATCGTCCAGATGTTGCCCGGATTTACGTCTGTACTGACTCGGGACGAGAAGGAGAGTACATATATCGTTTGGTGGATCAGATGGCGAAGGTTCCAGATAGTAAGGAAAAACGTCGTGTCTGGATTGATTCCCAGACGGAGGAAGAGATTCAAAGAGGCATTCGGGAGGCAAAACCCTTAGCCGAATATGATAATCTGGCTTCATCCGCTTACTTGCGGGCAAAGGAAGATTACCTGATGGGAATTAATTTTTCCAGAGTGCTTTCTCTGAAATATGGTCAAACGGTAATGAATTACCGAAAAAGTGATAAATGGGCAGCTATTTCTGTTGGCAGGGTTATGACCTGTGTATTGGGAATGGTAGTACGAAGAGAACGGGAAATCCGTAACTTTGTAAAGACACCATTTTATCGAATATTAGGACATTTTGACTATCAGGGAAAGAGCTTTGAAGGAGAATGGCGAAGCGTAGAGGGTTCCCAATATTATCAATCACCTGCCCTATATAAGGAAAACGGATTTAAAGAAAAGCCTGTGGCAATCACCCTTTGTGAAACATTAGGTTACGGGAAAGAAGCTCAGGAGAATATTTATGTATCTGAGCTTTCGGGAGAATCCGAAAGCGTTACGGAAGCGGAAAATTCAACGGAGCTGGTATCGGCTCCAGAAACTATTACTGGAGATATTCCTCCTGAAAAAGAAGCTGTGGTGGAAAAAGTGGAACGGAAAAAGGAAAAGAAAAATCCACCGCTGCTATTTAACTTGGCAGAGCTACAAAATGTCTGCTCCAAATTATTTAAGATCAGCCCGGATGAAACCTTAAAAATTGCACAAGAATTATATGAAAAGAAGCTGGTTACCTATCCAAGAACGGACGCCAGAGTTCTTTCTACCGCAGTATGTAAGGAAATTCAAAAAAATGTAGGCGGTCTGCGAAATTATCCAATGGTAAAAGATATTGCTCAGAAGATTTTGGACGAAGGAAGCTTTAAAAGCATTGGAAAAAGCAGATATTGTAATGATAAGCAAATAACAGATCATTATGCCATTATTCCAACAGGACAGGGCTTTGGTGCATTGCGTAGTGTAAGTCCAACGGCGCAAAAGGTGTATGAAGTGATTGTACGGCGTTTTCTTTGTATTTTTTATCCCCCAGCAGAGTACCAGAAAATCAGCTTAACAGCCTTACGCCAATCCGAGCGTTTCTTTGCATCCTTTAAGGTTATGACGGAACAGGGATACTTGGAAATTGCCACTGCATCCTTTGCAAAAAAAAGTAATGCCCAGTCTGGCACAGCAAAAGCAGATACCACTAACAAGGATTCCGAGGATTCCTCTTCTGATAATACAGAGGAAAGCTTTGATGCTTCTTTAATTGAAATGATGCAGAAAATCAAAAAAGGTACTAGGATTTCGCTGGAGTCTTTAGAAATTAAAGAAGGAGAAACCTCGCCACCAAAACGCTATAATTCGGGTTCCATTATTTTGGCTATGGAAAATGCAGGACAGTTAATTGAAGACGAGGAACTCCGTTCTCAGATTAAAGGAAGTGGTATCGGAACCAGTGCTACCAGAGCAGAGATTCTAAGTAAGCTAGTAAAGATTAAATATTTAAAGCTAAATAAAAAGACTCAGATTATTACTCCGGAGCTGCTTGGAGAAATGGTCTTTGATGTAGTAGATTCGTCCATTCGCCAGCTGCTAAATCCTGAGCTTACGGCAAGCTGGGAAAAGGGATTGACTTACATGGCAGAAGGAAGCATTACGGAAGAAGAATATATGCAGAAGCTGGAAGCCTTTGTGGCAAACAGGGTGAATGGTGTAAAACAGCTGAATAACCAAGGCATGCTTCGGGCGAAATTTGATGAAGCAGCCGCATATTATAAGTAGAAGATATGATATAATTATGATGTTTGGATGAATAAGTAAAAAAGGAGGCTAGATATGTACGAAAAGTTGAAAAACAAGAATTTATTTAATATGGACGAAACCATTGCATATGAGATTTTTGATGGGGTAGATTTCCCTTGGGAGGTGCTGCCTCGGATTAAAGATTTTATTCTTGTTCTGGGACAGACCTTGAGTCCGGAGGAATATGATTGCAAGGGTGATGGTATTTGGATTGCTAAGTCAGCCAAGGTAGCTCCTACAGCATTTATCAACGGTCCATGTATTATTGGGAAGAATGCAGAGATTCGTCATTGTGCGTTTATCCGTGGCAATGCCATTGTAGGTGAAAACTCTGTGGTAGGCAATTCTACAGAGTTAAAGAATGTAATATTATTTAATAATGTACAGGTGCCACATTATAATTATGTTGGAGATTCGATTCTGGGCTACAAATCCCACATGGGAGCTGGTTCTATTACTTCAAATGTAAAATCAGATAAGACTCAGGTTACTATCCAGTACGAAGGAGATGTCATTGAAACTGGTTTGAAGAAAATGGGAGCTATTCTTGGGAACTATGTAGAAGTTGGCTGTAACAGTGTATTGAATCCGGGAACCATTATTGGAAGTAATACCAATGTATATCCACTTTCCATGGTGAGAGGATATGTGCCAAAGGGCAGCATTTATAAGAAAAAAGGCGAGGTTGTAGAGAAGTATTTATAATTTGCTTTGACAATGGTTTAAATGAATAAAAGAAATTCTATCTAAATTTATATTTTAAGCAAAATGCAAATTTTGCGAATTTTTGTCAAAAAGTGTAGACTTAATGGACAAATTGTGCGAAAATAATGTCAGACTGCGGATATAACGCAGATAATAAGCATATCGAAAGGAGTATGAACATGATTTATTCACAGGAAGTAGAAAACATGTGCCCAGTTGCTCAGGGTGTTAACCATGGTTGTGCACCAATCCCTGAAGAAGCAAAATGGGTTCAGGCAAAAGAAGTAAAGGATATCTCCGGTTTTACACATGGTGTAGGCTGGTGTGCACCACAGCAGGGTGCCTGTAAGCTGAGCCTGAATGTAAAGGAAGGTATCATTCAGGAAGCATTAGTTGAGACAATCGGATGTTCCGGTATGACTCATTCTGCAGCTATGGCAGCTGAGATTCTTCCAGGACGTACTGTTATGGAAGCATTAAACACTGACTTAGTTTGTGATGCTATCAATACAGCAATGAGAGAGTTATTCTTACAGATCGTTTATGGTCGTTCCCAGTCTGCATTCTCAGAAGATGGTCTTCCAATCGGTGCAGGTCTTGAAGATTTAGGTAAGGGTCTTCGTTCTCAGGTTGGTACTATGTATGGTACTCTTAA
>CAZEFX010000114.1:0-7719 GCA_964511525.1 uncultured Jutongia sp.
TGTAAATTATTATGTCAAAAAATATTATTAAGGAGATGCACCTAAGAATTAATAATTATAGGAGAAAAGAAATAAGTATAGTTGTATTGTCTTATGAATTAGAAAATATATTTAAGATTTTCCTAAATATAAAGAAAGTACCAATAAGGATTACACAGGAGATTGAAGAATAGATTGTTAGTAACCCTACAAAAGGCATATTGGCTTTTTCTTGGTATATATAATTTTCAGAAAAAAATGTGCCAATAAAACAGACTAGTATCCATAATGTTGTGATATTTTTTCTCTCATGAGCAGTTGAGTTTAATAAAAAAAATATACATTTTTCGTAGATACAATAAATTAGTGATAGTATTATAGGGAATACAAGAATTGGAAATATATCAGAATGGCTGGAGAGTATATACTTGATTAACCAAATCCAATATGCACAGTGAAAGATAAGCATTCCGCATAGCCCCATAAATAGTGCTCGATTTTTTGAAATTTTCATATAAGTTTTCCTCCTAAAAATTGTATTAAATGATTATTAATTGACGATACATTAATTTTTGTTTGTTGGTTTTTTAGTATATTACATGTTAGAAATATATGGTAGTGACAAATGTCACTGTAAATGTAAGAAATAAGGTGTTTTAGTGACAAATGTCATCTGGTATGTAATAGTTCTAGATGTTATTATAATTTAAATGTTATTGGGTGAAAATTGATAAAGCAAATATAAATTGTGTGTAAAGGAGGAATAATATGGATAGTATTTATCTTTTGTTTTTTATGTCGGGAGATTATTTGGTGGAAGGATGCATCCTTAAAGTTGGAAAAATGGCACTATACCAAGGGTAACATGGACAGTTGTAGATGGAGAATATCGTTTAGAATCTGCTGATTTTTAGGATGTCAGATGAAAGGAGGATGTTTTCATGAGAGATATTGAACACCGCACAATTTTTTTGGGAGTTCTGATAATGACAATTATTCAATGTATGTATTGGTGGTATTTAGCTACGGATCAAGTATCTTGGGATGTTACATTGTTTTTCAAAATTTTGTTGTTACCAATTATTTTTACCGTAATTTATTGTGTATATGAAAAAAAAGTACTGTTTGATATTCTGTTAAATAATAAAGAGGAAATAACATTAGCTATCTTATGGGGAGGAGAAACGATTGTTGGTATGTCCATAGCCTCAGATGTTATATATGAAAAAAGAGCATATAAAGAATATCTTAATTATGATGTATTACAGGCATTTTGTGCGGGTTTTATTATGTTTGCTAGTTTTTTTGTGATTAGATATATTTTGAAAAAGAAGATTCCTTGAATATATCATAGTGTTTTATGAATTGGTTAAAAATAAATGAAAAGCCCAGTCCCCAGTTATGCTAGGGAGAGGAGAGTAAGTGGAAATGTAGAGGATGTAATAAAAAAGTCTCCTATGATAAAATGAGAATGGTATCGCAAGCCAAATTCATAGAACAGGATGCGATCCAAATGGACAATAGAAGTTTATCGTATAGTGTGTTCTAAATGCCACTACTTTACTGTTTTTGGCAATGCTCTTTTCAAGATGGAGGTAGGTTCTCCGTAATCGTCATACAGGTGAAGATTACAAACCACCTATAGGTGCTGTATCCAAAAGGTATGGTATTGAGCGTATAGGAAAAGGTAGAATAATATCTGTCAGTTGGGTTTCTCAAAGCTGAACGAAAGTGAAGAACTGATGAAGCATCGTTATGGACCTAAGTAAATACCTTGGACACAATAAGAAATGGGACTAAAATATTGAACTCTGTTTTAGAGAAAAATCTAAATCTTTTGGAGGAAAGCAGATATGAAAAACAAATCAAATGTTGCGCGTAACCTAGGAGGGCTTGTAATAATAGTTATTCAAGCTATTTATTGGATATATTTAGCTGCTTCGCCCAATGTGAAAACACTTGTTGATTTGATATTTAGAATATTTATATTACCAACGCTTCTTTGTTTGATATATTGTCTATTTGAAAATAAAGTGATATTTCCATGCATTAGTACTAACGCAGAAGAGACGTGGTTGGCGGTTCTTTGGACAGGAATAACTATTTTGGGGGTATTTGTTGTTTCTAATGTCATACATGAAAGAAATATAGATATGGAATTTTTTGAGGATTTTTATACTGCATTAGCATTTTTAGGTGGAGGTGTTTTTGGGTTTGCTTTCTTTATTATCAGAAGTTTGCTGAAAAATACTAGCAATTGTTGAAAAAGGTTATAAAAATATTATGGATTTATATTATCTTTTGAATTAGGATTATAATATAAACCAGAGCATTCTGGAGGAAGAGCAAAAGGACTATCCATATGTAGATTGTAGTTTACTACAAGATTTTTAAAGAATGGATTGAAATTTTTTGTTTTATGGTTTATTCTAATAAAAGATTCCATACGACTGGCGGATAAGTGGGGTTACCCACGGGGAGTATGGGAGGAGAACGAATTGCCGACCGCCTGGGCGACCGCGTATTTGGTTATCCCAGGCGGTCTTTTTGTGGAATAGAAGCACACTGAAATCCTAGAGGATTTGGAAGAGCGTTTTTATTTCCTGTCACATTAACAAAAGAACAAAGAAAAGGAGATTGAACAATGCAGATGATTTCACTGGAAAATGAGTTAAAAGAAAATGCGTATCCGGGAAGAGGAATTGTAATTGGTAAGTCCCAGAATGGAAAATATGCAGTGACAGCATATTTTATTATGGGAAGAAGTGAGAACAGCCGTAACAGAGTGTTTGTAGAGGATGGCGAAGGTATCCGTACACAGGCTTTTGATCCTTCTAAGTTAAGTGATCCTAGCCTCATTATCTATGCACCAGTTCGTGTATTGGGCAATAAGACTATTGTTACCAATGGTGACCAGACAGATACTATCTATGAGCTGATGGATAAGCAGCAGACCTTTGAGCAGGCACTTAGAACCAGAGAGTTTGAGCCAGATGCACCAAACTATACACCACGTATTTCTGGTATTATGCATGTAGAAGATGGCGAGTACAATTACGCTATGTCTATTTTAAAGAGCAACAATGGAAATCCAGATGCCTGTAACCGTTACACATTTGCATATAGCAATCCAGTAGCAGGAGAGGGACATTTCATTCATACCTATATGTGTGATGGAAATCCACTTCCAAGCTTTGAAGGGGAGCCAAAGCTTGTTGCCATTCCAGATGATATGAATGCATTTACAGATATGCTTTGGAACAGCCTGAATGAGGATAATAAGGTATCTCTTTTTGTTAGATATATTGATATTGAAACTGGTAAATATGAGACAAAAATCGTAAATAAGAATCAGTAAGTTATTGTCAATAGAAATCCATTGGGATAATATCACAATAAAATGCAAAGAACGGATTATAATGGAGGAAAAACATGAAAGAATTAGAATTAAAATATGGATGTAACCCAAATCAGAAGCCGTCAAAGATTTACATGAAGGAAGGCGAGCTTCCAATCGAGGTATTAAACGGAAAGCCTGGATATATTAACTTTTTGGATGCTTTCAATGGCTGGCAGCTGGTTAAGGAATTAAAGAAGGCAACAGGTATCCCAGCAGCAACTTCCTTTAAGCATGTATCTCCAGCAGGTGCGGCAGTAGGACTTCCTTTATCTGAGGTAGAAGCAAAGATTTACTGGGTAGATGACTTAGGCGAGTTGACACCACTTGCAGCAGCTTATGCAAGAGCAAGAGGTGCAGACAGAATGTCTTCTTATGGTGATTTCATTGCTTTGTCTGATGTATGTGATGTTTGTACTGCAAAGATGATTAAGCGTGAGTTCTCTGATGGTATTATTGCACCGGGCTATGAGCCAGAAGCATTAGAGATTTTAAAGGAAAAGAAGAAAGGTACCTATGCAATCATTCAGATTGATCCAGAGTATGTTCCAGATCCAATCGAACATAAGGAAGTATTTGGTATTACCTTCGAGCAGGGACGTAATGAGCTGGATATTAATAAGGATTTCTTTAACAATGTAGTTACTGAGAATAAGGATATTCCAGACAGCGCAAAGATTGATATGGCAATCGCTATGATTACTTTGAAATACACCCAGTCTAACTCTGTGTGTTTCGTAAAGGGTGGACAGGCAATCGGTATCGGTGCTGGACAGCAGTCCCGTATCCACTGTACCCGTCTTGCAGGAAGCAAGGCTGACAACTGGTTACTTCGTCAGTCTCCACAGGTATTAAACCTTCCTTTCAGAGAGGATATGAAACGTGCAGAAAGAGACAATGCCATTGACCTTTACATTGGAGAGGATTATATGGATATTTTAGCAGACGGAGCATGGGAGAGAGCCTTCACAGAGAAGCCTCCTGTATTCACCAAGGAAGAAAAGGCAGAGTGGCTTGCAAAGGCTACAGATGTAACCTTAGGTTCTGATGCATTCTTCCCATTTGATGATAATGTAGAAAGAGCATTCCGCAGCGGTGTGAAGTACATTGCACAGCCAGGTGGCTCAATCCGTGATGAGGATGTTATCGCAGCTTGTAACAAGCATGGTATTGCTATGAGCTTTACCGGAATTCGTTTATTCCATCACTAAAATTTGATAAAGAAATTGCTGTGTTACTGTGGCGGAGGTTCCGAAGTGGAAATTCCGCCACTCTTTATGTTGTCTTTCACATTGTTATTTTTTTGTACTCTCTTTTTATTTTATGATATAATTAAAAAGTATGTTTATGAGAAAGGAAGTAGTTGTTATTATGGGATATCGGACAGTAGATGAAGCAGTGAATTTTGAATTTCAGGATGCTGAAATATTAGAGATTAAATTAGATAGAGGACATCTTTTCTTGAATTTAGGATATGTGACTATTTTGTCAGAGAATAGCTGTAATAGAGATATTCGCAAAATGGGAACCAATGAACTTTTATTTCAGGTGCAGCATGTGACTGTGGAAAGCTTTTTGGAAGAAGGCTACAAGGTGTTTGATGCAGATGGAAATCTGACAGGAACCTGTGATGACAGGGTGATTGCTACTGAGGAATATCCACAGATGTTTCAGGAATTACAGCAGGGAAATATTTATGCATTGCTGAAGAAGGAAACAGGTGAGGAAGATAGTCCTTTTTTATATGAAATCTATATGGATGCCAATGAAAGAACCTATCTCTTAAAGGTAAAGGGGAAGCATGATGTGCAGGAGTGGGAACGGTTTATGAATCGGGAAGCGTCCTATTAAAAAATAAGGGAATTATAGCATACAGAAAGGGGTATTTTCGTTGAATAATAAATCAGAAAATAAACCAAAAAAACATATATGCGTGGGGATTTTAGCTCATGTAGACGCAGGAAAAACCACCCTGTCAGAGGGGTTGTTGTATACTAGCGGAATGATTCGGGAACGGGGAAGAGTGGATAACAAAGACACTTTTTTGGATACCTATGCCCTGGAAAAAGAAAGAGGAATTACGATTTTTTCTAAGCAGGCTATGATTCGTAGTGATGCGTTAGAGATTACTCTGCTGGATACGCCGGGACATGTGGATTTTTCTGCGGAAATGGAACGGACGCTGCAGGTGTTGGACTATGCTATTTTAGTGATTAACGGAATGGATGGAGTGCAGGGACACACCCGGACTCTATGGCAGCTGCTAAAAAGATATGAGATACCAACCTTTCTTTTTGTAAATAAAATGGACCAGCAGGGAACAGACAGAGAAGCTTTGCTGGCAGAATTAAAAGAAAAATTATCGGATGGCTGTACAGATTTTAGTACAGAGGATAAAGAAAGTCTTTATGAAAATGCCGCTCTTTGTGAGGAAGGTCTTCTGGAAGAGTTTTTAGAAACAGGGGAAATCCGTCAGGCGGATTTGATTCGGTTGATTTCTCGAAGAAAATTATTTCCATGTTATTTTGGTTCTGCTTTAAAAATGGATGGTATAGAAGAATTTTTAACAGGATTGGAGATATATACTGTCAGTCCGGATTATGGGACAGAGTTTGGCGCCAGAGTGTTTAAGATTCTTAGAGATTCCCAAGGAAACCGTTTAACCTATTTGAAGGTTACAGGTGGCAGCTTAAGGGTAAAGGATTTACTTACAAATGAAAAGAAATCGGAAGAGCTTTCTAATCAAGAAATATGGAAGGAAAAGGTAAATCAAATCCGCATTTACTCTGGGGAGAAGTTTACGGCTACAGATGAGATACAGGCAGGTGGGATTTGTGCAGTTACAGGGCTTACCAAGACCTGGGCAGGACAAGGACTGGGCTGTGAAAAATCCTTGGAATCTTCTGTGTTGGAGCCAGTATTGACCTATCAGATTATTCTGCCTCCCGATCAGGATGCAGCACATTTTTTACCAAAGCTTCGACAGTTGGAGGAAGAAGATCCCATGCTGCATCTGGTCTGGAAGGAGGAGCTACAGGAAATTCAGGCACAGGTTATGGGAGAGGTGCAGATAGAGATTTTGCAGAGTATGATTCTGGAACGATTCGACGTGAAGGTAAGCTTTGGAGCAGGAAATATTGTGTATAAAGAAACCATTGCTGATGTGGTGGAAGGTGTGGGACATTTTGAGCCATTACGCCATTATGCAGAGGTTCATTTGATTCTGGAGCCGGGAGAACCGGGCGGCGGTATGCAGTTTCTTGCTGACTGCAGCGAAGAGGTACTGGATAAAAACTGGCAGCGTCTGGTGTTGACCCATTTGGAAGAAAGAGAACATAAGGGTGTGCTGACAGGCTCGGCACTGACTGATGTAAAGATAAGTATTGTAGCGGGAAAAGCCCATTTGAAGCATACAGAGGGTGGCGATTTCAGACAGGCTACCTATCGTGCAGTACGTCAGGGATTGATGCAGGCAAAGTCTGTGTTATTAGAGCCGTATTATAGTTTTCGATTGGAGGTTCCACAGGAAAATGTTGGCAGGGCCATGACAGACTTAGACCAAAGAGGAGCAGAAATTTCACCACCGGATACAGTGGGAGAAATGGCTGTGCTGACAGGAAGTGCGCCGGTGGCAACCATGAGTGATTACCAGCAGGAGGTGGTTGCCTATACCAAGGGACAGGGGCGTTTTCATTGTTCTTTAAAGGGGTATGGACCTTGTCACAATGCCTCTGAGGTAATAGAAAACATGGGATATGACCCATTATTAGATGCAGAAAATCCCTCTAGCTCCGTATTTTGTACCCATGGCTCCGGATTTTATGTAGAGTGGGACAAGGTGCCAGAGTATATGCATCTGGAAAGTGTATTAGAACAAAGAGAAAATGCAGGAACTGTACAGGAAGATTGGATGGAAGACTGGAAAGAGCATGGAATCCAGAGAGAGCAGAAATCTTCAGAAGAACGTTGGCTTGGAGTGGAAGAGATTGATGCTATTTTAGATAGAACCTATCATGCTAATCGTAAGGAGAATTTTGTACCTCATAAGGGCATTGGATATAAGAGACGGAAAAGTACCTCCTCCTCAGTGACCAGAGAGTATGGAAAGACCACGGCAAAGCCGGCAGTGAAAAAAGAAAAGTATCTGTTGGTGGATGGTTATAATATTATCTTTGCATGGGAGGATTTAAACCAGCTGGCAAAGGAAAATATTGATGGTGCCAGAGGAAAATTACTGGATATACTTTGTGATTATCAGGGGATGAAAAAGTGCAATCTCATTGTAGTGTTTGATGCCTACCGGGTGCAGGGGCATCCTACAGAGATTTTGGATTATCATAATA
>CAZEFX010000115.1:0-7446 GCA_964511525.1 uncultured Jutongia sp.
GTTATAATAGTGTATAAAATAGCGTCAGTATGTATTCTGGCTGATGAAAAAAGGTGTGACTTAAGGAAAGAGATTTCTTGGATAAAGGCTTTCATATATTGGCAGGTCACGGAAAGGCATGGTTAGGAATATGAATGGACAGATGGAAACCCGTTTGGGAAAAGTTACAATAGACACAGACGTAATTGCAACATACGCAGGTTCTGTTGCAGTGGAGTGTTTTGGTATTGTTGGAATGGCAGCAATCAATGTGAAAGATGGTCTTGTAAAATTATTGAAAAAAGATTATCTTACACATGGTATTAATGTGTCTATTAATGAAAATAATAAAATTACAATTGATTTTCACGTAATCGTCTCTTATGGTGTCAGCATTGGTACTGTTACTGATAATCTGCTGGAAACAGTAAGATATAAAGTAGAAGAGTTTACTGGAATGGAATTTGAGAAGATTAATATTTACGTCGAAGGCGTTCGTGTAATTGATTAAGGAGGATTTAGAGGTGGATATCACTACAATAAATGCGGAACTTCTTGCAAAGATGTTTTTAGCAGGAGCGAAGAATTTAGAGGCAAAGAAAGAATGGATTAATGAGCTGAACGTATTCCCGGTACCAGATGGGGATACAGGAACAAATATGTCAATGACAATTATGTCAGCGGCAAAGGAAGTTGCTGCTATGGAGAAACCAGAGATGGCAGCACTTGCAAAGGCAATTTCGTCCGGTTCTCTTCGTGGAGCAAGAGGTAACTCAGGTGTTATTTTATCACAGCTGTTCCGTGGATTTACAAAAGTGATTGCAGAGTATGATGAGATTAATGTCCAGGTACTTTGTGATGCATTACAGAAAGCGACTGAGACTGCATACAAAGCAGTAATGAAACCAAAGGAAGGTACTATTTTAACTGTTGCAAGAGGAATTTCTGACAAAGCATTAGAGATTTGTGATGATACAGATGATTTAGTATTTTTCTGTCAGGAAGTGATTAAAGAAGGTGACCATGTCCTTGGTAAGACTCCAGACATGCTTCCTGTTTTAAAACAGGCTGGTGTTGTGGATTCCGGCGGACAGGGATTAATGCAGGTATTAAAGGGTGCATTAGATGTTCTTCTTGGTAAAGAAATTGATTACACATTAGAAGGCGTAAGTACATCTTCTGCAGCATCCGCAGGCGTTTCTTCTAATTCCTATATTGATGCACAGGCAAATCAGGAGATTAAATTTACTTATTGTACACAGTTCTTAATTATGTTAGAGCATCCATTTACAGAGAAGCAGGAGATGGAGTTTAAGAGCTATTTAGAGACAATAGGTGATTCGATTGTAGTTGTAGCAGATGATGAAATCGTGAAGGTACATGTACATACCAATGACCCTGGTATGGCAATGCAGAAGGCGCTTACCTTTGGTTCACTTACTACAATTATTATTGAGAATATGAAGTTAGAGCGTGACGAGAAAGTCAATGCAATGAAAGAAAAAGAGATGCAGAATGCACCGGCAGCAAATGAAGGTACAGAAGCTGCTGCAGAGCCAGTAGAAATGAAAGAAATGGGATTCATTTCAGTAAGTATTGGTGAAGGAATCAATGAAATCTTTAAGGGACTTGGAGTTGACTACATTATTGAAGGTGGTCAGACGATGAATCCAAGTACAGAAGATATGTTACAGGCGATTGAGAAGGTGCATGCGAAGAATATCTTTATCCTTCCAAATAATAAGAATATTGTTCTTGCAGCAAATCAGGCAGCGTCTTTAACAGAGGATAAGAATATTATTGTAATTCCTACCAAGACAATTCCACAGGGAATTACAGCGTTAATTAATTATATCCCGGATAATTCTCCGGAGGATAATGCAGCCCGTATGGAAGAAGAAATCGCACTTGTAAAAACAGGTCAGGTTACTTATGCAGTACGTGATACCGTGATTGATGACAAGGAAATCAAACAGGATGATTACATGGGTATTGGTGACAAGAGTATTCTTTCTGTTGGAGAAGAATTAGAAACTACCGTATTAGACATGATTTCACAGCTTGTGGATGAAGATTCTGCAATCTTAAGTATCTATTATGGTGAAGATATGAAGGAAGAGGATGCTAATGCAATTGCAGAGAAAGTAGAAGCAGAGTATCCGGATGTAGAAGTAGAAGTTCATTATGGTGGTCAGCCGATTTACTATTATGTGATTTCTGTTGAATAATAAAAAGATTTTATTATAGGAGTATCATCAGAAATGGTGGTGCTCCTTTTGATTTGTGCGAGTAGCGAGGAGAAACTCGCAAAGTGTACTTCTCATAATTTATAAAAAGGATTACTTTGAATAAGTTTTAATTAATATAAAAGGATGGAGAAAGCTATGAAGCGAAATACTCCAATTAAGGAAATCAAAGGTGTGGGCGAAAAGACCGAGGCACTTTTTCATAAAATAAATATTTATACCGTTGGAGATGTATTGTTAAATTATCCCCGAACCTATATCCAGTTCCCGACGGTTAAGCATGTGGATGAAGTAGTAGAAGGGGAAACTGCGGCAGTTCTTGGGAGGATTATTCATCCTCCGGTTGTAAAAAAAGCCCGTTCCATGCCGATTACAGTTGTTACCATCGGTGATATGGGAGTAAAAATGAATCTGGTATGGTTTCGTATGCCTTATGTTAAAAGTACGCTTCATGCCAGTGAAAGCTATATATTTTATGGGAAGGTACAGCATAAAAATGGCAGACTCTGCATGGAACAGCCGGTGATATATTCCATAGAACAATATCAGGCGATGGAAGAACTTTTTCTTCCGGTTTACAGTCTGCCTAAGGGGCTGACGAATAATTTCATGCAAAAAACTGTCCGCAAAGCACTAAAAAATGAAGATTTATTTCAGGATTATCTTCCAATGAAACTTAGAGAGAAATACCAGCTTTGCGAATACAATTATGCAATTAAGCAGATACATTTCCCGGATGATATGGACAGCGTTATTGCAGCACGAAGACGACTGGTGTTTGATGAACTTTTCCTTTTCGTATTAAGTATTCAGTATCAAAAAGAGAAAAAGGAAAAAGAGGGAAATGGTTTTACCTTTCAGGATGATGTATTTATGGAAGAATTGATGTGCCAGCTGCCCTTTGAACTTACCGGAGCGCAAAGGCGTGTCTTAAAGGAAGTGAAAAAGGATATGCGAAGCCCTTATGTGATGCAGCGTCTGATTCAGGGGGATGTTGGTTCCGGAAAAACAGTTCTTGCTTTTCTTGCAATGGCAGACTGTGCCCACAATGGTTATCAGTCCGCCATTATGGCACCGACAGAGGTGTTAGCAGTCCAGCATTATGAATCCTTTCAGAATATGTGTGAGATGTTTGGCTTGAAAATCCCGGTAGTGCTGATTACCGGTTCCATGACAGCGAAACAGAAAAGGGATGCTTATGAAAGATTGCAGTTATTTCCAAATGCTATGGTAATCGGAACCCATGCGCTGATTCAGGATAAGGTTATTTATCAAAATCTTGCGCTGGTAATCACGGATGAGCAGCATCGATTTGGTGTAAAGCAAAGAGAGGCTTTTTCGGAGAAAGGGCATAAACCACATATTCTAGTTATGAGTGCTACACCAATTCCAAGAACCTTAGCGATTATTTTATATGGGGATTTGGATATTTCAGTGGTAGATGAGGTGCCGGCAAAGAGGCTTCCAATAAAAAACTGTGTAGTAGACACCAGATACCGACCAAAGGCATATCAGTTTATTGAAAATGAAATTAGAAATGGTCATCAGGCCTATGTAATCTGTCCCTTGGTAGAAGAAAGTGAAAATATGGAGGCTGAAAATGTAACGGATTATGCAAAAACCTTAAAAGAACAGCTTCCAGAGGATATCCAGATTGGAATTTTACATGGACAGATGAAGCCGAAACTGAAAAATGAAGTGATGGAACAGTTTGCCAGAAATGAAATTCAGGTCCTTGTATCCACCACAGTAGTAGAGGTTGGTGTCAATGTACCAAATGCAACGGTTATGATGATAGAAAATGCGGAGCGTTTTGGACTTGCCCAGCTGCATCAGCTGAGGGGACGTGTTGGCAGGGGAGATGCCCAGTCCTATTGTATTATGGTAAATACTACCGGTACCAAGGAGTCTATGCAGCGACTTGATATTTTAAATAAATCCAATGATGGATTTGAAATTGCCAGTGAGGATTTGAAACTAAGAGGACCGGGTGATTTCTTTGGAATCCGCCAATCGGGAGAAATGCAGTTTGCACTGGCTGATATTTATCAGGATGCCATGATTTTACAGCAGGTGGCAGGAGAGGTTCAGGAACTTTTAAGGGCAGACCCGGATTTAGAACTTCCTTCCAATGAAAATTTGCGCCATTATTTGGAAATGTTTTTAATGGACAGACGGAATCAGTTGAATTTATAGTCTGGCATGGAATATAAAACTAAAAATTGACAGGATAATTAGAGAAAAAGCATAGAAAAAGCGCGTATCACATATAATTAGGATACGCGCTTTCTTGAGACTTACAGGATTACAGTAAGGTTATCTTTTGTTAGAAGATATTACTTATTCGCCTGCCATCTGTCTTTCCTGGGCCTCAATCATTTTCTTAACCATATAACCACCAACAGAACCATTCTGTTTGGAAGTTAAGTCACCGTTGTAACCATCTTTTAAAGGTACACCAATTTCATTGGCTACTTCATACTTAAATCTGTCTAATGCACTTTTTGCTTCTGGAACTGCTGCTCTAGATGAACGACTTGACATGTTGGTTTCCTCCTTTGGTATTTCCATTGTCTTTTGGTTTCGGTTCATTTATAAATGAAGAACATTCAAAAATTTCTTTTTGTTTGTTCAAGGATAGTATGTGCGGTGAAAAAAAGAATAAACATGAATTTTTTGACAATTTATGAAAAATTAAGAAATGCTTAATAGGAATTGTGGTGTAGATTTTAGATTCTTGTGGTAGAATACTTTAAGAAAGTAATTTGTGAAAAATACAGACGATTATAAAACGACAAAAATTCCGTGAAAAATATAGGATGCGCGGGGAAGAGGAGACAGCAAGTGAAATTATCTATCAAATACCTGAAAATCGTATGTAATCTGTTGTTAGCACTGATTATTCTATTTTTAATAATCTATGTGGCACCAAGGGCCATCATTTATTTCATGCCTTTTGTGGTAGGCTTTATCTTATCCTTGATTGCCAATCCAATTGTGAAGTTTTTAGAAAGAAGAATTAAGATAAAACGAAAGTATGGTTCTTTTATTATTATTGTTGCGGTAATCGGACTTTTAGTATTACTCTGCTATGGCATAGGGGCAGCATTAGTATATGGATTAAAGGACTTTGTGGCATATCTGCCAACAATGTCTGAAAATGCCAGAAATGAAATTACCAATGCCATCTATCAGGTAGAAACCATGATTAACAGTATTCCTTTTGTTAATGATGTGGACTTAAGCAGACTCAGTGAAACATTAATGGAATATATGGGGAATTTTGTGACTGGAGGAGATGGCAATGAGGCGGCAACATCTATCGGTGATGTTGCAAAAAGTATTCCGAATATTATTGTAAATGTAATTATCGGTTTACTGGCAACCTATTTCTTTATTGCAGACAGGGATAAGTTAGGGGACATTATTATGCGTCATATTCCCCAGGATTTTAAAGAACAGATGGCAACTCTTTATCGCCAGTCCCTCGGTGTGGTAGGAGCTTATTTTAAAGCCCAGTTTAAAATTATGGGTGTTATTTATGTGATTGTAACAATCGGTCTTGTGATTTTAAAGGTGGATTATGCGTGGCTGATTGGATTTGGAATTGCATTTCTTGATATGCTTCCGGTATTTGGAACAGGAACAGTGCTCTGCCCTTGGGCAGTAGTAAAGCTTTTTTCCGGTAACTTCCAGACAGCAATTGGAATGCTGATTTTATATGCAGTAACCCTGGCAGTGCATCAGCTGGTACAGCCGAAGCTGGTAGGTGAATCCGTAGGTTTGAATCCTTTTGCAGCATTATTTTTCATGTATATTGGCTATAAGGTAAGCGGTATGACAGGAATGATTATTGCAATTCCCGTGGGAATGATTTTAATTAATCTTTATAAAGCGGGGGCATTTGATAATCTTATCTGGTGCATGAAAGAAGTAGTAAGTGATTTTAATAAGTTAAGGAAAATAAATAAAGATAAGTAGTGTTAAGGAGAATCTGCATGCTTTTGGATGTATAGGCATGTAGATTCTTTTGTTCCTTACAATGGCAAATGGTACAAAATTCATTTTTTTGTAAGCGCTTTCATTTTCTTGTTTACAAGTGCTGTTTTTTTCGGTATGATATAGAAAGAAAATAAAATGCGCTTGTGAAAGATGCAAAGATGGAAGGAGAATGTTATTTATGCAGCGTATCGAGAAATATATTGATGAATTAATGGAAAAAAGCACACCAGACCGTCCAATCTGGAATATCGAGAAAATCTTACAGGGATTAAAATCCACCTGGAATTATATTGATGGCTGTATGATTAAAGCTATTCTGGAAATGTATGCGATTACAAAAGATGAGAAATATTTTAAATTTGCAGATGCATTTATTGACTGTAAGGTAATGGAAGATGGAAGTATTGATGGATATGATGTTCAGGAGTTAAATATTGATAATGTTAATGCGGGAAAAACATTATTTGAACTATATGATTTGACTGGCAAGGAAAAATACAGAAAAGCAATTGACCTTGTTTACAGCCAGATTGAGCAGATGCCTCGTACCAAAGAAGGAAACTTCTGGCATAAAAATATTTATCCGAATCAGGTATGGCTAGATGGTTTATATATGTGTCAGCCATTCTATATGGAATATGAAACGAGATTTAATGATAAAAAGAATTATGATGATATTTTCAACCAGTTCTTTAATGTAGAAAAAATTTTAAAAGACCCAAAAACCGGATTATATTATCATGCATATGATTCTTCCAGAGAAATGTTTTGGTGCGACAAAGTAACGGGCTTAAGTCAGAATTTCTGGCTTCGTGCTTCCGGCTGGTATATGATGGCATTACTGGATACATTGGATAAAGCGGATGCTTCGATTGGAGAGTCCTATGAGAAGTTAAAGCAGATATTTGTAGATTTTGTTGACGCTATGCTAAAATATCAGGATGAAAGTGGCATGTGGTATCAGGTAGTAAATTTTGGCGGAATGGATAGAAACTATCTGGAAACCAGCGGCAGTTCTATTATGGCATATGCCTTATTAAAGGGTGTACGTTTAGGCTTCCTTCCGGAAAGCTACCGGGCTTATGGCGAAAAAGCTTTCAAAGGAATTTGTGAGAAGAAGCTTTCCACAGATGAAGAAGGAAATCTTCACTTAGATGGTATTTGTCTGGTTGCCGGGCTGGGTGGCAAACAGATGCGTGCCGGTACCTACGATTACTAT
>CAZEFX010000116.1:0-7399 GCA_964511525.1 uncultured Jutongia sp.
TGCGAGAAATACAATCTAGCATCTGTTGGGTATTTGGGTGACTAGTGAGTCCTTCTAAATCCAAATGGGTGTATACATAGGCGGTACTGACAGAGATGTCTGGCTTAATTAGTAATACCCATAAAGGAGTCAGGGGAGGAAGAGGGGTAAGAATCTCTCCAATTCCCTCGGAAAGCATGGTTCCTTTGCGGATACAAAAAGGAACGTCAGCCCCTAAAGAAACTCCCAACTGGCAAAGTTCTTCCAGAGAAAGACTCAGTCCACATAGTTTGTTAATACCAAGCAGGGTTGCAGCGCAGTCAGAACTGCCCCCAGCAAGCCCTGCGGCAGCGGGAATGTTTTTTTCTAAATAAATAGAAAATCCGCCGGGTATGTTACAATGGTTTTTTATCAGATTGGCAGCCTTCCACACTAGATTTTTTTCTGGTGGAATCTTGTCAGGTAGTTCTTTGTTCATGGAAAGCAGAATTTCTTCTTCTGGAATCTGGGTAATAGTTAATTCATCATAAAGATCAATAGTCTGCATAATCATCTGAAGATCATGATAGCCATTTGGACGGCGGCCGGTAACATCCAGTGTCAGATTAATTTTTGCAGGTGCTTTTATTTTTAAAAAATTTGACATAATCAACCTCATTTCTTAAATTTGCTATAAGTATAATAGTGAAATTAGTAATTTGGTTTATTTTAACAAGTATTTCCGTTTAATTCAAACTTAATGTATCGGAAAGCAAAGAGAGGGAAAGATTCTTAATAGAAACTTCATTTTTTTTGTGTTTATACTCTGGATTTTTAGTCAAGATGTGGTATAATTAGTCGAGTATGTAACAAGATATTGTTATAAAAGGGGCGAGGTGCATGATAAAGCGGGCAGTTGTGGTGTTTTGTTCATTAGTTGCGGTGTTTGCAGGATTGTTGTCTCATCAGCTGGGACATTTTCGAGCAGCTACTGATACAGCTACTGACATAGAAGATAGTGGTTATGAATATTATTATAGTGAAGATGAGGATCAGGGAGAAGAAATTGTGTTATCTCCAGAACCAAAATCAACACCCAAAAAGATGATAGACGTGGATACCCAGCCAGATAGTATTACGGTGCTGGTGAACCGGGAGTACAGACTTTCAGAGGATTATGTACCGAAGGATTTGGTGATACCTGAGATTCGTTTTAGCTTTTATGGGACTTATGAAAAAAGCTATGTGAGACAGGTGATGGCAGGTCCTTTAGAGGATTTGTTTGCTCAGGCAGAGTTAGAGGGGATTATTTTAAAGGGAGTTTCCGGCTACCGTTCTTATGCCAGACAGGAGCAGATTTATAATAACAATGTTATTACCAGAGGAAAGGATACTACCGATTTGGTATCTGCCAATCCTGGCTCTAGTGAGCATCAGACAGGGCTGGCTATTGATGTTTCCAGTTCTTCTGTAGGATGCGCATTGGAAGCTAGTTTTGGAGATACTCCGGAAGGAGAATGGCTGGCAAAGAATTGTCACAAATTTGGATTTATTATCCGTTATCCGGAGGATAAGACAGAGATTACGGGGTATACCTATGAGCCATGGCATATCCGTTACGTTGGAAAGCGCCTTGCAAAGCATTTGCATAAGAAAAAGCTTACCTTAGAGGAGTATTATCAGATTACTGCTGCGGAGGATAAGATTACAGAGCCGCTGCCAGAGATACAGGATATAGAGGATGAAAGTCTGGCTCAGGAGCAGATAACTACTGCACCAACGCCAGCACCAACGAAGGAACCTACGGTAACAGCAACGCCGACGAAAAAGCCTAAGGCAACACCAAAGGTAACCAAAAAGCCGAAAAAGACCAAGGAGCCAGTGGTATCTACGGAGCCTGTTGCAACAGAAGTACCAGCTCCAGAACCGGTGGTGACAGAGGCACCAGTTACTCCTGAACCGGAAGAAACCCTTCCGCCGGCTACACAGCCGCCAGAGCAGGAAACACCGGCAGCAGATACCTCGGGAAAAGAAATGTCAGAAACCGTATCCACAGAGGAAACGGTCCAATAAATTAAATCACGTTATGAAATAAGCCTATTTTCAGCTACAAATGCAGAAATAGGCTTGTTTTTTACCCAATATTTGGGTATTATAAAAGATGTTGCGCGAATAGGGGAGGAGAGTTTTTTTAATAATTTAAGAATTGGATACATAAAAGAATGGAGAAATAAAATGCGGTTAATATTAGTAGGAATCTATTTGTTATTGTATTACATCTTTAGCTTACCTATGTTTGTGGTTAGTTGGATTATTGGAAAAATTAATCCTAAGATGAAACCAAGATTTGCACAAACTTTAGTTGTAGGCGCTTTTAAGGTTATATTATTTATTTCTGGTGTAAAGGTGACAGTAAAGGGAAAAGAAAATGTGCTGCAGGGGCAGGGGGCAATGTATGCCTTTAACCATCGTAGCTTTTTCGATATTTTAGTCGGATATACCACTGGACCAATGCCAATGGCATTTGTTTCTAAGGATTCCCTGGCTCACATTCCGCTGATTAGCCGCTGGATGAGAGCCATGCATTGTTTGTTCTTAGATCGTAAGGATATTAAGAAAGGAATGCAGACGATTTTGGAGGGCGTGGAGCTTTTGAAAACGGGTCATTCCGTTTTTATTGCACCGGAAGGAACCAGAAATCATAAGGATGAATTGCTTCCCTTTCATCAGGCAAGCTTTAAGCTGGCAGAAAAATCTAAATGTCCTATTGTGCCAGTAGCAATGAGTAATAACGATGAAATTTTTGAAAATCATTTGCCATGGATTCATAAGGCGCATGTAATCGTAGAATATTGTGAGCCTTTTTATATGGAAGAAATGACTAGAGATGAAAAGAAGCATGTAGGAGAAACGGTTCGGGGAATTATCGCTCAGACCTTGGAAAGAAACAAGGCAGAAATATAAAACGATTTGCAGATACTGAAAAATATGATATGATTCACAAGGAGAAATCTTATTTGCATAATGCAAAATAATATATGATTTGAAAGGATGGAGGATATAAACATGAACGAAATGTTATTGCTGATGCCTATTTTGGCTGTGAAGACAAGTGTAATTGTTACGATTGTTGTAGCAGTAGTATTAATTGCTGCATTGGTGGCTTTGAGTATTTATGGAAAGAAGCTTCAGGATCGTCAGGAGCAGTCCCAGAAGGAGCTGCAGGCGGCTGCACAGAATGCTTCTCTTTTAGTTATTGATAAGAAGAGAATGAAACTGAAGGAATCGGGACTTCCTCAGATTGTAATCGATCAGACACCAAAGCGTTTTCGTGGTCAGAAGGTGCCAATTGTAAAAGCAAAAATTGGTCCAAGAGTAATGTCTTTGATTTGCGATGAAAAGATTTTTGACCAGATTCCAGTAAAGAAGGAAGTAAAAGCAAGAATCAGTGGAATCTATATTATTGATGTAAAGGGACTTCGTGGGAACTTAGAATCTGCACCAAAGAAGAAGAAAACTTTCCGTGACAAGCTGCAGGACAAGTTAAACTCTATGCAGGATAAAAAATAGTGGCATAAAAAATCTCTCTTTTTCCGCTTATAGGAAATACGAGAGATTTTTTGCTTCGCAATACTGCTCGGGCGCGAAAGAGTCGCAAGCGACTCTTTGTTTTTCTGGCTATGATGTAATTTGGATTTTAATATTGCAATCACTGACATGGCTATAGTTCATATCCATACTGTAATCAATGGTGATGGTTAGGGAATCTTCGGTTTCCTGAATGTTTAAGGCTGTGGTGTACAGCTTCATTTGCAATGACCCAAAGGGGGTGTCGTAAACGGTTGTATAATCCTCACCTGTCTTAAAGTGCATTTCTGTCTGGGTGGGACCTTTTTTGGACAAAATGACACTATCCTTATCCACTTTTAGAAGACATTTGGCAGAAATAGGCTTACTGCCCAGAGATTCTTCCAGTACCTCTTCGTATTGTATAAAATGTTTTCCCTGAAGGAATTTATAGTTTCCTGGCTGGATGGTTTCAATGGATTCTGTCTCCCCATCCGTCTCATGGGAGCCGGTAATGGTTACAAGTACTTTTTCTTTCATTTTCGTTCACTCTTTCTTCGTTTCTGCTAATTGTAAAATAGCTTCTCTGGAAAGTCCAGTGTATTTTTCTATTTTATCAATAGGTTCCTGCTCTAAAAGCATAATTTTTGCAAAAGAAATAGAGCGATGCTCAATGCCCTGTTCAAATCCAATTTGTCGTTCCTCTCTCCGAATTAATTGGAGTTCTCTTTCTTCATTATATTCAAGGATTGATTTGTAAATCCCTTCGTTGTTATCCTGAGGAAGCATATCGCCATTGATTTTCAGGATATGTTCTTTGGAAAGTCCGGTATATTCTTCGATTTTTTTCAGCGGTTCCTGATTGGTAAGCATAGTTTTCGCAATTGATATGGAACGTTGTTCTGCACCATATTCAAATCCAATTTGTCGTTCATCTCTCCGAATTAACTGGAGTTCTCTTTCCTCATCATATTCAAAAATACTCATACGAATGACCTCGCTCTTATTCTTTAGAAGAAAGTCTTTTAGAATTCCTTCTTTAATACATTCATTTACAGCACGATTTACGGCAGTACGGATATCGGTGTTTTTAGAATATTGCCGTACCCGATTCACATAAAGCATATATTCTTTTAAGGTCTGACAATGTAACATCAAGTCCTTATTTTGATTTTGGTTAATGTTTAATACGGTGACTAGAAGTTCCAGACATGGTGTTTTCTCTGGTGTCTGGTAAGCATCTGATAACTTGAGTACCCGTTGCTCCGGTTGGTTTGCTTCACCATTATAAAAGACAATAAACTTTGGTGTAGGCACAGTAAACAAAGTAGAACTGTATAAAGTATGCGTCTTTGTGTGCACTAGTTTTTCATACTCGCTTGCTATATAAAATAATCCTCGAAGCGGAAGATTTGGATTGAACGTAGACTGATGACCATATAAGGAAAGCTGATTCATAAAAATGAATGCCAAGTCATTTTTCATGTTCATATATATAGCATTTTCCAAAGTGACAATCTCCAACTGGCTTGTATCAGAATAGTTCGTGCCGTTTAAGGCATTGTACAAGCTTAATAGATTTTCTTTGTTATTAAACAACATTCTAAATACAGTGTCCTTGTATTCCCGATTGGGTAATACTTCTTCTGGGTCTCCGGCTGCTGCAAAAACTGATTTGTTTTCTTTTTCCATATAGATTCCTCCTATTTGATTGATAGTGCAGGAATCCCTCAGAACTCCTGCTTTGTAAACGGGTAAAATAACGAAAGCATGAATTTCTGAGATTTCATATAGATGGCATAGATGCCGGAAGTCTGGGGGCAGGCAACATATAGGGAGAATCAACCTGCTACCAGATAGATATACAAGAAATATGCTTTTGTAAAAAGGCAACGCCAGCGCGTTGCCTTGCAAGAATTGCTTTGCAATTCTTGTTGGCTTCTTGCTACGTTTTGAGCAAGTTGCTATTATGTAAAAAAGAGTCTAACATGGCAGACTTTAAAGTGTCAATTTACAGAATAACCAAAAATCAGTTTGAATGAAAAGCAAAAATTTGGTTAGTTATAATAAAAATAAATCGGAGATTTGGACAGAGTTTACAAGATGTAAAAAAGGAACAGGTACAAAATAAAAGTACTTTACCGATTCATAATCCATTCCACAATCCCGGAACGTAATTCTACTTCCGCTCCAGCTTCTTCCTTTTTTACATTTTCATTTTCCACATTCTTTTCGACATCATCAGTTTCATCCGAATCCTTCTGGTTTTCCAACGAAGCATACTCCTCTTCCGATAAAGAATCCTGTAATTTTTCCTTGGATTCCTCTGGTACTACTGCATAAGTTTCATCCACAAAGCAAAGACTTGGAAATAAGACACACCACCAGTTTCTGCCGGATGCCTCGCCAATTTCCAGGCAGAGAGCTTCATACACTCCGGCAGGAAAGGTCAAATCTCCATAAACCTTTACAGGAAAATACCGCTGGTTTAAGGAGACAGATACGGTGTAGTCATAGCCCTTTTCCCGAATAGTTTCTTCTGCTTTTCTCTGGATTTGTGGCAGCTGCTTGGCAAGGATACTGCGAGCTTCTTCAATAGAAGAAGAATTTTTTAGCACGGATTGTAAATCCTGAATAATAGAATCGCGAACCTGAAGCTTTAAGGTTTGGTCGCTGACGGTATCACTGTTGGCAATGACATGGAGACGGATAATCTCCGAGGCAATATTTTTCTGGATTTGGGAATCTTCCTCCGGCAGGTTAGATGCTGCAGAAGTCAACTGAGTAGTGGTGGAATCAACCTGCTGTTCCAGGCGAAGCAGCTTTAATCCAAAAAGCAATAAAGTAAAAGCAGTAGAATAAAGAAATATTGGTATCAAAATTCTAGAAGAGAAAATATCAGGTAGTCTTTTGGAAAAAAGCTTCTTTTTGCTTGCTTCGAGAAAGTTTGTTGTTATAACTTTTTTATTAGAATACATATTAACCTCATTTCCGTGCAGAGCACTATGTAAAAGTTTTTGTTTTGTCGATATGGATAGTGTTGACCGTTTATTGGAAAAATATTCCTGATAATTTAAATTTCCTACATATGAACTTTTTTTAAAGGAATTCTTATGATTTTGTGAAAGAAATGTGGAAAAGATGCATTTTGTGGGAAAATATGCTATGATAGGCAAAGTGTTGGAGTTTAAGCGTAGTAAAATGCGCAGGTTTTATAATGATTGGAGAGATATATGGCGAATACAAATAATCAACAGGTGAGGCGTTCAACTGCTCCGGCTAAAAAGACAAGAAGTAAACGGAGAAAGAAGCATCCAAGACTTCGTTTAGCCTTTAAAATTTTATTTTTATTATTTCTTTTGGCTATTTTAGCAGCCATGGGTATTTTCTATTATAAATATGGTGATACCCTGTTGCAGTGGCAGGCAGATGCAGCTAAGCTGGTTTCTGAAACCACAGAAGATACCTTTAAGACTTCCGAGGCAAGTTTTATTTATGATTCCAAAAAGAAACCCATTGCCAAGCTGAAAGGGGAAAAGGATTCCTATTATTTGGAATTTGAAGAGATTCCACAGGGAGTAAAGGATGCCTTTGTAGTAACAGAGGATAGAGATTTCTATGAGCATTCCGGTTATGACTTAAAGGCAATTGCCAGTGCAGGCTTGACCTTGATTCGGAATAAGCTTCAGGGGCAGGATGCTTCCCGAGGTGCAAGTACTATTACACAGCAGCTGGCAAGAAATGCCTTTCCAAAGGTTCTGGATTATACGGATCGTTCTTATTCTAGAAAGATTAAAGAAATCTTTATTGCTATGGAGTTAGAAAAGAAGTACGACAAAGACCAGATTTTAGAATTTTATATTAATAATATATA
>CAZEFX010000117.1:0-7326 GCA_964511525.1 uncultured Jutongia sp.
ATACAGTATCTTACAACTCTATGAAAAAACGGTAAATGTTATCATTCATTGATAATATTTATCGTTTTTTATATCCTTAAATTTCAAGAAGCTCTTTCCTATACCATGCAAATACTCTCCCCTTTTTCCAAGAACCACTTGCCCATACCATGCAAAACCCGATACAATAGATAGAAAAGAGAATCACATATCTTACTTTAGAGCGAGGTTTTGCAAATGAAAAAAGAAAAATAATCGTATTTGGATTACTCATTGCATTATTAATAAATAGCATAGCAGGAATTGGTGGGAAAAAATCGAAACAAAGGCAGAGGAGACTACGTTAACGGCTCCAAGGGTAGTGGAGGATAGTACTATGGCTTCCGGTTATCTTACTACATGGGATTGCGTATGGTTTGGCAGCTATCCACAGGCAGAGGTCATTGATACCGAGTATTATTCTACATATTCTGTTTATGACAGCAGGACACGTGCAGAAGGGGATTTGATTGTTTCTGATGAAGAATACAAAATGCTGAAGAATGCCTCTGACTGGGATGAGAAAGGAGATATTGTTTTAAATGGCAATAAATACCGTCGACTTTCTGTACTGTTCACTATTTGGCGCAGCCAGCCATACGGGTGAAGAAAGCAAAAACCTCTTTTGGTCAAAAATATGTACAGATTTCTCTGGAAAAATATCAGGGAGATTATGCGGAGATTTATTATAAAACAAAGGAAGAGGTGCAATATCACAAGCTCAAGATAAAGAAAAAGAAGATTTCCGGGTATCAGCAAAAGTTCCGGCTGCGTTATGAAAGGGGTGGTGTAACCCTGTGTTTCAAATTGCGGACATATGTCATCAGAAATGGGAAGAAAAGGTATAGTGGGTATTCTAAGGTGGCGAGGAAGAAGATATAAAAGAGTTATAAATAGGAGGCTATTATGAGCTATATTCGTTATCCATGGTATTATAAAGAATTTCAGTGCATTGCATCAGCATGCAGCGATAGCTGCTGTATTGGCTGGGAGATTGATATTGATGAAGAAACATGGGAAAAGTATCATAAAGTAGATGGTGATTTTGGAAAACGATTACAGGAAAATATCCAAACCTTTCAAGAAGGGGATGGAAACTGTCATTGTTTTTCTATGGATAAGAGCCAAAGGTGCCCCTTCTTAAATGAGAAGAATTTATGTGATATTATCATCAATCTGGGGGAGGAGTACCTAGGACAAATCTGTACAGATCACCCAAGATACTATGATTGGTTTCTAGATGGAAAAGAGTGTGGAATCGGCCTTTGCTGCGAAGAGGCAGCAAGGCTGATTTTGCAGGAAGGGGATGGAGCTCGCTTAGAGCAGGAAGAAGAACAGGATGTATCCTTTGATGTTCACAGAGAGCAGGAGGAAGAACAGGATGTATCCTTTGATGTTCACAGAGAGCAGGAAGAAGAACAGGATGTATCCTTTGATGTCCAAAGAGAGTTAGAAGAAGAGCAGGAAATATCCTTTGTTACCCCGAGAGAGTTGGAGAAAAAGCTTTTTGAGATGCGGGAGGAATTGTTTTCTGTTATTGAGCCTAAGTTTGAGAGTGAATCACAGAAAATGCAAGAAACTTTTCAAGAAATATCTAATGTAAATCTGTTGTTCCAAAAGATGGACAGGTTATATGATGCCGCCTATGAGCTTCAAGAGGAATATGATAATTGGATGTTTCCAGAAGAGGTATGGGAAGATGGCTTAGAGGAAGAGGAGTTTCCTACATGGGAACAGACCTTTTGGAAGGAAGGATTTTTGCAACAGCTTGTGGATTTTTATTTAGATTTGGTGATTAATGAGGATGCGTGGCGTAAACTGTTAAAAGAAGTGAAAGAGCAGATACCAGAAATTCTTCGTGCAAAAGAAGTGTTTTTTGGCATACATCGGGAGAGTCTTTACGAATATGAAAATCTGCTGATTTATTTTATCTATCGGTATTTTATGAGTGCCAGAAACGATGATGAAGTGGCAGAAAAGGTTATTTTTGCCTTGGTAAGTACGGGCATGATTCAGCTATTAGGTGTTTTTCGTTGGTTAAAAAAAGACAAAAAGAGATTAGAAGAAGCAGATCAGATTGCTATTTGTAAATTGTACTCTCAGGAGATTGAATACCATGAGGAAAATATGAATAAGGTGGCAGGGTGCTTGAAATTTTTTGAAGAGTGAGCAGGAAAGTAATACCCATCTATAGAAAATCCCTTATCGCAGGATGAGGTGACCAAAAAAGTTTAACTTTTTGGGGGCACCTCACGCAGGAATGTGATAGGGGATTTTTCTTGGTAAAAAGATATTGACAATCTGTATATAACTGTATATACTGTATATATTCCAAGGGAAGATATACTTATAATAGATTTGGAGGGGAAATTATGTTGGAAGCAAATACACCATTAGAAACAAGTCCATCATTATTAGAATGCGTGTCTCTTACAAAGAAGATGGGCGAGTTTCGGTTAGCAGATATTCATTTTGTGCTGCAGCCGGGATATATTTTAGGTGTTATCGGAAGAAATGGTACCGGAAAGACTACGTTGGTAAGATTGATTGCAGGTTGTTATGAACTGGAAGGTCAGGGGGACAGTATTCTTGCAGGAACATCTATCAAAGAGGACGTGGTAGGCTACAAGAAGCAGATAGCTTATATTCTCCATAAAAATCCATTTCCACAAATGATAACACCGAAGGATTGTGCTATGGTATATGGTTATTATTATAAAGGCTTTGACAAAAAGAAATATAGAGAGTATTTAAAGGAATTTGAAGTTCCGGAAACGGTTATTATTAAGAATCTTTCTAAAGGACAGCAGATTCGGCAGCAGTTAGCTTTTGCTCTGTCTTATAGGGCGAAATTATATATTTTAGATGAGCCCGCTGCAAATCTGGATGTGGAGTTTCGGGATATTTTTTATCAATATGTCCGTCGTATGACAGAGGATGGAACCAGTAGTGTGATTTATGTTAGTCATCTAGTGGATGAGCTGGAGCAGTTGGCAGATTACATCTTATGGCTTGGGGCAGAGAAGACGGAAAACAAAAAGAGAGGTTATCAACGTTTTTTTGGCACAATGGATGAATTACGAGAGCAGTTTCAGTTAATTGAAATGTCTAAACGGCAGTTTAAAGAAAGTGCTGTGAAAAACTTCTTGGAGAAGGAAGACTTAAAAAAGACCATAAAAGAAGAGAATATAATTGGTGTCCGGGAAAGGGAACACCATCAGGAAATGCTGGTGCAGATAGACAGAGAATTTTTGCCAGAAGAGATAAAACAGGTAAGCCGGTATGCAAGTCTGAAGGAAATTATGTACTACAATGAGAAGGGAGTAGAGGATGATGAAACAGATATGGGTAGAGCTTTGGGTAGAAAATAAACCGTTGCCGTTGATTATTTTTAAATTGGCATTACTAATGCTTTTGTTGTTTAGTGGGTTAAGTAGAACCGGGTTTCCTTATGCCATTGTTATTTTGATTTGTATGGTTTCTTTAGAAAGCACAGCCATGCGGATGGAATGTCAGGCGGAGTATTTAATACCTAGAACTAGTCAGGAGAAAAAGAAACATATTGTTAAAAAAAGTGCTTTGATAGCAGGAATCTATTCTTTTTCTTCTTCTATAGGTTATGTAATAACTATTTCTGCTAGCAGAACACATCAATGGGATAAAGAATTGATGGTATTTATTCCAACCCTTGCCCTGTTTGTGTTTTTATCTTTTTTCAGTGTAAGGCTGGAGATGTCCGGAGTAATCTCCAGAGTAAAAAGAGCAATGATTTCTAAGAAAATAGGAAAGAAATTCTTGATGAATACGGGAATTGGTGTTATTGGTAATTTTTTAGCCTATGTATTTATCCTTTTCTTTATTCAACGTAAGCTGGGAAAAATAGAGGAGATGGCAGTTTTTGGAACGAACCAGTGGAAAATGGATTTAGTAATAGGGACTTTTATATTTATTATGCTTTTGTGGACTGTATATGTAGATTATCATGGGTTGAATTTTGGAGAATTTTACGAGGATGAATAAAGCAGAACGGAGGGAAAAATGAATATACGAATACAATCAAAAAGTGGTGTTCCGATTTATGGACAGATAGAACAGCAGTTAAAGGAAATGATTTTAAATGAGGAATTAAAGGAAGGAGAACCACTTCCTTCTATCCGTGGACTTGCCAGTGATTTGAAAATTAGTGTGATTACCATAAAACGTGCCTATGAAGAGCTGGAAAAGGAAGGCATGATTTATTCTGTGCCGGGAAAGGGATTTTTTGTAGATGATCCTGATAGGGAATTTTTAGAAGAAAAGAAAGCTTTTGGTGTGGAAGAGGAGCTGGCAGCGGTATTAGATAAGTGTCGGCAGTCGGGACTTTCTAAGGAAGAAGTAAAAGAAATGCTGGAGCTTTTATGGCAGGAAAATGAGTAAAGGAGGGGAGCGTTATGTTACAGGTAAAAGATGCGGGGTATAGAGTGCGAAATTCCATGGGAACGAAAACAGCATTTCAGATACAAAATATTAGTTTTGAATTAGAGCAGGGGTATTTCATGTGTCTTCTTGGAAAAAATGGTGCTGGAAAAAGTACATTATTGCGTTTGCTGTATGGTGTCCATGTTCCGGATTACGGACAGATTATCTGGAATGGAGAGGAGATACAAGAGAAGAAAAATCAGATTCGACAAGAGGTTGCTTATGTAGGGGAAGAAGAGTTGTTTTTTTCTGAAAGAAGCGTTAAAGAAAATGTGGAGGTTTTACAAGGCTTATATCCCACATTTTCAATGGAACAATTTCTTTCGTATTTGCGGATATTTGAATTAGAAAATTACATTTTGGAGAAGAAAATGAATACGTTGTCCACTGGACAGGAAAAGCAGGTTCAGCTTGCGTTTGTATTGGCAAGAAAGCCGAAATTACTTTTGTTAGATGAGCCTATGGCAAATCTAGATCCTGTATTTCGGATGGAGTTTATGGATTTGTTGCAGAGACTCATTGCAAAAGAAGAAATTTCCATTATTCTGTCTACTCATGTTTTAGAGGATGTGGAGGATATGGCAGATTATATCGGGGTAATGGAAGAGGGGAAAATGACATTGTTTGGCGATAGAGAGCGTGTATTAGAACAAAAGGAAACCTTGCGGGAACTGTTATAAACAGAAAAATATTAAAAGTGGAAGAGGAAAGGAAAAAGAAGAAAAATAAGGAACTAAATAGCAAGGAAGATAACATGAGAAAGGATAAGGGGAATCGTATGGAAAAGTTTTTGAATTGGGTTAAGAAAAACAATCCGGGTGACCGAAGTAAATTTATTATAGCAATGGCGGTTTTTGTTGGATACTTTTTTTGTTTTGTAGCAACCTCTGAAGGAAAGCAGATAGGTTTTTTTGTAGCAGGAGGCTGTATTGCTATTATTATTGCTATGGATGTGGGAAGATATTTTATAAATCAATATTTAAAAGTGTATGAAGCCCAGTGGCTGGTGGGGGTAAAGCAGGAAGTTAGTGAGATTCTGCGGTTTCATTCCTTTGATGCAGATAAATATTTTCAACTGATTCGGCGAAAAATAAAATGGCTGGCGAGAATGCTTGGAGGGTGTGGTTTATTATTGGCATTTCTGGCAGGGCAGATAGAAGAAACCAAGGAATATCAATGGGAAAGAGTTATGGTTTTTGCTGTGATTGGAATTATATGTGGGGCAGCTCCATATATTACATGGCTGTTACAGAAAAAAGTATTTCTTCATCAGCTAAGATGGGGACAGGAAGGAAAACTACATATTACTTTAACTATTTTAAAAGGGCTCTTTGCCATACCGGAAGTAATTGTAGGAATTAGTGTTTTGTCTGTAGCTACTTTACTTTTTTGTGTCATAATCAGTGATATGCTGACTCCAAAGATAGATGAAACCATGCTATTGTGTAGAAAATCCGAAGGATTTATGTATTATTTCGTATTCTTTTTACTGGCATTCCTGGGAGGAATCTGGATATTATGTAATGGACTTTCAACGAAATTAAGTAAAGTATTTTGCGGGGGAACGATTCTCTCTCTTATGGTAGCTATTTGCATGTTGGTTTATTCCTCCTATTCTTATACAGAATTCCAGAATGAGGAGATTATTATTTATCATTTTGGAGTAGTGAAAAGGTATGAAATAGAGGACATTCAGAGCTTTCGGATTTATGCAGAGGAAGAGAATATGCAGATTCAGATGGAATTGCTATTTAAGGATGGCGTCAGCAAAAAAGCAATCGGAACGACACAGACCTATAGTGATAAATTTGAGGAAATGTATTATAGTGATTACAATTTTATTGCAGATTATGTGAGCAAAATGCAGGCGGCTGGTGTGTCAGGAACCTTGGAGGAGGTAGACAAACTGGAAGAATACGTGGAAGAGTTGGACGGGGAAGTAAAAGAAGGGCTGGAGAAGATTGTGGGATTGATGGAGTGAGAAGTTAATACGTAGAAAAAAGTCTTTAGGTTGTGGATAACTAAAGACTTTTTTGTTCTGGAATAGGAAATTGCTTTCTTCTAAAAAATTAGGTTAGAAAAATGGAAAATGAAAAACAGGGTACTTGTTTATAATAGAGTATAGATAGGATGGGAAATAACAAATGAAAGGATGAAAAATAACAAATGAAAGGATGGAAGGAAGTATGAAGAAAAAACAATATGTAAAAAAGACATTATTTTTAACCGCAGCATTAATAACTGCAATAATCCTTTTCACTCCGTACAAAGAGGCTGATGCCAAAGAGGTAATCCGTATCACCCCAGAGTCCGGAGAGGTATCAGATGTACAGGCTGCTTTATCTCAGGCGGCAGAGGATGAGGGGAATTATTATATTATTAACGTTCCAAAAGGAACCTATAAGTTATACCGTCAATTGGTGGTTTATAGTAATACCACACTGAATCTAAAGGGAGTAACTTATAAAAGGCAGAGTAGTACCAAACAAATGATTACATTGGGGGATAATTCTCAGGGCGGCTATGGTGCTGGAAGTAATATTGTGATTCAGGGTGGCGTATTTCATGGAGGAACAGAGCCGGGAGCATCGGATTTGTGCCACTTTTCCCATGTAAATAATGTAACCTTTAAGGGGTGTACCTTTAAGTACATGCCTTCCCGTAAAGTAAAAACCGGTGAAAAAAATACCCATATGATTGAATTTTCCGGTTCCAAAAATGTCACCTTTACCAATTGTAAGTTTCTTAATAACAACAATGGTCTTTTCAATAATGAAGCGATTCAGATTGAGTCCACATATAATGAGAAAAAGCTGGTAGCTTCTATGCCGGATTTGGGAGTTTTGGATG
>CAZEFX010000118.1:0-7070 GCA_964511525.1 uncultured Jutongia sp.
GCAAAACCTCTGATGTCCGCATGGCACAATATGAGTCAGAAGCAAGAATACCGAAGCAGGAGCTTGTAAAGAACATGGCTCATTTCCTCGATGTCAGCACTCATGCACTTACCGTGCCGGATATAGATACCTACATTGGTCTTATGCACACCTTTTTTGCATTGGAAGATATGTATGGACTGAAAATTGATGAAGTGGATGGAGAAGTGTGTCTGCGTTTAGATAAGTCCGACTACTCCTCCTATACCTCTATGGATAAGATGCTCCGTGCATGGCTCGCTGAAGCCAAGAAACTGGAGAGTGGCGAAAGCACCAAAGAGCACTATGATGACTGGCGTTACAAATATCCGGAACTGGATACGCACCAAATCTGGGCAAAGGTCTACCCACAGGAGCTTTTTGATTTTATAGACGAATGTGCTAAGGAAGCAGAAAAAGAAGAACAGAAAGAAGCAAAACACAAAAAGAAAAAATAGACATCAAAAAAACCTTACCAATTTTCAGTTGTCATTTCTGAAAATCAGTAAGGTTTTCTTATGCTCATAAAGTAATCTCATTCATTGAATAAGGAAAATCTGTTGCCAAATCGTTGCCAACACTTAAACAAATTTGTTTGGAAGTCGCATAAATACTAGACTTTTTTAGCACTACTCCTTATTCAAACTCAATCGTCCCAGGTGGCTTACTGGTCAAATCATAAAATACGCGATTCACTCCCCGCACCTCGTTAATAATTCTGCTCATAACCGTCTGCAACACAGCAAAAGGAATCTCTGCTGCTTCCGCTGTCATAAAGTCGATGGTATTTACTGCTCTTAAAGCAACTGCATAATCGTAGGTTCTTTCATCACCCATAACCCCTACGGAACGCATGTTGGTAAGTGCTGCGAAGTACTGACCTACACTTCTGTCTAACCCTGCCTTAGCAATTTCTTCCCGGTAGATGGCATCTGCATCCTGCACGATGCGAACCTTGTCCGCTGTTACTTCACCAATGATACGGATTCCAAGTCCCGGTCCCGGGAATGGCTGACGGAACACTAATTTCTCCGGAATGCCAAGCTCCAGACCAGCTTTACGCACCTCATCCTTGAAAAGGTTACGAAGTGGCTCGATGATTTCCTTGAAATCAACACAATCCGGTAAGCCTCCAACGTTGTGGTGGGATTTGATAACGGCAGATTCTCCACCAAGTCCGCTCTCTACCACATCCGGGTAAATGGTTCCCTGCACAAGGAAATCCACTGCTCCGATTTTTTTTGCTTCCTCTTCAAATACACGGATAAATTCTTCACCAATGGTTTTACGTTTCTCTTCCGGTTCTTCTGCTCCGGCAAGTTTACTGTAAAAACGTTCCTGTGCATTTACTCGGATAAAGTTTAATTTGTAAGGACCATTTGGTCCGAATACTTCTTCTACTTCGTCACCTTCATTTTTACGGAGAAGACCATGGTCGACAAATACACAAGTCAGCTGGTCGCCAATTGCCTTTGCCAGCATTACTGCTGCAACGGAGGAATCTACACCACCGGAAAGCGCACATAATACCTTTCCGTTTCCAACCTTTTCCCGGATTTCTTTGATAGAGGACTCTACAAAAGAATCCATTCTCCAGGTTCCTGCACAACCACAGACACCTCTTACGAAGTTATAAAGCATCTTAGTACCTTCCTGTGTATGTAAAACCTCCGGATGGAACTGAATTGCATAAAGATTTTTTTCACGGTTTTCTGCTGTTGCAACCGGACAATCTGCTGTATGACCAACAATATGAAAACCAGGAGCAACCTTAGAAATATAATCAAAATGGCTCATCCAGCAAATCGTTGTAGGATTCACGTTTTCAAATAATGGAGAAGTTGTATCTACCATTACTTCTGTTTTACCATATTCCCGGACTGGTGCCTTTTCTACTTTTCCACCTAACACATGCATCATAAGCTGCGCGCCATAGCAAAGACCTAAAACCGGAATTCCCAATTCAAATAATTCCTTTGTATAAGTTGGCGCACCTTCTTCATAACAGCTGTTTGGCCCACCGGTAAGAATAATTCCCTTTGGATTCATTGCTTTAATCTGCTCAATGTCTGTCCGGTAAGAATAGATTTCACAGTAAACATTACATTCTCTGACACGTCGTGCAACTAACTGATTGTACTGACCGCCAAAATCAATAACAATTACCTTTTCCTGGAAAAAGTTGTTTTCCATAACCTGTTTCCTCCTGTTTGTATATAATATAGCCGCCAGTTTCCTTTGCTGCGTCGGCACATCTGCCACAAAAACAATGTACTTAAACTGGTGCTCTCATTTCTGTCTCATTACTTAATCGTCCTTATTATAAAGTAGGATTTTGCCCATTACAAGGCGTTTTTCATTTTGAAAAAAATTTTGTAACATTCATCAAAAAAATCGTTAAAAATCCACCTTCCTATGGGCATAACTTTTTATTTTTTTAGAAACACTATCTCTAATACTATTTTTTAATTTAGCTGTATTGTTATAGCACCGGGATACAAAGGAGACACCTATGAAAAAAACTTCACACCTTCCAGATTTTCACAAACTCTTTTCCGAAAAAAAAGAAAAAGCATGGCAGTTTTATCTGTCACAGCTTATTTTCTTTTTTTTCTTTGGCGCAGTCTGTGGCTTTCTTTGGGAAGTGTCTATTTTTCTTATAAAAGATGGGATATTCCGTAAACGCGGATTTCTCTATGGTCCTTGGCTTCCAATCTACGGCTTTGGAGCTGTTGCCTTTTACCTTACGCTCGCTTTTCCTTTCCTGAAACACACGGACCCTAGCTTCAATAAAAAAATCCATCCTCTCCTCATTTTTCTGCTATCCGCGCTCTTAGGCGGGGGCATTGAGCTGATAAGTGGATGGATACTGGATACCTTTTGGAATCTCCGCTATTGGGATTATCATGGTGCATTTTTAAATTTCCATGGCTATATCTGCCTCTGGTCAGTTTTAGGTTTTGGAATTGCTGGTACCTTGTGGATTTGTTACGTCAGTAAATTAATTACAAAGTTCTGGCTGCGTATTCCTGCAAAAATCCGCTATGGAATAAACACCATTTTACTATTTGTATTTGTGACAGATTGCGCTGCCGCCCTGATTTTTCCAAATCGGGGAGTCGGTATCACTTTTTAACAACTATTTTCAAAGCATCTTTTCCCGCAGATATTTATCTTTTGTTGCCAGTCCACCACGGATGTGGCGTTCTGACTTATTCAAGTCTAACACTTTACGGACTTCACTGGCAAGAGCCGGATTTACCTGCATTAACCTTTCGGTGCAATCCTTATGTACCGTACTCTTACTAATCCCAAAATGTTTTGCTGCCTGTCGCACAGTAGTATTATTATCAATAATATATCTGGCTATCTCCATAGCTCTTTCTTCAATATAACTTTTCAAAAAAAACCCCTGCATCACTTGTTTTTACATTGTATGCAGGGGTGGTTCTTATTATGATTTTTTCATATTTTTCTTATTCTGATACATGCTTGCATCTGCACGACTTCTGGTATGTTCAATGTCCTTATCCTTCTCGCTAAAAACAGCATAGCCACAGGCTATTTCAATCTGTACATCCTTAGAATGTGAATTATATTCCTTCTGTATTTTCTGTAATTTCTCCAGACAATTCTCAATCTCTATCCGGCTGGCGTCTTTTATAACTGCACAAAATTCATCACCGCCGATACGATAACAAGTTCCAAGCCTGCCAAACACACGACGTATCATGGAAGCTGCATCCGCAATATATTTATCTCCCAAAGCATGTCCAAGGGTATCATTACACCATTTCAAATTATTAAGGTCAAAGGTAACCAGCATTGTTCCCGCAAAATCTTTATTTTCACTTTCCCAGGAATCAAATGCGTTACGATTATATAGACCTGTCAGCAGGTCAGTAACCGCCATTTCACGGTATAATTCCGCTTTACGTCCAATATTAATCTGCTTAATTGATTCTGATGCATTATCTATTCCCAACAGCAGAATATAGAGCATAAAGCCGATTCTACCTATAACGTCTGCGCTCTGAGCCTCTGTATAATATCCATATAAATCAATGCCTACTGTACCAGCCAGCAAAAGCACGCCAATTGCATTTGTACGCACCTTTGGGTCAAATCCCCTTCGAATAAAGCGTCCTAACAGACAGACTAACATATAGCATAAACCTACTACAATTAAAATGTGGGTAAAAATAACCGTCTGTTTGAATTCTTTTATTCCTGTCAGATGCAGTATCAGACAGACTATTGTCTCCACGATAGACACCAGACACATAGAATACACGACTTTTTTATTTTCTATTTCAAAAAAATTATTGATATATAGCACAAAGGGAACCATCAGCATCATCAATAGGATATATGCAATAAATGACTGTACTGCACGGTCAACAGCAATCAGCATCATAAAATCCGTTTCTGTCATAAGCCAGAATCCTAATATCGTTGTAAATATTCCAAAGTTCAACAATCCCGGATTTATCAAAGCTTTCTTATGCATAACAAACCAATATCCGGCAAGGAAAAGTCCCATAAAAATTATCAGCACACTTGCCAAAAGTGCCCAGATAGAATTCTTAAGAATATTCACATATATTAAACTTCCATTGCCATAAAAGAACTCAAATTCATGCCCTCTTGTTTCCGGATAAATTGCCTCAATAACCAGTTTTAACTCTTTTGTACCATTAGGACATGGAATAAAATTAAATTTTGAACCAGTGGTTCTTCCCCATATGGAGTTACCACCAATCAATGCATATACTAACTCACCATCCATATAAGCAGAAACCTTCTGGTGATTTGTATAAAATTCCAGTGTCTGCATGACTTCTGAATCATTCTCTAATTCAAAATAGAACTCCTTAATATCTTCATTTACTTCTACAACCCGGGTAGGCTTAATCATCGAAATTTTATCACTATTAACTGGCTGATAAACATCATATCCGGCTATTTTTGTTCCAGCATAATTGAAAATCATTAAAAACAGAAATAATATCGTATATAAAATCGTAATTACTTTTTTCATTTCCGTCTCCTTCCAACTAATAAATGAATGATGTTATTTCATGTTATTTTTCTTCCAAAAAGAAAAAATACCTTTTTTTTCTTCTTTCTTTTTCTGTTCCTCTAAATTCATACGTTCCTCTTCCGTCATATAGCCCGGAAGAATTCTTTCATCAAATATCTTCTTTTCCAGATTATCCATACCGTCAATTCGTGTGCACATTTCTCTGGTGGCATCTAACATATGGGACATCATCTTCTTTACATTTAGGTAAAGTCTATCCTGACTCTGACTGATTTCTGACGGATTCCCATCCATAAAAATACACTCATCCCCCCAGACCCTTAGCCATTCTAAACGGTCTCTCTGTTCATTTCTTACGCTACTTAAGAAACGGCTGACCATAACATTGTGCTCATCCTCTGCTGTATAACATAAATAATCCTCTAAAATCGCATTTTTAGAAAAACCAATTTCATAATAGCTGTTATATATCTGACAGATTTTCTCAGCAGCTTTACGAAGCAGCATTCCACTTTTTTGCGGCTCACTCCAATATAAATTCTCTGCCTTCTCAATATCCTTATACAAAGTTTTATATAATTCTGCCAATTCGGCAGTCTTTGGTTTTGCATTCAATATATAATCAAAGTTCATAATGATAAACCTCTTTTTCTCTGTCAAAACTATATTTTTATTTTAACAGAATTTGCCAGCAAAAAAAAGAACACGTCGCATTTTACGTGTTCAATTTCTTTTCTCTTTTTACACCATTTTCAGTCTATTTGTATTGTTTGGTATTATTTTCCCTCAGATAGAGTCTTTAGTTTTACAATAATTTCTTCGCAAATAAATTCCGTATCTTTCCCATCTGTTTCCACAATAATATCCGCAGCTGCTGCATATAATGCTTCTCTCTTTTCCATCAGTCCTCGAATATATTCCACATTCATATTTCCATTCAGAATTGGACGCTCCGTACTGTCTTTTACACGCTCATAAACAGTTTCCGGTTTTGCTGTCAGCCACACAACAGGACCACTTTTTTTCATGTAATCAGCATTCTCCGGGCGGACAACAACACCACCACCACAGGAAACTAAAATATTCTGTTTCTCCTGCAAATCAATTAAGGTTTTGCTTTCAATATCTCTAAAATAACTTTCTCCATATTTCTCAAATATTTCTGATATCGGCATTCCCTGGGATTCTACAATCATCTGATCCATCTCTGCACATTCCATGCCAAGCTTCTCTTTTAAGTTATTGGAAATCGTACTTTTTCCCACTCCCATAAAGCCAATCAGAAAAATATTATAATTCTGTTTCATTTCTGCTGTATCCTTTCATTTATATAGAAAAAAGCTTTCTTTTATATTCTCTCACTTGCTATGAGAAAAATTTTGCCTTTACTTCCTCCACCGGCATGTCTAAGCCTGTGTAAAGCTTAAAGGCAGCTACTCCCTGCCACAAAAGCATTCCTTTTCCACCAACACAGGTGCATCCTGCTTCCTTTGCCTCTTTTAAAAGCTTTGTTTCTTCCGGATTATAAACCGCATCCGCAACCACAAGATTAGAATGAAAAGCATTTAAATCTTTTACAACGCTTTCATTATCCATTGGCTTCATCCCTACAATTGTTGCATTTGCAAAAATATCGCTGGACTGTATCTCTTCTGTCATTTTTGCAGTGTCAGCAATGTCATATACATTTACCACACACTCCGGCACTGCTTTTCTGATTTTCTCAGCAGTCTGCAATGTTCTCTCAAAGAACTCATCCTTAATATTAAAAATAGAAATCTCTCTTGCTCCGTCTAATGCACACTGTACCTGAATTGCTGTGGCAGCGCCACCACCGCCAGCCACCGTAATCTTTTTACCTTTGATGTCGATACCATGGTCTGCAAGATTACGCACAAATCCCTCTCCATCTGTAATATGCCCGGTTAACTTACCATTATCATTTACAATCGTATTTACTGCTCCGATAATCTGTGCTGCCGGAGACAATTCATCCATATGCTTTACC
>CAZEFX010000119.1:0-6920 GCA_964511525.1 uncultured Jutongia sp.
ATGCTACTGATAGAAACCGTACTTCACCTTTTGCCTTTACCGGCAATAAGTTTGAATTCCGTATGCCGGGTTCTTCTATGTCCATTTCCGGAGCAAACTTTACATTAAATGCAATGGTGGCTGATGTTCTTCAGGATATGGCTGATGAATTAGAGCAGGCTTCCGATTTTGACACTGCAGTGAAAGAATTAATTAAAAAGACGGTAACGGCACACCAGAAGGTTATCTTTAATGGGGATGGTTATGCAGAGGATTGGATTGAAGAGGCTGAAAAACGCGGACTTCCAAATGTAAAATCCATGGTAGAAGCTATTCCTTATCTGGTAACTGATAAATCGGTAAAGCTTTTTGAGAGACAGAATGTATTGACAAAAGCAGAGTTAGAATCCAGAGTTGAAATCAACTATGAACTCTACTCTAAAACCATTAATATTGAAGCAAAGACTATGATTGACATGGCAGCAAAACAGTTCATTCCTACTGTTATCAAATATGCAACTAGCCTTGCAGGCTCTATTAACAGTATTCAGAGTGCGTGTCCTGCTGCAAATGTGTCTGTACAAACAGAATTGCTTACTAAAATTTCTACTCTTCTGGCAGAGACACAGGCCACTTTAACAAAATTGGAATCTGTTGTAGCAGAAGCTGCTATAAAGGAAGAAGGCCAGGAACGGGCTATGTTCTTTAAGACCGTGGTGTGCGAAGTAATGGATGAGCTGCGTAATCCAATTGATGCATTAGAAATGATTGTGGATAAGGATTACTGGCCAGTACCTACATACAGTGATTTGCTTTTTGAAGTATAAACAGCATAGAGCAAACATCAAAGGCGGGGAATTTCCCCGCCTTTTTATTTTTCATATGAAATTAATGTGACATATAACGGTCTGTGTGTAACAACATGGAACTTATCTTTCTACCCTTTTTATACGTGTCCAGATAAGCCTTTGCACTCGTACTGGAAAGTACCACTGCTCTTGGAATATAGATCTTTCCTTTCAACGCATTTTTATAGGAAATAATCTGAGCTGTCAAAGTATTTCCTTTGGTAAACATCTTTATTACAATGGGAACATCTAAGGTGTTTGTCACTTCCAAATCCTTCACGTTTTCAGATATAGCAGCGTCCAGACCCAATGGAACATAGGATACGGACATGCTATGTGGATATCGCTTACTCGGAAGAATTCCTGCTCTTAATATAGCATTATAGGCTGTGGTAGATATCTGACATATTCCACCGCCCTTAGTCTGCACCGTCTCTCCATTAAGATAGGAACCCGCCTCTAAAAAATACTGCCCATCGGAACCATCATGAATAATCTGATCAAAGGAAGCCTTTTCTCCCGGCAGGAGACAAATTCCATTGATACGGGATGCACCAACTTTAATATTATGCCCTCGGGATGTAGTAGATACGAATGTGGTACTAAAGGAACTAATCACACTCTTTACCTTTTTTAAGTCCTTTGGAAACCAAGTAGGTTTCACAACATGGGTTTCGTAAGAGGAAACAAAATCAATCTTGTCTGTATTTTTCAAATATTCCTTTAACTCCAGCTTAATCGATTTAATATCCAATGCCCTTCCTTTGGCAGTCTTTGTTATTTTTCCATCTTTCTTAATATGGGAATTAGTTACTGGAATTTCATATTTTTTTGCTAGCTTCTTTAGTACTTTACCTACCTGCTTTTTATTATATTTCGCTTTCATTTCCACAGCATATTCTGTTGCAAGCTTTTCTCCGGACAAAATCTGATATTGCTCATCCTGTGGAAGCTCCTTGTCCAATCCCACAATGTATTGTGCTAATTCTAACTCTTGTCCCGGCTTATATTTTTTTCCATCAGAACCTTGATAAAAAAAGTTTTCTTTCAGCTTCTTCATAGAAAATGTGTGATTCTTTCCATTAATCGTCAGAGTTACTTTCCGCTGCTTAGCTTCTTCCAGTTCTGTTTTTAACCTCTCTGCAATTTCCTCTGAGGTCTGATTGGAAGTACTTACACCAAAGATTGATTTGTTTCCATAAGATCTGTCCTTATGATTTTCTACTTCCTGAATCTGTTGCTGAACCAAAGCTTCCTCTGCCCTTGCATCCCATTCCTGTTTTATAAAAATTCCAGCTACAGCCAGTCCAATCACTGCACTGATACCTGCCAGAATCATAAGAACCTTCTTAATCAACGGATCCATACTGCCATACTCCTTTACTCACTCAAACATACTCATGTGTTATCCACACACACATTGAACATGATACCATGATTTTATATGTTTGCAAAGTGAAGAATATACCAAAAAGGTAGAATATTTTTTAGAAAAAGTAACGGTCATCGTTACTGCCATCTTCCCCTTTTATGCTCCTGAATTCCGCTTTTTTACATCATTTTTCAAAAGCTGGTATCCAGCCGCTGCTAATGGAACTCCCACAAGCATACCAGCCACACCAAGAATTCCACCGCCAATGGTAACAGCAGCCAACACCCAGATTCCTGGCAAACCAATGGAAGCTCCTACTACCTTTGGATAGATAATATTTCCTTCCAGTTGCTGTAAAATCACTAAAAATACTACAAATAATACTGCTTTCACTGGTGATACTGTAAATATCATAAATACACCAATAGCACCACCTACATAAGCTCCCGCCACTGGAATCAATGCAGTAAATCCGATTAGTGTTCCCACCATGGTAGCATATGGAAACTGAAAAATCAGCATACCAAGAATACAAAGTACTCCAAGAATCACTGCTTCCATGCACTGTCCTACAATAAAGCTGCGAAAACTGTTATGCACGATATTTAACACATAACAAATTTTCTGATACCATTTAGAAAAATACGCTTTCAAAAACTGGTCTGCATTGCCTCTGAGCTTTTCCTTACCCGTTAATAAATAAAGGGCAAACACCAGGGCTACCAATGTAGTTACCAGACCCGAAAAAACGGAAGACACTAAGGAAACGATGGTATTCATAGCTCCACCAAGACCTACCCCCAGAATGGAAACCGTCTTAGAAACCATCCCTTCAATATCACTTGGATTAAAATTCAGGCTCTGCATCGCCTCATTGACATACTCCCAAATCTGCGGATTTTCCTGCAATAAATCCTGTATCATGGTCCATACCTTTGGTATCTCCTTCACCAGCAATTTAATACAATTTGCCAGCTCTGGAATAATTAAAAGACAAATAAACAGTAAAATCAGCACAAAACTTATTAAGGATAAAATAATACACACCGGTCTACGAAGCTTTCCAGTATTTACTTTTCCAATTTTGTCCGGATAATGTCTCTCGTAAAATGCCATCAAAATATTTAATACATATGCCACAATACTTCCTACCACTAATGGAAATGCTGCCTGCACTCCCATTCCCAGAACCTGTATTAAACTATCCCAATAACGAATGCATAACAGAAAAATTGCACCAATAATAAACAGATTACGATATTTCTTTTCCAACAAAAGCATATAATCAATCGTTCCTTTCCCTAAGCCAGCGAAGAAAATTTTACACCGGGCTTCTTGATAAATATTCCGAATCTATACAGTCTTCACTATAGATTCGGAACTTTTACAAGAAATATACTATAGAAGGAAAAATATTACAACTAAATTTTTTATAAATTGCTGCTGTTTTTTCACGATAATAAAATAGCATTCATCTTTTATAATTTTTTAAAGTAACACAAACAATTTCCGGCCGGTTAAACACTCGGATTGGAACAATACTATTTCCAAGACCACGGCTTACTACCATAGTAGTATCATTCTTTGTAAATTCTCCTGCTGTGTACTTTGGCAAAAATCCTTGGTCAGGTGCCACAAGTCCACCAATTCCTGGCAGACGAATCTGTCCACCATGGGCATGTCCGGTAAAAATATAATCTACATCAGATTGTACATAGGTTTCAAAATATTGAGGCTCGTGGGCAAGAAGAAGGGTTAATTTCTCCTGATTATTTTCTCCTATATTCTTCTCCTCCAATAAATGATTTAAAGTGGCATTTCCTAAAGAATTCTCGTCTAAGCCCACCAAAAAGAAGCTTTCTTCTCCTTTTGCAATCTCTATTACTTCATCTTTCAGCCAAATCACATCACTTCGTGCCATTCTGTCCATAAAATCAGCATATTCTCTATCCTCTACCCATAGTTCATGATTCCCTGTAATATAATAAACTGGCGCAATTTCTGTCGCCCCCTCCATAAAGTTCATAGCAACATCCACATCTGTATGATTACTATCTACCACATCTCCTGTCACTACAATAATATCCGGCTTACAATCCTTGATTTTTTGAATCAGTCTCTTATTATTTTTCCCAAAAGCTTTGTTATGTAAATCGGATATCTGCACAATCCGATATCCATCCAAATCCTTGTGGATTTTAGAAGTCTTATATTCATAATTGGATATTACAAGGGAATTATTCTGCCAAATACAGTATGCAGCAATCATAAGTAATATTGCTATAATACTAATAAGGATAATTTTCTTTTTCATAAGCTATTCTATCTCCAATGACTCAAAATGGTGTTTGATTAGTTAATTGCAAGAAAGGACTGCTACTATTGTAACAGTCCTTTTGGAATCGTTCTCTTTTAATTAATATTTACGCTTACGAGCTGCCTCAGACTTCTTTTTACGACGAACACTAGGCTTCTCATAATGCTCTCTTTTACGAATTTCCTGCTGAATACCTGCTTTCGCACAGTTTCTCTTGAAACGGCGTAAAGCGTTATCCAATGTCTCATTTTCTTTTACGATTACATTTGACATAGTCTCACACCTAACCTCCCTCCAGTTGTAAATTGTGCTTCCAATACACAACTGTATGGGTAATATTTTTTAGATAAGCCAATCGCCTACCTACGCACAAATTAGATTATACCATATTTTTACAATACGTCAACTGTTTTTTTCAAAATTATTTGATTACTGTAACTGGTTCTCCAGTACCTCTACCACTTTTGCAATAGCAGCGTCGATTCCGTCTGGATTCTTTCCACCAGCCTGAGCCATATTTGGACGTCCACCGCCGCCACCGCCAACGAGAGAAGCAATTTCTTTGATTAAGTTGCCTGCATGTGCTCCCTGTTTCATAGCTGCGTCCGTTGCCATTGCAAGAAGACTAACTTTTCCACCCATGGCAGAAGCAAGAACAACTACACCTTCGCCAACCTTTTCCTTCATCTGGTCACCCAGATTGCGAAGACCGTTCATATCTACCTCAGGAACGCTCATAGCAAGAACCTTTACGCCCTTAATCTCTTTAATCTGACTATCTACATCACCAGCAGCCTGATTTGCAAGCTTTGCTTTCAGCTTCTCATTTTCAGATTGAAGTGCCTTTAATTCTTCCTGTAAAGACTGAATTTTCTTTACTAAATTTGCAGGTTCCGCCTTAGCAGCCTTAGCAGCCTCTTTAAGAAGCTCTCCCTCTGCAATATAATGCTTCATTAATCCTGTAGAAGTCAGGGCTTCTATACGGCGTACACCAGATGCTACACCACTTTCAGAAATAATCTTAAAGGAAGAAATAATGTTTGTATTTGGTACATGCGTACCACCACAAAGTTCTACGCTGAAATCACCAATCTTTACAACACGAACCTTCTCACCATATTTATCATCAAAGAGCGCCATAGCACCTGTCTGCTTTGCTTCTTCCAAGGTCATTTCTTCTGTTACTACATCGATACCAGCAGCAATCTGTGCATTGACAATCTCTTCTACCTTTGCAATTTCCTCTGGTGTCATTGCAGAGAAATGAGAGAAGTCAAAACGAAGTCTGTCTGCATCTACATAAGAACCGTGCTGTTCTACATGATTGCCCAAAACCATTCTAAGTGCCTTCTGTAAAATATGAGTAGCACTATGGTTCTTTCCTGTATCTGTTCTATTCTGCTCACATACCTTTAAGATAACCATATCTCCAACCTTAATCATACCGCTGGTTACTACACCGATATGACCAACCTTGCCACCCTGAAGCTTCACCGTATCTTCTACCTTGAATTCACTGCCATCTACAGTAATCACACCAATATCTGCCTGCTGACCACCCATGGTAGCATAAAATGGAGTCTCCTCTACAATTACAGTACCCTTCTGTCCCTCAGTCAAAGCTTCCACGATTTCCGTTTCTGTAGTCAGTACCGTTACCTTAGACTTATGAACCAATCTATCATAACCTACGAAAGCAGAGGTAATAGATGGATCAATCTGATGATATACCGTTTCTTCTGCTCCCATATAATTTGTTTCTTTACGGGCATCCTTCGCTTTCTTTTTCTGCTCCTCCATAGCAGCAGTAAATCCAGCTTCATCCACGGTATAACCTTTTTCCTCTAAAATTTCCATAGTTAAATCTAATGGGAATCCATAGGTATCATATAACTTAAATGCCTCAGCGCCTGCTAGTTCCTTCTTGCCTGCAGCATCCATCTGCTCCTGCATTTCTGCCAAAATAGAAAGTCCCTGGTCAATGGTCTTATTAAACTGCTCTTCTTCTTTATTTAAGACAGTAAGAATAAATTCTTTCTTTTCTTCTAATTCAGAATAACCATCCTTAGACTCTGCAATAACAGTCTTAGAAAGCTCTGCCAAAAATGCACCCTCGATTCCTAATTTACGGCCATGACGTGCAGCACGGCGAATAAGACGGCGAAGCACATAGCCACGTCCTTCATTACTTGGCATAACACCATCAGAAATCAGGAATGTAGCAGAACGAATATGATCGGTAATCAAACGGATGGAAATATCCTTAATCTCATCAGACTGGTACTGGGTCTTTGCCAACTCACAGATACGGTCACGAATGGCTTTCATGGTATCAATATCAAATACAGAATCTACATCCTGTACAACTACTGCCAGACGCTCCAGTCCCATACCTGTATCAATA
>CAZEFX010000120.1:0-6855 GCA_964511525.1 uncultured Jutongia sp.
TCTACGTCCTTCATACGTACAGGTCCCATAAATTCCATATCTTCCTTAATCATTGTAGCAAGACGCTTAGACAGGTTGTTGAAGATAAGGTTCTGAACCTCTTCGTTGGCACCCTTTAAAGCAATTGCCAGCTCGTTGTTGTCCACCTCACGGAGTACACGCTGGATAGAACGGTCGTCCAAAGATAAAATATCTTCGAATACGAACATCTTCTTTCTGATTTCGTCTGCCAATTCTGGATCTTCGATTTCCAGATTTTCCATGATGTGCTTCTCTGTTCCACGGTCTACCGTATTTAAAATCTCTACGATAGCATCTACACCACCAACAATGGTGTAATCCTGATTTACAAGGGATGCCAGCTTCTGCTCTAACACTCGTTCCACTTCCTTAATCACATCTGGTGAGGTTCTGTCCATCTGGGCAATACGCTTTGCTACATCTGTCTGTTTGTCTGGAGACAAAGCAGAAATAATAGTAGATGCCTGAGAGGATGACAAATAAGACAAAATTAATGCAATTGTCTGTGGATGCTCATCCTGAATAAAGTTTAACAGCTGACTAGCATCTGTTTTACGAACAAATTCAAAGGGACGAACCTGCAGGGAAGCCGTCAGCTTTCCAATAACGTCTCTCGCACGGTCTGCACCAAGAGCTTTTTCCAGCAAGTCCTTCGCATAAGAAATACCACCCTCTGCAATGTATTGCTGTGCCAGACACACCTCGTAAAACTCGTCCATAACGGAATCCTTTACAGATGGTGAAATACTTCTTGTATTAGCTATCTCTAAGGTTAACTGTTCTATTTCATCTTCTTTTAAATGCTTAAAAATGGAAGCAGATTTATCTGGTCCTAATGATATCAACAAAATCGCTGCCTTTTGAACACCTGAAATATCTTCTGTCTTTGCCATATTACCCTCCTTCTATGCGTTTCCACATCTATATCCATAGACGGGATAAAGGAATTGCAACCGCAATTCCTTTTGCCCGCTTACTATAAATCTTCTAATCCCAATCATCCGAAATCCAGTTTCTAAGCAATTGCGCCACTGCTTCCGGATTTTCATCCACGAATTTCTCAATAAGCTTTCTGGTTTCAGACTTATCACTAAATTCAATGTCATCCAAGGATTGATTCTCTTTTGTAGTAGCCAGCAGCTGCTCCACAGAAAGCTCCGGTTCTGTCTCGGAAACCTTCATTGGTGCTGTACCACGAAGTACTACAAAGATTAACAATGCAATAATCAGCACTGCCAGAATAATCATCAAATAGTCAGAAATACTTCTAGCTCCAGATGCCTTTTCTATGAATTTAGGCACCTCATATCCAACTACAGTAATCTGAGCCGGATCAACACCAGAAGCCGCTGCAAGAAGATTCACCTGTTCTTCCGGTACATCAATGACTGTTCTCGTGTTATTTGCTGCCATAAACTCTTCAAAGGTAGTTCCATCCAGTGTTCCATCTTTTTCCATCAGCTCTTCATCATAAACAAGGTATCTTGTAACAACCACACCAATGGAAGAATCATCATATTCAATAGCAGGAAGCTCCTGTTTGATATTCTCTATGGTTTCATCAACCAGCATTCCTTCTAATTTTTCTATTTCTACAGTAGAATTTGAGGAAGTACCTGTATTCAAAACATAGTCTGTTTCATCATTATCGTTAGTATCTGTTCCAGGAATCCCTCCTGCAACACCAGAATTCCCTTCCTGATTGTATGTATAGCTACTGGTTTCATATCCCCTATCTCTGCCTTCATCAAGAGAATAATCTTTCCGCAGACTTTCAATTTTGGACATATTAAACCGAATGCCCTGAGTTCCGACTTCCACATCATCGTAACCATTTTTCACCATAATTTGAATCAAATTCTGAGCAATATTATTACGAAGCTTTTCACAATATTCTACACTTCCGCCAGTCAATGCACCACCTAATCCATCCGCTGCATTGCCGTTATAAACCGAATTACCATCGGTATCATTGATGACAACATGCTCTATATCTGTTCCTACTGCCCCTGCCAGCCATGCAGCCAGATTAGCCGCAACTTCAGTTGTTAATATTTCTTTTCCTTCCTCTGTCACCTCAATCTTAGCAGTAACAGAAGTGTCGCCTTCCTCATCCAATACGCTATATGAACTTTCTGGAATGTCAATAAAAACATCTGCATCCTTCACAAAGGAATAGTTCATCATACTATTCTTAATCTGTGTCTGTAATGCAAGAATTCTTTTCTGGGATTTCTCACTTTCTGTAGTAGACATGCTATTATCAAAAGCATCATCCCAAGTGTATCCGGTATCTACCAGATTTTCATCGCTCATAGCATAAAAGGCTTCTGTCATCTGGTCGTCATGCACATATATAGTAAGACCGTCTTTAGAAGATTTGTGGGCAATTCCATTGTCATCCAATGCATCTACCATAGCACTGGCATCTTCCAAACTGCTAAACTCATTGAACTTAGTCCAGGTTGGACGTGACACAAAATAAGCCACTGCTGCAATCAAAACAAGAACAACACAGATTACAGAAATAATAATTGTTTTTTGTTTACTGGTATACTTATTCCAAAATTCCGCAATTCTTGCGGGGATTTCTTTGACTCGTTCCTTCATACGTAACTCCTCATGCCCATTGGCTTATTTTAGAATTGAAGATTCATAATCTCCCGATAGCTTGACATAAATGTATCTCTTACTGCTACTGTATACTGCAATGCAATATTTGCCTTTTGCTGGGCAATCTGCAAATCATGTACGCTATCTGTTTCACCTAAAGAAAATTTAATCTCTTCTTCCTCTGCTGCATTACTATAATCATTGGTTTCATTCACCATACGCACAGCAGAATTAAATAACGCCTCAAAAGCACTGTCTTCCTCTACACCATTAACAGTTCCATTTAACTCTGATGATATAGAAGGCACCTGAAACGCAGTATTAAAATCAATATTTGAAAGTGCTGACAAATTCATTTCTTTGTCCTCCCTCATTTAATTCACTTTTCTATTATTTTCCAATCTCCAACGCCTTTAAATGCATGTTTTTCGTTGCATTAAAAGCAGTTACATTCGCTTCATATGAACGACTTGCATCAATCATATTTGTCATTTCTGTAACTGTATTTACATTCGGATACATAACGTAACCATTTTCGTCCGCGTCCGGATTGGACGGATCATACACCATCCTTCCTTCCGTATCTGTATCCTCTACAATCTCTACAATCTTTACACCATTTCCTACCAGACCAGCAGCAGCGCAAAGCGTATCATCAAAAGAAACATATGCCTTCTCCTGAAAAACTACTGTCTTACGGTTGTATGGTGTTCCATCTGCACCTCTCGTGGTGTTTACATTAGCAATATTCTGCGAAATCACATCTAAACGTGTTCTCTGGGCAGTCATACCACTAGCGCTTATATCCATAGCTGAAAATACACCCATGCTAATTTTCTCCCTTCTATTTTTATCCCTTTAAACCAAAGCTTTTATCAACTTCCATTTCCATTCTTTAACACACTACGTAACCGGGTAAATTCTTGTGAAATAGAATCTAAAACGGTATAGTACTTCAACTGGTTCTGCGCCAGATAAGAACTTTCCGTATCAATATCTACGTTATTGCCATCCAATCGATAGCTCACTGTTCCATAATCTGTATAGGTAGAACCATTTAAAATATCCAAATCAACATCTGCCACCTCAGCATCTAAAGAACTTCCTCCGCTAAGCTCCTCCTGAAGATACATCTCGAAGGATAAATCCTTCCGCTTATACCCAGGGGTATCCACATTAGCAATGTTATTTGTAATAATAGAATTTCTGGTCCAGCTAGCATCAGCTACAGACTCTAATACATTAATGTAATTATATGCTCCTGATGCAATCATCTAAAAGCCCCCTTTTATCTAATCTGTTTTCATCAAAACATAAAATGACCTGTATATAATTATAAGGAAAATGTGACAAAATACAAGTGAAATTTACAGATTTCATGATTTCTCCATATTTTTCCTCTAATTTTTTCGACATTTTTCTATATTTTTTTCCACTTTTTTCTATTATTAGACATAATTTAAGGTTATCACAAAATAAATAACATTTTATGATAACCTTGTCATCCTTCCGATTAACAAATTTAAATAGTATGTACTTATTCTCCCATACATTGTTGAATCATTTCTGTTGAAAACAAATCATTGACAACCCGTATGGTGGTCCCCTTCATACCGGAAGATTTGGTCTTGATGATTCCGGCACTTTCGCACTTTTTCAAAGCATTTACTATGACAGAACGAGTGATTCCCACTTTATCCGCCAGACGGCTGGTTACCAAAATCCCTTCTGTGACATCCTCCAATTCATCCAAAACACAAGACATGGCTCTCGCCTCTAAACGGGATAGGGTTTGTATAGCGGCTGTTACATCCTGCTCTTTATGCTGCTCTTCTGTCATTTCTTCGCTTTCTGCACGCTGCATAGCCAGCCCGATTACTACGGTTCCATACTCCGTCAGAATAATGTCATCAATGGAAAATGGCAGTTCTTTTCGGTATACAAACAAGGTTCCTAAACGCTTTCCTGCCATATTTACCGGTGCAACCATTACCTGGTACTCCTCCACCCCTGCAAAAGAGAACCCCAATGTCATAAGATTTACATTTTCCTTAGTGGACAGGACATTCAATAATCGCTCCTGAAGAGAAGCTTCCAGATACTCTCCATATGCCACCTGTCCTAGTTGGGGAATCACAGGAATCTCCCTTCTTTCCTTTAATCCCAGCACCTTTCCTTTGCGACTAATCAATAATACATTTACATGCATTTCTCCAGAAAACACACGACAAAATTCGTTAAAATTCACTTTGTCTGATTGCCGGTTATTTAACAAATGATTAATCTTTCTCGTTTTATCCAGTAATTCTAAACTCATTTCTTTCCCCGTAAAACTTTCTACAATCCGGTTCGAGAGTTATTTCTTGCTAGTTATCTTCTTTTTTGGTCTTTACCTCTACATAGCCGCATTGTTCATCCATACAAACTAGTTTATTTCCTTTCTCTAACATTACACCGCCACATTCCGGACACTTTTTCTCTGATGGTTTCTGCCATGTCATAAACTCACACTCCGGATAATTCATGCAACCGAAATATCTTCTACCCTTCTTGGTCATCTTCATTACCAAATCACCTTGGCATTTTGGACAAGCCACACCGATTTTCTCAAAAAATGGCTTTGTATTTCTGCAATCCGGAAATCCTGGACACGCCAAAAACTTTCCATATGGACCATACTTTACAACTAAATTTCGTCCACATTCTTCGCAGATGACATCTGTTACTTCATCCTCAATTTTAACCTCTTCCAATTCCTTCTGGGCAATACGAATCGCCTCAGCCAAATCCGGGTAAAAATTTTCTACAACTGTCTTCCAACGAACAGAGCCATCCTCTACGCGGTCTAAAAGTCCCTCCAATGCAGCAGTAAAATTCACATCCACAATACTTGGGAATGATTTTTTCATAATGCTGTTTACCACTTCACCTAATTCTGTCACGTATAAATTTTTCTGTTCCTTTGAAACATAATGTCTATTAATAATAGTAGAAATCGTTGGTGCATAGGTACTTGGTCGTCCTATTCCCAACTCCTCCAGCGCCTTTACCAGAGAAGCCTCTGTATAATGGGCTGGTGGCTGGGTAAAATGCTGTTTCTTATCATAATTCTTTCCTGACATTTTCATTCCCTTTGTCAGATTCTTAGAAACACTTTTCTTTTCAACCTTATCATCCTCTGTTTGATATACAGTTAAATATCCCTGAAATACCACCTTAGAAGAAGATGCTGTAAAACGATATTCTTTGGAATCAATCTTTACCGAAGTGGTTTCATACTTTGCAGGAGACATCTGACTTGCCATGAAACGTTTCCAAATCAACTGATACAAACGGAACTGATCTCTATTTAAAGATTCCTTTGCCTGTGCCGGAGTAATTTCCACATAGGTTGGGCGAATGGCTTCATGAGCATCCTGAATCTTCTTACCAGCCTTTTTACTTTCTACACCTTCGGCTACATATTCTTCCCCATAATTCTCCACAATATAATCCTTTGCCATGGCCTTGGCTTCTTCTGAAATACGGGTAGAATCCGTACGGAGATACGTAATCAAACCAATGGTGCCCTTGCCTTTCACAGCCACACCTTCATACAAGTTCTGAGCCAATCTCATCGTTTTCTGAGTAGAGAAATTAAGATTTTTCGCCGCTTCCTGCTGTAAGGTACTTGTAGTAAACGGCAACGGACACTTTTTACTTCTTTCTGATTTCTTAATATCTGTTATCTGAAATTTTGCTCTTTTAATTTTCTGAATAATCTGATCCATTTCCTCTTCTGATTCAATGGACATTTTTTCGGTAGGCGTTCCATAAAAATCCGCTACTAAAGGCTTCTTTTCCCCTTCTGCGAAAAACTCCCCAGAAAGAGTCCAATACTCTTTGGAAATAAATGCATTAATTTCTGCTTCTCTGTCTGAAATAATACGAAGTGCTACAGACTGAACACGTCCTGCACTCAATCCTCTTTTTACTTTAGCCCATAAAACAGGACTAATCTGATAACCTACCAGACGGTCTAATACACGACGAGTCTGCTGGGCATCTACTAAATTCATATCTATTTTTCTGGCTTGTTTAATAGACTGTTTTACTGCATTTTTGGTAATTTCGTTGAAAGTAATACGGCTGGTATTTTTGTCTTCAAGCTTCAACGCCTTTGATAAATGCCATGAAATCGCTTCTCCCTCACGGTCCGGGTCAGTTGCCAGATAAATCTTA
>CAZEFX010000121.1:0-6802 GCA_964511525.1 uncultured Jutongia sp.
CTCCGCGAGGTGCGCATCCTGCGGAGCATTTTTTGCTTTATAGGACGCACTTTCCCATAAAGCAAAAAAAAGACAAACCAATATGATTTGTCTTTATTGTATATAATATTTTAGTATTTCTAGTACAAATTCACACCCATATTCTCTAATCTGGATAATACAGTAGAAATCGGAAGTCCTACTACATTAAAGAAATCTCCAGCTACGTCCCTGATATATGCAGCACCCTTGCCCTGAATACCATAGCCACCTGCTTTATCCATTGGTTCACCAGACTGAACATAGGAAGAAATCTGCTCCGCTGTCATAGGCATCATATCTACAATAGTGCGCACATGGAAGGTATCAATTAATCCTTCTCCATTTGCAACAGAAATCAAAGTTACACCAGTGTATACTTCATGACGATTTCCCTGAAGCATTCCCAGCATCTGACAGGCATGCTCCTCTGATTCAGGCTTGCCATAAATAGCTCCATCCTTTACTACTACAGTATCTGCAGCAATAATAACGAAATCCCCCTCAATCTGTCCTGCAATATCCTCTGCCTTTGCAGATGACAAGGTTTCAACATAAGAACCTGGATTCTCAGCCTGTACCTCCTCTGCAATCTGGCTAGGTATTACTTCACATGTAATCCCTACCTGCTCTAATATGTCCTTTCTTCTTGATGAAGCTGATGCTAAAATAATTCTTGCCATAATATCTTAACCCTTTCTTTATGTATTTTTCTTAAATAATATTTTTTACCTTACTCTCCTTTTTTACTTTGCCGGTTTTACAAAATGCCTACGCATCAAGTCAGGCTCCTGCTCTAAATGAGCATAATCATTAAACCTGTCCAAATAAAAACCATGCTTTTCTTCGTCGAAATGTAACTGGGTAATACTACAATTTTCCAGAGATGTTCCAAAAAGTAATCTCTTAGCGAAATCTCCTCCAAAAAATGCAGTTAACAAAATACGAATCACACCCCCATGAGTAACAACTGCAATATTCTGTTTCCCACTGTCTATCCATTCCTGAATCACCGGCATCATTCGATTTAAAACGCTAGGACCATCCTCTCCCTCTGGATACCAGATTTCTTCTGTTGGAACAAAAAAATCACCAACAAATTCATTTACCTCATCCAAAGCATTTCCTTTCTGAATACGTCCTTCTTCAAATCGTTCTAATTGCTCCCGGTAATACTCTTTATAGAAAGCCTTTACCTCTTCATCCGGCCGACCAGTCAATTCTCCAAAATCCACTTCTGCTAAGCCGGAACGAATCTGTAACTGGTCAACTAAACCTCCATACTCCTTAAAGGCAATCCTTGCTGTTTCCTCTGCCCGGATCAAATCACTAGAATATAATGCATCAATCGGATAACGCTTCATACGTTCTCCCAACAGTTTTGCCTGCCTCTCTCCCTCCGGTGCAAGAGATACATTCACATTGCAGTCAGAACTACACTGTCTGCCATGACGAATCAAATATATTATCATTCTATATTTTCCTCACTGCCAGCCTCTTCCTGCTGACTCTGATTTTCCTTTTTTTGCTTTTTATTTTGCTTCTTTTCTGTTTGAAGTTCTTTTAAAATGGTTTTATAGGAAACGGATGAAATCGGAACAAGCTCAGCTTGAAATAAAGAGTCATCAAACAAAATGCCTTTACTTTCCTGTTGTTCCACCAGAGACTGGTATACCGCCATGCGGTTTTCATAATCATTTCCTGCTTCTTCTAAATCAATGGCTGCATACAAAGCATATCCATCCAGCCAGTTGGTAATAACCTCTTGCCAGCTTGTAAAATGCTTCTGAAGACGCTTAGCTGCTGGTTCAATCATAGCCTGTGCTTCTTCCAAAGTAAGATATCCTGCAATATATCCCCACTGTACCAAATGAGAAATACGACACATATCCCATGCAACAAGACCAGATTTTCCCCAAGTTTCCCAATTCTTCTGTACCAGCTCAAAATGAATTAGCAAAGGTCCAGATAACTGTTTCATAGCCTTTTTCAATTCTTTTGGAGACATTTGCTTCATTTCTTTGGCTTCCCGTAGAAAATCTTTTCTACTTCCAGTCTGTAACAATTCATTAATCTGTTTTAACAAATCCTCCCGACCAGTTATCTGCCAGCTGCTTTCCAAAATAGCCGCTGCCGCCTCTTTATTCGCTTCTGAAGCTTCATATCCACCAAAATAATACGGACTTCCATCATTCATGGAAATCAAAACGGAACCCATTGCTCTGCCCCATAAGCCCATATTCGACTCTGGGTCTTCATTATAACCCTGCAAGGTTTCCTTTTCTTCCTGTTCCTGCTGCGTAGTCTCTGTACTATTTTCTGTCTTCTGAGAACACCCAGAAAACATACCTGTCACCAATATTCCGGTCAACGCCCACATCAGCAGAACATGACCCTTCCGACGATTAAACATATACTGTCTCCCATTATTTTCTCACATATTAAATTATATACCTAATGGGGAGTTTTTTGCAATAACCTCACCCATTCTTTTTCCATTTTTTTGAAAATTATGAAGGGGTATTTAAATCAATGATATATTGGAATTCACTACCTTCCCCAGGAGCTTCTCCCATATCCACTTTCTTTCCATCTGGAAAGGCTTCACAAATATGATCCGGCTCTCCATTTCTTCCCTTTACGATTCCAAAATAACGGAGGTTTTCCTGAACCGGATTCCAAGAAATCAATACCATTGGACAAGTTCCCGGCACCAGCTTCTGGGTAGGCATGCTAACCCGCAATACCGTTAATTCCTCACTAATGTTTAATGCCATAACATCAAATTCCTCAGAATCATAAGGACAAGCCACCTGATTCTGGTAAGCTTCTGTATATAAGTCTACTAAAAGCTTTCCGCCATCCTTACGCAGGTTTTCTATTACGGTTTCCTTTTCAGCAAATAACTTATCTGGAAGCATATCCGCTTCTACCTTCTGACGAATCACGGCATGCAGCTGTGGCTCTGTTAATTTCACTTCCTTCTTCTCGGTTTTGGAAGTAACACTCATATTAATCATTACATTATGTTCATAAGGATTAATTACAACTCCTGAAGCTCCACTCTCCTTTGCTAGTAATGCCAAACAATTTTTATATGGCAGAGTTATATTAATAGGAGCTCTCTGTGGACCCTTTTCAGACTGCTCTTTACTAGTAAACAATGGTAAATAGCGTTTCTTTTCTTTATTTTCCAAAAAAACAATTCTTGGTGCCACTTCTCTTGGAATATCCACCGGTTTTCCACCAGACTCTGCCAGGATTTTAATAATCTTCGGATCCGTGTTTGGAGGTAATACTGCTGGAACAAACATATTACAATTCTCTAGCACCTGTACCAGTTCTTGAATTTTCTCTTTGGACTTCTCCTTTTTTAATTCATCTAATATCTGTATTAATTTCTGATTGTTCTCTTGGGACATTTTCATATTTCCTTCCTTCTGTATTCAAAATAGTAAGCTTATAATAATGGTTTACTATCTTTTTAGACAACATCTCACTCTAAAGTAATATTATATCATATATTAGTAAAAGTTAGCAAATAAAGCTGCACCAATCACAGTAATTAATCCAGAGACTGCCACTGACAGTCCGCTCATAGCTCCCTCTATCTCTCCCAGCTCCATTGCTTTGGCAGTTCCCATAGCATGAGCAGCGGACCCAATTCCAATTCCCTTCGCCACCGGCTCCTGGATTTTTGCCATACGGCAAATCCCCTCAGCAAACATATTTCCCAATATTCCAGTAATCACAATTACTGCTACGGTAATATTAGGAATACCACCTAATTCCTGTGACACTCCCATTCCAATAGCAGAAGTAATGGATTTAGGAAGTAACGTAACATACTCTTCATGGCTAAGTCCAAAAGCTACAGCTAAGCCCAAAACACTTCCCAGACTTGCCAGAACACCAGCAATCACACCTGCAAAAATTGCTTTTTTATTCTGTTTTAATATTTCCAGCTGCTCATATAATGGAACACCTAAACACACCGTGGCAGGTGTCAGCAGATAACTGATATATTTTGCCCCATGATTATAATCCTCATAGGGGATGTGAAACATTTTTAGAAAAACAATAATCAAAACAATGGAAATCAAAAGGGGATTTAAAATTGCCAGCTTCCATTTTTTCTTAATCAGCAATCCGATTTCATATCCCAGTAAACTAAGAAACATTCCAAAAAACAAGGATTCCTTCAAAAATTCCATTCCTATACCCGTCCTTTTTCCTTATTTTCTCTACGAATCACCCATTGTGTGATTCTACCAGATACTACTAATACAAATATGGTGGTCACAATAATAATCACCAAAACCGGAAACCAAATAGGCTTTACTATCTCCCAATAATCAATCAACCCCACCGCTGCCGGAATAAAAAGAACAGGCATAATCCCTATTAAAAAATCTGCTCCTTCTTTCACCTGTTCCAGTTTCAATACCCCAATCTGCAGGGCAAAAAAAATCAAAAGCAACCCATAAATACTTGCTGGAATCGGTAAAGGAATCAAAGCATATAGTCCTTCTCCTAAAAAAGAAAATACTATAATCCAAAAAAATTGTTTTAAATATCGCATATTTCCTCCAAGCAATTCTTGTTAACATCTTACATATTTCAAGCGAATTTCCATAAAGCAAAAGCTGCCCTACATAATTGCAAGACAGCTTTCTTTTGTTTACGGCTTCATCTGAAATACTTCGCTCATTTTTTCTTTGTCCGTGTCGCTATAAAAACCATACTGCAATATCTCATAATTATTTAATAACTCTGTAGCAGCCTCCGGACCTTCATCATCATAAGAATACCAATTTCCTTCTGTATCCATATAACCATTTACATTCATGGCAGGAACTTCTCTTGATACCTTTTCAATATACTGATGATATAATGGCAAATCAATACCAGCCTGTTTCAGCATCATATTTTCCAAATAGTTGTTTCCAATTACTACATTATCCGCCTCATCAATATCATAGTTTGCCCACAATACAAACGGACATGCAAAACGCTTTTGAATATCCTCTAATTTCCATTCATTCTGTGGCTTTCCTAATAGCTCCTCATAGAAATCTGTCTCAATGGATGGAAAATGATCACCAAACATACAAATTAAGGTTGGTTCCTCTACCTTACTAAAGTAATCAATTAAATATTCAAATGCCTGATCCGACACATGAATAGAGGAAAGATACTCTTTGGTTTCTGTATAATAAGAATCCTTAATTTCAATTGGTTCTTTCCAATTGGTATTGGTCAGATACCCTCCATGGTTCTGAATAGTCATATCAAACACAAATAATGGGTTGTCCCCTTTATTTTCGTAAAGCTCAATTACCTTCTTATAGCTTTCCTTATCGCTGATATAACGAACATATTCTGGATTCTTAAAATCTTCGATACTCAGGAACTCATCAAACTTCATACTTTCGTAAGTAGCAACACGGTTCCAATTGGTAGCACTACTTGGATGTACTGCGGTACAGTCATACCCTAATTCCTTTAAATAGGATGGCAGGGAAAATGTAGATTCATGCATATACTGCTGATATACATTTGTTCCGCTTGGAAAATATGCCATGGTATTACCTGTCATGGCTTCAAATTCCGAATTACTTGTACCTGCACCAAAAACAGATACATAATCCGTTCCCTTAATGGTATTTTCCTTCATGCTGTGCAAAAATGGCAGCGGATCTTTATTGTAATTTACATTACCAACCAAATCAAAATCAGCCAAGCTTTCATTCATAACCAAAATAATATTTGGCTTTTCTCCATTTAAGGTTTTATTCATACCAAAGTCTGCATTTCCAAGGATTTCCCCCTCTGGCTTTTCCAAGGTGGTATTTTCACTTTCTCCAATCGATTCTGGAACATTTTCTGTTTTTACTTCTTCAATAATCTCTGCCACCTTCGTGTCGGAATATCCCGATGGTGTAGAAACCTTCAAATAATGTAAATTCAGGAAATAATTCATATAAAATCCGTTGGCACGGCAGGAATATACCTTATTCCAAATACTATCCTTAATACCACAGGTACTTAACACATCTGTATGGTATAAAAGTAAAATAATTGCGATTCCCGGAATGAGAGCCACCGCTCTGCGAATTAATTGTTTCTTTAATGGATTTTTCTTTCTCTTAACTCGCGTTTTAAATATCACCATACACCAGATAAGAAAGGCTGGAATCACTACAAACTGTGCCGGTGTAAGGGAAAATGTATAGGTAGATGCTACCTCTGTAGCAGTAGCTACACCTAAAATATCCGCTGGCAAAAATGGAGTTCCACGAACATTCATAATGAATAAATTAGCAATTCCTACAGGGAATAAAAACAAATCCATAACCAGCATAGAAACTGCTGAATTGTGGAATATACCAATTAATACCAGCTGTAAAGCTCCCAACAAAATCCATGTAAAAATCCACACATTTGGAAGAATCGTAGCGAAGGTACCATTCATCATCTCCAACATAATAAATAGGAGAAGCGGATTTGCTACTGCTATTACAATACGGATACTCCGAATAATTTTGCGATCCGATAAACATCTCTTTACAAAATCACTAAAGGAATTGGTCTGTTGTCTTCTTGGTTTCTTCTTATCCTGACGAAGCACTTCTGTGGCATTAGTTTGTCCCTTTGCCTTTCTCTGCGCCATTTTTTCTTTTACATATTCCTCTTCCTTGGCTTTTTTGCGTAATGCCTTCTGTCGTTTCTTCTTAAAGACCACAGAATATTCTGTAACACGTTCAAATACAATAATAAATAA
>CAZEFX010000122.1:0-6777 GCA_964511525.1 uncultured Jutongia sp.
CACTGGCAGAGGCAATACTTCCTACCCCGGTAAGAATCAATCGAAGCTTCTTGTCCTCATTATAAAATGTATCAAAAGGACTTCTTGTTTTTTCTTTTTTTAATTGAAATCTTTGAATCAAAGGCTGTGCCTCTGCATATAAAGCCGTAAAAATATAAATCATTGGTTATCCTTCAACAGTTAATATAATTCTAATGTTCCAATTTTCCGATTATTGAAATGCTATCTGAGCAAAGTTATATAAACCATTTCTCCATTCAGCCCAGCTATGAGGTGTGGTAGTAACTTTCTCATAAAAATGATATTTCGTTCCATACATGGCATAATAGGCCTGTGCCTTATCATTTTCTAAATAAGCTTTTGCACTCATAGTTGCAGAATATACCAAATCATCAGAAGAACCTACCGACAGCCAGATTCCTTTCAATGGATATTTATGTATATTTGCTTTTTTATCCTCCACCTTACTACATAAGTAGGCATTAATAATTTCTCCTGTAGCCGGCGAAAAAATCCCTAAATAACCAAATTTATCACTTCTTTGCAAACCAATAGATTCTGTTAAATAACCTCCCATAGAGTACCCGGCTAATGCGGTATGCTCTGGTCCCGTTTCCACCGAATATTTCTTCTCAATAGCAGGCATTAAATATTGGATTAAGTCTTTTTCAACCTCCGTATCCGATGCAGCATTATCCAGCATAACCAAAATCATGTCTTTCACCATTTGGTTCTTATACAGATAATCCATTACATATTGTGCTCCACCGCTCTTTGTCCATGATTCTCTACTATCGCCTGCTCCATGCAAAAGATACATAACATTATATTTTTTCTCTGAGGTATATTCTGGCGGTGTATATACTACAGCCTTTTGTTTGGTGCCACCATTGGATGTGTAGGAAATGGTTGTCACTTTTCCATGAGGCATTTTTTGTTTTTCATGGATACCATAAGGCTCTAAATAACCACTGACCAGGCATACATTAATAATGGCACTAATCTTATTTGCATCCTTGGCAGTAATGGTAATCACCGCTTCTCCTTCACCGGTACAAGTAGCAATTCCGTTTTTATCTACTGTAACCACCTGTTCATTACTACTTTTATAAGAAAACTTCTTTTTTGTAGCATTTTTCGGATAAACCGAAGTAGCAATCTTTTGCTGCTCCCCTATTTCATGAAAATTCAAATACCAATTCTTTGTAATAATTTCTTCTACATATCGCTGTACAGTCACTTTACATGCCAGCTTCTTTCCCGAACTAATCTGTGTACAGATAATCTTGGTATTGCCCGGTTTCTTTCCGATAACCTTTCCATATTTCGTAACCTTAGCAACCTTTGGATTTAATGACTTAAAAGTAAATGCATTGGGCGGTAATTTATCCTTTCCCTGCAGCATACGAATATTTTTTCCATAGCCGCTGCCAATGCCTACAGTAATATTATTCTTTTTTAATCGAACTGTTGCTTTTTTTGCATGAACCGCACTAATTGTACTAATTGAACTCAAAACCAGTAATAGAACTAGCAAAATTCCACATTTTCTTTTCATCTGCACATCTCCTAACCTTTGTCTTTTCTAAATGAATCCTATTCTTTTTTCTTCTGTCAACGAATTATGCATATATATTTTTCATGTCCTTTTTATAGCTTTTGGTACTGTACCACCATTTTCCTTTGTTCCAGGTTACTTTTGCACTTTTCGGCACCTTCACTGTACTTTTCGTTAATCCCTTGGAAGCATATGCATCCATTCCTCTTAATTTCTTATTTGCTGTCAGATTCAGACTTCTAATCTTATTACAATAGTAAAAATATACATAACGCAATTTAGTACACTGATTTAGAGTCACTTTTCTTACATCAGAACCATAAGCATAGAATTGTTGCAAATTCTTGTATTTATTTAGATTTAATTCTTTAACACAAATCCCTGAAATGCTAAGTATTTTTAATTTCTCCTTCTTCTTTGGCAGCTTCAACACCTTTGTTTGTGAATTCCCATAGGCACGCAAATCTACCACCCCAGTACATTTTGACAAATCCATTCGCTTCATCTTAGCTGTATACGCTGACTCAATAAAAACATTTTTCGCTGTTGGTGAAATCACTGTAATTTTTTTGGATGTGATTCCTCTAATATCTAATGACCATATTTTATTTTGAGATAAATCGATTTTCTTTCCACTGTAATGAACCAGCTGAATAGTCTGAAGATTATTTAGGTATTCCACCCCTTGAAAGCTACTAACCTTTGATGAAGGATAAAACACATATTTCCCCTGCTTCTTTTTTCTATAATTTTCTGTGGACAAGCTGGTTAATTTATAAATTTCCTCCGGTTCCAGCCATCCATCCTGATTTAAATCATATACTTCCTTCCTCTTACTTCCGTCCAAGGACATCGCCACCCCGCCTTTTTTCAACAAGTGATACAAGCCAGGGAAATTCTTTTTATTAATGGCAACATAAACCAGTTCTTTCGTTTCGCTCCAATCCCCTACAATGGCACTTCCGGAAACAGGCTGCACACACTGTCTCACTCGAAAATATAGTTTTCCACCATCTGTTCCAAACTCACTTCTTGCAATGGACACCTGCCTTTCGGTTACATCTATTTTTTTGCTATGGGTAAAGCTGTTATTAGATGCAATTTCTATCTCGTAAGCCTCAGAAGTTCCTTTCTCTCTGTCAAAGTGTTCCTTCATATACCAGGAAACAATTATTTTATTATTCTTATCTGCCGCACCGGTATAATAAAACTCTGGAATAGATACCTGCTGTTTCGTTTCTGTTTCCATGGCTTGTGTACTTTGCTGTCCAATCCACAAACCTGCTGTCAATATAATCATTGCAATACTCCATTTTAATTTTTTTCTCATAGGTACTCCTCCAATTTATTAATTAGTATTTCCAGCCTCTTTTTATTTTTGCACTTCTTATGACTTCGTAAATTATAATTTCATTTAACAGTGGCTCTAAGCTTTCAATAGAATCAATTTTTCCCTGTTCTATGTCAGATCGAATTTGCTGCAATCGTATTTCTTCCTGTTTGTATTGTTCTAATATCCACGAAACCTTCTGAATTTCCATTTGACAGCTAATTTCCGAAGCAACACCTGTGTCTGTATTAAAAACTCTGACACTGGGTTTTTTCCAATTTTCTACAGTCTTTGTATGAAATATATAACGCTTAATCCCTTTCACCAGTTGAATCCCATTATATAATATAGCTGAAATCAAAATACCACGAATTGAAAAATAATAGGTCACCTGAAACTGCCAGAAAATATATTTCTCCATATAAAATAAAAACCATATGACAATCCCACATACAATTGCAATGATTATCTGGGAAACAATATCCTGCTTTAATAACTCCTGTCGTTCTTTCGCATATTTCAATTTTCTTTTATTTTCTTGAATATCCATCTCTATGGCATCCTGTTTTCTTTTCCACAAATATAGTAATTTTTCTTTGTCTTCCACATTATTTTCATTCATATACTTTCTCTCCCGTTTATTTCCGCTTCTCGCACCTAGATTTATTCTATCATTTTTTCCTAAAAGCAGGCAACCACTATTTCATGAAATAGCAACCTTTGAAATCCTATTGATTTTTATCCATAAAAGGAAATGCCATTATACACATTATCAAAGCATATTCTCTGATTTCTTTCCTGCTTTCTCACTCCTTCTATATGCAAAAAACGGGCATTGGCATAATTATAAGAATCCAGCCTACGGTCAAAGGCATCATCCGTATGAGCCGCCACCAAATAGGTATTATCCTCGTAACCAGTAACAAGCAAGGTATGATAAAACCGACCCATATCATTTTGCAACTGAATTACATCACCTATTATCAATGCTGTTTCATCGGTTTCTGATGCAAAAGGACCATTGCCCTGATTATTCACCATAAAATCATAAAAGAAAATTACTCCGGACCAGGAAGGCGAACGACTATTGATATTGTTATAATACCAGCCATTGTTTACATTATAATTCATTTCACAGGAGCCTGCGAAAACGCACTGGGATATGAAGCTGGTGCAGTCACCACCAATCCCGGCAAAATTATAGAATAAGGGATTTCGGTCAAATGCCCATCTTCTGGCGTATTCTACAGCATGATCTCTATTGTAGGGAACGGTAATCAACATCTTAATCACCCCATCTTTCAAAATTTATTATTTTTATTAACTCAAACTTCGCACTTAGAAATTTTCCGTAACTTCTCACAATATCAACTATGAGTAGTGACGCAGAATATAGTCTATGGTTATCTTTTACGCGGACGCCTCTCGGCTCGGATTGGTTCTGGCAATGGATGCATAGAACGCTATCTTCGCATAATATGCTTGATACCGTTCAAGCACCAGCTGAACCAAACGCCGCTTTAAAAGATAACCATAGACTATATTCTGCTGTGTACTGACTCTATAACTTTCATAATATCAGGAATATTTTGTCAGTATACAGCTCTGTAAGGTCGTTAGTTTTCTGTTTGAGTGACGTTTGAACTCGTCGGTGCTTGAATGATAACAAGTGTATCACACGAAGTTATCATTCTATGCACCGTTACGTAGTTCATCCGAGCCGAAAGGCGTCCGCGAAAAAGAAATACTAACGACCTTACAGAGCGTCAAATTTCCAATAATTGATATTATGAGAAGTTAATATAGTTTTCTAAGTGCGAAGTTTGAGTTATTAACAAAAATAACCTTAATATATTTTATTCAAAAATATATTAAGGTTACAAAGCCTTTATTCCTCCCGTCGCATCCGTTCCACTACACTGGATTGGTTCATTCTCTTATAGCAGATTGCCGGTACAACCAAAACAATTACAATCAGAAAAGGCAGACAAATCAAAATCCCCCACAAGGAAAACTCCCAAGAAAACATAGGAGACTCTGTACCAACAGCACGGACTACCGTAATGTTCAAAGCTGCTCCTAGCACCAGTGATACCACACTTGTCCAAAGCGCATAATATCCACCTTCCCAGCAAAGCATCTTCTTTAACTGATTTCCTGTCATTCCTACAGCCTCCATCATAGCAAACTCCCTTTTTCTGGATAAAACAGAGGTAACCATGGTATTCACAAAGTTTAAAATTCCAATCAGCATCAAAACCACACAAAGCAGATTCCCAATTATGATAATCGTATTTTTAAACCCTTCAAACTCGTTTAAAATTGTATTTTTTGAAACATAATCCAAGTCTGAATTTATATTTTCGCAATATTGAGTCAACCAGTCTTCTACCTGCTCTTCTTTTCCATCCTTTACATTAAATACCGTGCGCATAGGCTGTTGTTTTCCTACAAAATCCAAGAATTCCTCTTCTGGTAAAATGTAATCACAATCAAACATACCGTACCGCTTCGTGCCACAGGAATACGGTACATCTGCTACTGCAAGCACTTTATACTGACGGCATTCCCCTTCTTCATTGAAAATAGAAACCGTTTCTCCCGGATAAAAGTAATTGATTCCCTTATCATCTAAAGTCATAAATCGGGTGGCGATAACATAATCTCCTGTCTGAAATTTCTCCCAATCCAATTCTCCTTTACATTAAATACCGTGCGCATAGGCTGTTGTTTTCCTACAAAATCCAAGAATTCCTCTTCTGGTAAAATGTAATCACAATCAAACATACCGTACCGCTTCGTGCCACAGGAATACGGTACATCTGCTACTGCAAGCACTTTATACTGACGGCATTCCCCTTCTTCATTGAAAATAGAAACCGTTTCTCCCGGATAAAAGTAATTGATTCCCTTATCATCTAAAGTCATAAATCGGGTGGCGATAACATAATCTCCTGTCTGAAATTTCTCCCAATCCAATTCTCCTTCCGGATTTTCCAGCTTATCCATGACTATTTTTCCGATTCCAAATATTTTTCCATCAATACTTCTCTCGGTTCTGATACTTTCCAGATAATCCTCCTCCCCTTCCATGACATATTTGTTCAATTTCGGTTTTGAAGCAGAATTATCTAAAATACGCTCCTCAAATAATGAAAAGTTCTCTTTGGAAAATTCCATTGGATAGAATTCTCTAACATAAATAGAATCCATTTCCGTAATATACTCATTTTGCTCTAGTTCCTGCAATATTTCCTTCGTGACACCTTCTGTATTCGCTATAGGCAAACTAAAATTATCCATACTAACATCACTAATAGAAAAATCACTGATAGTCATACTGGAAACCACTTTTTCCATATCAAAACCTTTTATCATTCCATGAATACTATTAAATAGCACTAGCGAAATAGAAAGTGATGCTACCACTACTATAAGTTTTTTTCGATTCCTTTTTACATTCTGTAATGCTAATGCAAAAACACTAACCCTTCTGGTTTTCTTTTTCCTTTTTCTGCCTGTATATTCCTGACCCTCTGTATATTTCACTGCTTCAATGGCTGTTACCCTTGATGCAATGCGACAAGGTTTAATACAGCTAATATAAACCGTAAAAAAAGAAAATAATGCTGCACCTACAAATATCCAGATATTTAATTCCATTTTTGTATCAATGGCATCAGAATATTCTAAATTACTCATAATAATTGGCAAAATCCCTTTTCCAACCAGAACTCCTGCCACCAGTCCTATGGGAATCCCATAAAGAGACAACATATACGCTTGTCTTCTGACAATCTGCCGTAACTGCTTTCCTGTCGTTCCAATGGTCTTTAACAATCCATAATATCTGATTTCACTATATACATTTATATAGAAAATATTATAA
>CAZEFX010000123.1:0-6663 GCA_964511525.1 uncultured Jutongia sp.
AAAGCAGTATTAAAAGAGTGTAAAAATATCCAGGATGGGGATATTGTTTTAATGCATGATTTATATTCTAATACTGCAGCCGCAGTGGAAAAATTGGTGCCTGCCTTGAAGAAAAAAGGATACCAGCTGGTTACAGTGGAAGAATTATTTTATTACAAAGGGATTGATTTGGAAGAAGGAAAGGTATATTTTAGTGGAAAAGTTGCCAATTAAATCCCTTGCCAATTGAGATAGCCCTATGTTATAATGTCCCTTAGCGTTATTTTTTTACATTTTATTATGTAAAATACGACAAAAGAAGTAAAGAAGGAGACATGTAACATGAAGAACAAAAAGCGTGGAATACTGAGCTTGATTGTTGTCGTTGCAGTAATCGCATTATGTGGTTACACCACCTTAGTTGGTTTGGGCGCAGCGCATAAAGGTAGTGCTCAGAATATCAGACTCGGTCTGGATTTGGCTGGTGGTGTCAGTATCACATATGAAGCTGTAGAGAAAAATCCAACAGTTACTGAGATGAAGGATACGATTAAGAAGATGCAGAAACGTGCGGAAGTGTACAGTACAGAATCATCTGTAGTACAGGAAGGTGACAACCGCATTGTTATTGAAATTCCTGGTGCAGACGATGCAGAGGAAGTATTAGAAGGACTTGGTAAGGAAGGTTCTTTAGACTTTGTTGCTCAGGCTGATATTACACAGAATGAAGATGGTTCTGTAACCTATGATGACAAAGATGTTATTTGTACCGGTTCTGAAGTAAAGAATGCAGAAGCAAATACCTATCAGGATGAAACAACAAAGAATAGACAGCATGCAGTAGACCTTACTTTTAATACAAAGGGTGCGAAGAAGTTTGCGAAAGCAACAGAGGAAGCGGCTCCAACTCAGGCATGTATCTATATTGTATATGATGGCGAAGTATTATCTGCTCCAAGAGTAGAGAGTGTAATTAATGATGGTAAGGCACAGATTAGTGGTGGTTTTGAGACCTTTGAAGAGGCTGATGAGCTTGCAGCAGGTATCCGTATCGGTGCCCTTCCATTAGAGTTGAAAGAAATTCAGTCACAGGTGGTAGGTGCACAGCTTGGTTTAGATGCCATTGAAAGCAGTTTACTTGCTGGTGCCATTGGTTTTGGACTGGTTGTATTGTTTATGTTAGTATTTTACAGACTACCAGGTCTTGCTGCTTCTATTGCCTTGATTTTTTATTTAGTGTTAATGCTGGTAACCTTGAATGTAATGGATGTAACACTGACATTACCTGGTGTAGCTGGTATCATTTTGAATATTGGTATGGCAGTAGATGCTAATGTTATTATCTTTACCCGTATTAAGGAAGAACTGGCAAGAGGAAAGTCTGTACAGTCTAGTATCAAGCTTGGTTTTGATAAGGCGCTTTCCGCTATTATTGATGGTAACGTAACTACCCTGATTGCAGCAGCAGTACTTTATGTGAAGGGTTCTGGTACTGTAAAGGGATTCGCTACTACATTAGCAATCGGTATCGTATTATCTATGTTCACAGCATTATTTATTACTAAGCTTATTTTAAATGCAATGTATGTTCTTGGTGTAGATGATGTGAAGTACTTTGGTACAGAGCGTGTACGTAAGCCGATTAAATTTGTTGAAAATAGAAAGAAATATTTTGCTATCTCTGGTGTACTAATTGTTGCTTGTATTGCTTCTTTGGTAGTTAATGCCAACGGAAGAGTGGGTCACATTCTGAATTATGGCTTGGACTTTTTAGGTGGTACTACCTATAGTATTACTTTTGATAGTGAGCAAGAAATTACTTCAGATCTGAAGAAGGAAGTGGAAGCTATCTTTAGTGAAGTAAGTGGTTCCAATGATGTAGTTATTTCTGATGTAGCAGGTGAGAATAAGCTTTCTGTTAAAGCGGTGGAAATGACAGATGATCAGAGAGCGGATTTAACCAATCAGTTAGTAGACAAGTATTCCGTAGCGGAGGAGAATATCCAGTACCAGAGTATTAGTGCTGCGGTATCTGATGAAATGAAGAGTGATGCGGTAATCGCAGTTGTGATTGCGGTAATCTGTATGCTGTTATATATTTGGTTCCGTTTCAAGGATGTTATGTTTGCCGGAGGTGCTGTACTAGCATTGGTTCATGACGTATTAGTAGTTATTTTGGTATATGGTGTCAGCCTGATTTCTGTTGGTAATACATTTATTGCCTGCTTGCTGACTATCGTTGGTTATTCTATCAATGCTACTATCGTTATCTTTGATCGTATTCGTGAGAATATCGGTTCTAAGAAGAGTCCGGAAGCAATTACCGAAGTAGTAAATGAAAGTATTACACAGACTTTAACAAGAAGTATCAATACTTCTATTACTACATTCATCATGGTAATTATGTTAGCAATCCTTGGTGTTGCATCTGTAAGAGATTTCGCAATTCCATTGATGGCAGGTATTGTTTGTGGTGGATACTCTTCTGTATGTATCGCAGGTACATTATGGTATTCTTTGAAGACTATGAAGTACAATATGAAAAATAAAAAAGCAGAATAAGTTGTTTTTATAGCAACTATGTAAAGTGACGCAGAAAAAAAGTCTTTAGATTTTCTGATTCGTGGACGCCTTGCGGCTTGGGATGAGCTACGCAATGGTGCATAAGAGTATAGCTGTTTACTAAAGTAACCAACTATACTCTAAGCACCAGCGAGCTCAAACACCACTCATTCAGAAAACTAAAGACTTTTTTCTGCTGTGCACTGGCTACAATATAATTTGATATTATCGAGGATGTTCAAAGAAAATTTTTCTTGAATTGCAGCTTAGAATCTTTCCAAGCATTTTGGTGTTTTATGCGAATTTAACTAGTTTATGCTTTACACAATATCAAACTATAGGATACCCAATAACTCTTTTTTCTATTCATTGGATAGCCTATAACACGATATTATAGCCAGTGCACAGACAAAAAGTGTCATTGGTTTTCTTACTAAGTGGCGTTTGAACTCGCCGGTGCTTGAAGGATAACAAGCGTATTACGCGAGGTTATCCTTCTATGCATCCGTTGCGTAGTTCATCCCGAGCCGCAAGGCGTCCACGAAGAAGAAACACCAATGACACTTTTTGTCGTCATGATATACATAATTGATATTATGAAAAGCTCCTGCGAATTTTATAGTGGTTTTGCCACAAAGGAAACCCATTCCCCCATGACATTTTTTTCTATGATTGTAAATCCATTTTTCATTAATGCAGCTTCTACATCTCCTGCTTTTTCAGCAAGAATTCCAGAAGTTATATAAATGCCATCTTTTTTTAGGAATGGGCGGATATGATCTGTTAAAGGAACGATGACATCGGCAAGAATGTTCGCTACTACCACATCAAAGGGCTTTGGACACTGCTTCTTGATTCCGCTGGCATCTTCTAAAATATTACCTAATACAGCCTGTAGGCGGTCTGAACCAATGTTGTTTAAAGCGGCATTTTCCAAAGTGCCGGAGACTGCAGCAGGATCGATGTCCAGACAAAAGGCAGATTTGGCGCCAGACAGCAAGGCACAGATTGCCAAAATACCACTTCCGCAGCCGGCATCCATAAGACGGGTATTTGTGGTAAGGTATTTCTTCAAAGGTATTAGACAAAGCTGAGTGGTTTCGTGGGTTCCTGTACCGAAGGCGGAACCTGGTTCGATTTGGATGATGGTGTCTTTTTCTGTGGCAAAATCGGGAGTATCTTCCCAGACGGGTTTTACAACAATATCCTCCGTTACACGGAATGCTTTGAAATTATCCTTCCATTTATCCTTCCACTGGGAATCGTCCTGAATTGAATATTCCATTTCTGGTTCAGGAAAAGCAAAATACTGTTGTAGCTCTTGGATACGCTCTCTTATTTTTTGAATCAACTCTTCTGGTGTAAAAAAGTCAGGGGTGTCCTCTAGTCTCTCGTCCCGCAGGGAGGAACCGGTACTGTAGAATTCTTTTTCGGATTCATGGTTCTCTCCTTCCGTATAAAACGTAATTGTTGCACTTCCGTCGTTTGGTGGAAGCTGGGCTGGGATTCCAGTAAACATCCGGCTTTCCTCTTCTGGGGTAAGTGGTACATTGTCTGAGATTTCAAAGCCAGAAATTCCCAGTTCGTATAATAACTCTCCTAAAGTGTCTACAGCATCGGTCGTGGTATGAATTTTATATTGAATCCATTTCATATGATAATTCCTTTCTTATAGAAAAATTTATTTGGTAAATGAAAAAGTATGTTATACTAATTTTTAGTAATGAATTAGCAGGTAATATTATAACAAAGGAGAGGAAGCAATACAAATGAAACAGTGGATGTTAAAGCCCAATGGCGCAGATTTAAAAAAAATAAGTGAGCGGTATGGGATTTCTGAAATATTGGCTGAGGTTTTAGTGAAACGCGGGCTTTATACATGGGAGGACATGGATAAATACTTATATCCTGATGAAAAGAAAATGTATTCAGGAAAAAAGCTGAAGGATATGGATAGAGCAGTAGAATTGCTTTGGGAGAAAATAAAAGAGGAAAAAAAGATTTGTATTATTGGGGATTATGATGTAGATGGTATTATGTCTACTTCTATATTGTATAAAGGGATTCGGCAGGCAGGAGGAAATGTGTGCTGGAGGATTCCTCACCGGGTACGGGATGGCTATGGTATTAGAGGATATATGGTGGAAGAGGCAAGAGAACAGGGAGTAGATACTATTATTACCTGTGACAATGGCATTTCCGCAGTAGAAGCAGTTGCAAAGGGAAAAGAATTAGAAATGACGGTTATTGTTACTGACCATCATGAAGTGCCCATAAATTGTGACACAGGAGAGGAAGTTTTACCAGAGGCGGATGCTATTGTGGACCCAAAACAGAAGGCTTGTCTGTATCCGTATAAAGAACTATGTGGAGCGGCAGTAGCTTTCAAATTGGTAGAGGCTCTTTTGGGGGAAGATTTCACACAGGAATTAAAAGAAGAACTGCTTTCTTTTGCAGCCATTGCTACAGTTTGTGATGTGGTGCCTTTAACGGATGAAAATCGAATTATTGTAAAGAACGGATTGCAGATTTTACAGAATACCAGCAATATGGGATTAGGAGAGTTGATTAAACAACTGGATTTTCAAAGGGAAATCTGTTCGGGAGATTTAGGCTTTCGCATCGGACCATGTCTAAATGCAGCAGGGAGGCTGGAAGATGCTGCGGCAGGAGTGGAGCTCCTTTTGGAGGAAAATCAGGAAAAAGCCGCCACTTTGGCTGAAGAACTAGTTGCATTAAATGAGGAAAGAAAAGAAATTACCATTCAGGCGGTGGAAGAGGCAGTGGCTAAAATTGAAGAAGAAAACTATTTAAAGGATAGGATTCTTTTGATTTGCTTAGAGCATTGTAATGAAAGCGTAGCAGGAATTGTAGCAGGAAGGCTTCGGGAAAAATATTATCGTCCCGTTATGATTTTGAATCCTTCGGGAGAAATTTTAAAAGGTTCTGGAAGATCCATTCCAGGTTATCATATGCAGAAGGAACTCAATCAGTGTAAGGAATTGTTGAAGGAATATGGTGGACATGCTATGGCGGCAGGGTTTTCTTTGTTGCCGGAACATTTAGACAGCTTACGAAAACAATTAAATGATAACTGTGCTTTAACAGAGGATGATTTAATTGAAAAGGTGGTTTTTGACCGTGAAGTATCTTTGGGAGAAATTAATGGAACGGTTATTAGTGAATTGGAATTACTGCAGCCTGTTGGTGAGAAAAATCCGGGAGCGCTGTTTGCAAAGCGAAAAGTAGAAATATGTTCTGTACGGATTTTTGGAAAGGAAAATCAGATAGGAAGATTTCAGGTGCGGGATCAAGGAAAAAAGTATACAGTAATTGACTTTGATATCCGTCTCCATATGAAGGAAACCATTTGCAAGAGGTACTCAGAAACAGTGTGGCAGGAACTTTTAAATGGGCAGTGTAGCAATTGTATATTAGATATTATGTATATTCCGGAAATTAATCAGCGTTATGGTGACATTCAGTATCGTGTCATTGACTGTCGTTAAGAGAAGTGCTACAATTTATATGTATGACTTTTGATTTGGGACTGAAAGGAGGAAACAATGGCAGATTTATCATCCGTTTCCGGTTTATCCTCATTATCTACAGATTTATATTATCAATATTTAATAAATAATAATTCTACCAGTACTATGTTAAATGCGCTGGCAGGAACAGATTCTGAAGAACTTGGTTCAGGAAGTATTTTAGATACCGTTACTTCAGGAAGCTTGTCTTCCTTAAGTGGTCTGGGCAGTGTTTATGGCAGTGGAGAAGATCTTCTATCTGCTTCCCAGGGACTCACAAACTTTTCTAGTATCTTAGAGACTTATATGAATGCCCAGAATTTGGAAGCTGCTGAAATGGCAGAAAAGCTTTCTGGTGTATTAGAAGAAGCGGCACAGACAGAGGATACTTCTAGTTTGAGTTACCGTACAGTGCAGGAGATTTATGAATATTTTCAGGGGAAGACCACATCTATGGTTGGTTCTACCGTAGAGACGAAGGATTCTTCGGGAGTGAATTCTCAGGCTGCTCTGCAGACAGAAACAGTTATGCCGGAAAATATTACAGAGATGGATTTTGATTCTCTGGAACAACAGATTCAAGAAAATATAG
>CAZEFX010000124.1:0-6403 GCA_964511525.1 uncultured Jutongia sp.
TTATAAACCAGACCACCGCCGGCACCACCCATGGTGTATGCTGGACGAAGAACTACCGGATAGCCAAGCTTGTCTGCAATCGCCAAAGCTTCGTCTACGGTATACGCAACTTCGCTTCGAGCCATCTCAATTCCCAGCTTGTCCATGGTCTTCTTGAACTCAATACGATCCTCACCACGCTCAATGGCATCTACCTGAACACCAATAACCTGAACGTTATATTTGTCTAATACTCCTGCCTGATTTAACTCTGAACAAAGATTAAGTCCGGACTGTCCTCCTAAGTTTGGCAGGAGTGCGTCTGGACGTTCCTTTTTAATAATCTGCTCTAATCTCTCTACATTCAGTGGCTCAATATAAGTCACATCTGCTGTCTCTGGATCAGTCATAATAGTAGCAGGATTTGAATTTACAAGTACGATTTCATAACCTAACTTACGTAATGCTTTACAGGCCTGAGTACCGGAATAATCAAACTCACAAGCTTGTCCGATTACAATAGGACCTGAACCGATAATAAGAATTTTGTTGATGTCTGTTCTTTTTGGCATTGATTTAACCTCCTTCTATCTCTATCATAATTATATAGAAAAATTCAAAAATCACAAGAAAAATTATGATTAAATTGAAATTTTTTTAAAATTTATGCCATTTTCACAAAAAGAAATCGCAGGACATACATTCAACTGTCAAATTGTCTTCTTAAAATAGCCTTTTCAAGAAAGTAGTCCCAAAAAGGTCGTTTACTACTTGTAAAATGAAATTGTCTGCCCACTACTCATTCCAGATGTCTGTGATTTTGCGGACACTGACAAATACCAGATATAAGGATAGCCCAATCAAAACGATTCCCGCAATTACATACTTGGGGTCTGAACCATAGGATAAGAAAACAAAACCACCAAAAAAAGCAAGAACTATTTTATAAATTATTCGATAAGATTCCATGATTATCTTCCGAAGCTTTTCCAGTTTATTCGCCAGCTCTTGGTCTACACTGTCTTCTCCTTTTATTTCAACAAAAAATTTAATGACATTCTGTCCAATAAATAACACCATGGCTATAATAAACAGAATGGAAAGTGTCTGTATCCCTAATCCAGCTGCATTAGCCAACCCAAAGTCTACATTCTTCATATTCTCCATAATTCTAGAGCTGACTCTTACCAAATAAGAAATCAGATACAACGCAACAAGACTACTTACAAGATATTTGCCCTTTTTCATAATCGTGTACTCCTTTGTTTATTCTCTCCATATCTTAAGCATACGCAATCCGCAAAGACCTGCCATAAGAAAACCACATACCCCAAAGATAACAGCCACATAAAAGGTGGGAATACCTATTCTCGCTCCAAAAATTCCTACTCCAATCCCTACTCCAGCGAAACACAAACCAAACACCAGGCGGTATACCTGTCCCAGTATTCTGGAAACCTTATCCAGAAATATGAGCTGCGCCTCATCTGTAGCTTTGTCCCGCTTAATTTCTACAATAAAACGAATTAAATTTTCGATGGTGGCTACCAATAATAAAATCGCCAAAATAAATATTACTATATAGCAGACAAATCCTATCACCTTTCCATCACCTACAGACACCTTGATTTGCGCCTGAATCTGTGAGCTTATGGTCATGGCATAGATTAATATTACAGCTGTCATAATAGAACCAAGCAGGTATTTTACTTTATTCATTGGTAGCCACTCCTTTATTTCTCAAACTTTACACTTTGATACTTCATACATCTTCCCTTAATATTAACTACACACATTTTATAGAATGGTTTGAATGAATTGCATTCTTTTTGAATTATAACACAATCTACTCTTCTGTGTCTTCGTCCTGCTCCATTTTTTCAGCATATTCCGAAATAGTAATCCCCTGCTCTTTACACCGATTCAACACTTCCAGTCTGGCATCAGAGCCTTCCTTTGAACCTTTGGAAAAGAATCGATAGATAGCAAATTCCAGTATCCCAAGAATCGCTCCTAATATCAAACCATCTACAACAGATTCGTTGATAATACTGTCTACAGTCGGTACAAGTACCATACCAATAAAATATAGCGCGATAATTTTATCAATAACCTTCATCCTATCTTCTTCTTTTCGTATCTTTACATCAAACTCTTCATAGGTATATTCCTGATTCCTTTTTGCTTTCTTTTTGCAGAGCTTTTCATAACGCTTTGACAGGGCTTTCACCACAATATCCTCTGTAGATTTTTCGTTTAATTCCTTATTAAATTCTTTTTTTATTTTCTTGTCTTCTTTCGATTCTTTGTGAATATCTTTAATGGTTCCATACTTCTGATAACGCCAGATACTGCGAATCGCCAGATAAATTACTATGTATATCGCAGAAGGAATCAATAACCATATACTTCTGACATTAATGTTCATATCCCCTACAAGTATCACTGCTAATATAATAGAGCCTACATAGGAAACAAGAATGATTACATAATAAGCAATCGGCTTCATCTTTGTATTCTTAAATATCATTGGCTTTAAAGCATATTCAAAGAAAAAGGATAAAATAAAACCTACAGCTACACCACCAAAAAATGGCAAAATATTACTGTCCATCGTCCTCCAGTCAGCACCTTCTTCCCTGAGCAAAATATCAATGATTGTAAAAAATGCCATAATCCTTGCTAAGGAGTATACTCCCTTGGCAAATTTTACAAATGGATTTAAGGGTTCTTCCTCTTCTTCAAAAAACATTTTACAAAATGCTTCCATGTCCTTTCCAACAATTTTTTCTACCGGAGTCCCATCCTTCTGTGCCTCCATCAGACTGTCATATAATTCCATTAATTTATCCTCAGAAACAGCATCAGCACCTGCCTCCATGGTAGAATATACATCCGCTTTTTCAAAAGCTTCCCTATATCCTCCCCGAAGCTGCTCTGCCATAGAAATCGTATCTAACATCTTTCATCCCTTTCCTTTCTTGAATCATCCTTCTTCTTCAAACATTACTTTTCTGGCACTCTCTGTCACCTTTGTAAATTGTACCTTGAATGCCTCTAGTCTCTGCATTCCTGATTCTGTAATGGTGTAATATTTTCGGATAGGTCCTAGTGGAGACTTGGCTTTCCGGCAGGAAATGTAGCCATTCTTATCTAGTCTGGTCAGCACCGGGTAAAGAGTGCCCTCTCCCAGTTCCTCGAAGCCTTTTTGCTCCAAATAGGATAAAATCTCATATCCGTATGTTTCCCCTTTGGCAATTACACTCAACACACAACCCTCCAGAATGCCCTTCATTAATTGTGTATCTTCCATATTGCTCTACCTTTCTATTGTTGCAACTACTGGCTTTATACTTCCCTTCTATAAATGCCTTTTTTGCTGTCCAAAGACAACGCGTTAATCTTTATGACAGCAACTGTCATGACTAGCTACTTTGTAATATCAAGTAGCGTGATATAAAAATAGCATACCTACTTTGTATTGTCAAGTAGCTATGCTATTTTAGCTTTTCTAAGCTATAGTAACTTTCATCAAATATTGGACAATATGCGTACTCTCCATTCCAATCACCTCCTGTCTTTATTAAACCATCATTTTGATTGTTTATAAAGACAAAAAACCATCAAAATGATGGTTTTTTTGTAATACAACTTTTCTTTTTAGGAAATATACAATACTCCCAAAGTTCCGGGACCGCAATGAGAGGAAATCACTCCTCCTGCACGGGTAACCAAAATTTCATTAAAATAATTCAATTCTTTCAGATAATTTTGAACCATTTCAATGATTTCATCCTCGCAACCGGAATGCGTTATAAATACTCTGTCCTTTTTCGCCTGCTTTAATTCCACTTCCATATCCTTCACATAATTCATAATCACGGATTTCATTTTTCCACGATATTTTTTAGTAGCCTCCATCGCACCATCTGTTACAACAATCTTGGGATGAAGCTTTAATACTCCTCCTGCCAAAGCCGCAACACTACTGCATCTGCCGCCACGATGGAGGTACACCAAAGTCTCTACCACGAAACTAGAACGCACCAAAGGCTTCAGCCTTTCTATCTCTGCCACAATAGTCGCTCTGTCCTTCCCCTCTGCTGCCATAATCGCTGCTTCAATAATTAAATGTCCTATTCCTGTTGCCAGATTTGCAGAATCTATGACAGATACTTTCTCTTCTGCCTCCAGTTCCTGAGCTGCCATACGAAATACATTAGCTGTAGTAGACATTTTTTCAGAAATGGAAAATATTATTATTTCATCCCCACACTGAATCACCGGTTCCATGGCATGAATTACATCTTCAATAGAAGCCGCGGAGGTTTTTGGTGTGGCATTATTGGCATCCGACCACTCATATATCTTTTCCGGCGTAATCTCCGCCCCATCTCTGTACTCTTTTTCACCCAGTACAATGTGTAGTGGGATAATAGTAATTCCATATTTTTCAATTAATTCTTTGGATAAATCACAGGTACTGTCTGCAAATATTTTTATCATATTACTTTCTTCCCCTTTCTATTTTTTATGTAAATCTTTTACTTTCTTTATCATCGGTTCCTTAGGAATTACTCCAATCAATCTTAAAAATCGAAAAAACAAATCATCCAGCGTAACAAATACTACAAAAATGTACCCCATAGCAGCCAGCCATAGCATAAAATGATCCTTGGCAAAGTCTTCCATATTTGATGGAAAATAAATCTGCAAAAAGGTTCCTTCTTCCTCTCCGCTAATAAATACTACAAATATAATCAATAAATCCATAATCCACAAGAATAAATTCGTTTTATTAATAATCGGAAGCAGCCCCGAGCGGCGAACCCTTACCTTATCCTCCCAAGTAGGCATGGGCAGGTTCATTTTTCCATATTTGTTTAAATAGGATATCACTAAATCTATCCTATCATCCTCACTATGCCCACATGTTATTTTCATAGTTCCTCTCGGCATAGGAATCCGAAAGCATCCGGCACGTTTTCTTATTTTTCTGTGCTGTAACACTTCTCTCACTTCTTCATAAGGAATCTCTCTGGAAGCTCTGCCAATTTTCCGAACTAAAATAAAATTAGGATATAAGCAATATCCATTGTGCAGAAACATAAGCTCCATTATTTTTAATACCTGAATTCCCAGAACAAAGCAAAAAAAAATCAAAAGAATTCCTTGAAATATCTGAATCTCCTCTGCCGTTTTTAATGGATTCATTATCAGAAAAACCCCAATGAATATGGCAATTAAAATGGAAAAGCCCGTAAGAAACATGGTACAGACAGGAGTCACTGTCTGATAATACTCTGCCATACTGGAGCTTCCAACCACCATGTCCGGTTCTCCATATCTCCATTCATCTCTCCGATAATATTTCTCATAGTAACGCCGCATACGAATACTAAATAAAAATTCCAAAAAACGCATCTGGAAACAACTCCTTCTTTGCAATCTACATGTATCTTATCAGTTTTGTAATTCCTTGACAATTTGATTTTTTCCTTGTTAGAATAAATTTATTATTTTTTTGTGCAATTTACCGGATTAAAATTAAAAAGCATCTTTTGACACCCGAATCTTATTAATGAAATTAAGAATGAAAAGCAATATAGAAATGAGGTTATTTATGAGCAAAAATATTCCTCCGGAACAAACCCTGCGGGATGCAGTTGCACTCAGGCGAGTGGGTATTTTCATTACCCTTTGTATGTTTGCTATCATTATCCCTGCCCTTTACACCTCCATGAATCCTTCCACCAAGCTAATTAACTCTGGCTATCAGAAGACAAAGGCTACGGTGATTGAAGTGGATGGACCGATTCCAGACCTGCCGAAAAGTCAATGGAAATACGACTATAATTACTATTATACTTGTGAATTTTTAGACAAAAATAAAATGCTCCGACAAGGAGAATTGAATTACGCCACTCCTGACCGGGAAGATTGTAAATATCAGAAAAATGAAATAATTACCGTGTACTATCCTGAAGATTTTCAGGATGGGGACTCTTTGGAATTTGACTCAGAAGCACAGACTCTTAGAGATTTAGGTTTGGATGAAGTCTTTCCATTGTTGCTATTTGGAGGCACACTGATTTATCTGATTATCAGTTATATCTGGAAACGTATCCAGTACGAACGCATCTATGGAATGTTTTGATTTGTCACAGAATATCAATGTGGAATAATGACGCAGAAATAAGTGGTTAGTATTCTTTTACGCGGACGCCTCTCGGCTCGAGATGAACTACGCAATGGTGCTTGGAGAATATCTTCATGCTAAAGCACTTGATATTCTCCAAGCACCAGCGAGTTCAAACGCCACTCAGTCGGAAAACAAGGGACAATTTTCAGCTGTGTGTTAATCCGTCTCACGTTTTGATTTTATTATTAATATAAATTTTCAATTTACTTGATTTCAATATTC
>CAZEFX010000125.1:0-6387 GCA_964511525.1 uncultured Jutongia sp.
TTGCAAAAATAATAAAAAAAGTTTGTAGCAACTACTTGACACCAGAGGGAATCGTCAGAGGAAACGATGCATTTTTATATGGCGAGAAGGTGAAAGCATATCTAATCAAAGGGGCAAGACCCTTGACGGGGGAGCCGGTACCGTCTACGAGGCAGGGCTGGGGAGCATTGTGCCTTGCGGATAGTATACCTGAATTGTAAGAAAGACTTTCAATTTTATATTGGATTGGTGGATTGATGGAGAAAAAACTCTCTTGACGAAAAAAAAATTACATGTTATTCTACTTCGCAGATATTAGGGAGTAGTTCGCATTGGCTTTTGCTGGTGTTGTACTTTTCGTCATCACGTTATTATAACCGGATGGTACACTGAGATAGGAACGAGACTTTTATCGTATCATTTTGATGCGATGGAGGTCTCTTTTTTGTTGCATAAAAGAGACCGCAATAAGACTTCTACTCATTTTGTGGAAGTAAAGTAAGGCTATAATCCATTGCTTGAAATGAATAAATGAGCAACATCACATTATAATAAAAAGAAGGAGGAAATGATGATGAAACAATTTTTGAATTGCTCAAGAGAAGAAGTAATGGCTGATTTTCAAGTGACAGAAAATGGTCTTACTGACAATCAGGTGGAAAAAATCCGCCAAGAGAAGGGTGAAAATGTATTACAGGAAGGGAAGAAAAAAAGTGTTCTTCAGGTGTTTTTAGGACAGTTTTGTGACTTGCTGGTTGTGATTTTGATTATTGCAGCAGTGATTTCTATGTTTTCTGGAAACATGGAAAGCACCATTGTAATTCTTTTGGTGCTGATAATGAATGCTATTCTGGGAACGGTTCAGCATGTAAAGGCGCAGAAGTCGTTGGAAAGCTTGAAACAATTGTCTTCACCAAATGCTAAGGTGATTCGTAACGGACAAAAGATTGAAATTCCGTCCAGAGAAGTGGTTCCAGGAGATATTGTGATTCTGGAAGCAGGAGATATGGTAGTAGCCGATGGCCGTGTGATTTATAACTATTCCTTACAGGTAAATGAAAGCTCCTTAACAGGAGAATCTACCAACGTAGATAAGACAGATTCTATATTGGAGGGGGAAGTAGCACTGGCAGACCGTACAAATATGGTACATTCCGGAAGCTTAGTTACTTATGGACGAGGAGAGATTTTGATTACCTCTACTGGTATGGAAACAGAAATCGGAAAGATTGCAGGATTAATGAATGCTGCGAAAGAGCGTAAGACTCCATTGCAGGTTAGCTTAGATGAGTTTAGCGGACGTTTGGCTGTGTTTATTATGATTGTCTGTGGTCTGGTGTTTGGTCTTTGTCTGTATCGCCGGATGGAGATTATAGATTCTTTAATGTTTGCAGTGGCACTGGCTGTAGCCGCTATCCCAGAAGCTTTAAGCTCTATTGTAACCATTGTACAGGCTATGGGAACCCAGAAGATGGCAAAAGAAAATGCTATTATTAAAGAATTGAAGGCAGTAGAAAGCTTAGGCTGTGTTTCTGTTATCTGTTCTGATAAAACAGGTACTTTGACCCAGAATAAAATGACGGTTGAGCAGATTTATGTAGATGGAAAGGTATTGGATCCAGAAGAATTAGATATTTCTAATCAGTTGCAGAGATATCTTTTATATGATGCAATTCTTACCAATGATTCTAGTATTGTTGACGGGAAAGGAATCGGTGACCCAACGGAATATGCATTACTGGAAATGTTTCGTAAAATCCATACCGCAAGCAGTGCTTTGATGGATGAGGTGGGATTAAATGAAGAGTATATCCGTCAGACAGTGATTCGTATGGAAGAGGTTCCATTTGATTCTGATAGAAAGCTTATGAGCACCAAATATCCTTTGCATGGAGTACCTACCGTATTAACCAAGGGTGCAGTAGATGTATTACTGGATCGTTGTATTGATGTGAAATATTCTGACAAGACAGTACCAATGACAGAAGAAGAGAAGGAAAAAATCCGGCTTCAGAATCAGAAGTTTTCTGAAAATGGTCTTCGTGTATTGGCATTTGCATACAAGGAATCTGATGAAGTATTAAGTACAGAGACGGAATATGGATATACATTCTTAGGATTAATTTCTATGGTAGATCCACCACGTCCTGAGTCCGTGGATGCAGTAAAGGATGCAAAAATGGCTGGTATTCGTCCTGTAATGATTACTGGTGACCATAAGATTACTGCGGTAGCTATTGCAAATAAAATTGGTATTTTCCAAGAGGGTGATATGGCTGTAACAGGTGTAGAGTTGGATGCTATGTCCGAAGAAGAACTAGACAATAACATTGAAAAGATTTCTGTTTATGCCAGAGTTTCGCCAGAAAATAAGATTCGTATCGTAGAAGCTTGGCAGAAGAAAGGCAATATCGTTTCCATGACAGGAGATGGTGTCAATGACGCGCCTGCATTAAAGAAAGCAGATATTGGTGTAGCCATGGGAATTACCGGTACAGAGGTTTCTAAGGATGCAGCAGCCATGATTCTGTCGGATGATAACTTTGCTACCATTATTAAGGCCGTTGCAAATGGACGTAATGTATACCGAAATATTAAGAATGCTATTTTATTCCTGCTTTCGGGAAATACAGCAGGTATTTTGTCTGTACTATATACCTCTGTTTTTGCTCTTCCAGTACCATTTGCCCCAGTGCATTTATTGTTTATTAATCTGTTAACAGACTCTCTTCCAGCCATTGCCATTGGAATGGAACCAGCAGAAGCCGGATTATTAAAAGAGAAACCAAGAGATCCTTCTGTGGGAATTCTTACCAAGGATTTTATGCTAAAGATGTTGGCGCAGGGTGGATTGATAGCAGTAGCAACCATGATAGCTTATCATTTAGGTTTGAAGGAAAATGCAGCATTGGCATCCACTATGGCATTTGCTACCTTGACTTTAGCAAGATTGTTCCATGGGTTTAACTGCCGTAGTGCAAAATCTATCTTTAAATTGGGATTTGGTTCTAATAAATATAGTGTGTTGGCATTTTTCGCCGGAGTAGTATTTTTAAGTCTGGTATTATTTGTTCCATTTTTGCACCATGTGTTTAGCGTAGTGAACTTATCAGGCGTAAATCTTGGACAGATATTGCTTCTGGCGGTAGCTCCTACTATTATTATCCAGATTGTGAAATTAGTGAAAAATAACTAATATTTCTTGTAGTAGTATGGATTTACAATAGTTATGATAAGATTTGTACTAAAAGAAAAAGCATGTTTTTCGAGTTAACAAAAAACATGCTTTTTAATTGCTTCAAAACTTTCCTTGCTAATAACATGCTCCATTCGGCAGGCATCTTCTGATGCAATTTCCTTTGGAACACCTAAGGATTCCAGCCAGGAAGAAATTAATTCATGCCGTTCATAAATCATTTCGGCAATTTCCTTTCCGGAATCTGTCAAATAAATATATCCTGCATCTGTTACAGTAATATGCTTTTTCTCGCGAAGATTTTTCATGGCTACGCTGACACTGGACTTTTTATATCCCAGTTCGGTAGAAATATCTACGGAACGTACCACTGGAAGCTTCTTGCTTAAGACATAGATTGTTTCTAAATAATTTTCTGCAGATTCGTTTGTTGCCATAATCCAAATCACCCCACATATATTGTTTTCTGCGCTACGCAATTCTTGTGTAATAGTAATACAAATAAGTGATTACTAAGCGAAACTAGTATAACATGTAATATATTTTTTTTCAAATTATTAGATGAGAAAAATTACTGTTCACATTCTCTCTATATAATTTTTTGAAAAATGTTCTTGACAACTAATAAGAGTTAGATTATACTAACCATGTAACATACAAAAGCTTGTTACGAATTTGGAGGTCGTTAACAATGATGCAGAAGGAATTGATTATTCAGAAGTTGCGGGAACGTGGTTGCCGTATTACCAAGCAGAGGCTTATGCTTTTGGATATTATCTTGGAAGAAGATTGTTCTTGTTGTAAGGAGATTTATTATAAAGCTTCTAAGGTGGACAAGAAAATTGGTTCTGCAACTGTTTACCGAATGATTAATACGCTAGAAGAAATTGGAGCGATTAATCGAAAAAATATGTATAAAATTTCTGGTAATTTAGAATGCGATGGTGCAAACTGTAGTATGGAGGATATGTGTACTATTAAATTAGAAGACGGAACAGTAATTGAACTTTCCAACCAGAAATGGAAGCAGGTGCTTCAGGCTGGATTAAACGCCATTGGTTATGTCAATGCCCGTCATATCCGCAGCATAGAAACAAGACCCTGCTAAGGCTCCGGTACATAATCCGGATATTGAAAATGCCAATAACAAAAAATAACATATGCTAAAGGCAGACGAGTGTAATCATTCGTCTGCCTTCTCCTTTTTTTGAGGTTTCCCCTTTTCATTCTGGATTAGTAGGGATATAATAAAGACATTATTGAAAAAAGGGGAATAAAATGATAACAAGTGAATCGAATGCACAAATAAAAGAATTGGTTAAATTACAGAAAAATACAAGACAACGAAAAAAGAGCCGGTGCTTTGTGGTGGAAGGCATTAAGCTCACAAGAGAAGCGGCTCAGCATGGGAAATTGCAAAAGGTGTATATCGGGGAACAGTTATACCAACAGCAATGGCAGGGCTGTCCGGAACAGGAAATTTCTACAGAGTTTGGTGGAGTGGTGGTAGAAATTGTAGCAGAAAACATATTTAATCAGATTTCGGAAACAGTGACGCCTCAGGGGATTTTAGGGGTAGTACAGATGCCGGAGTATACTTTGGAAGCAATTCTTGGCAATAAAAGACAACTATTTCTTATGCTGGATAATCTTCGTGACCCGGGAAATTTGGGAACGATACTTCGCACTAGTGAAGGAGCAGGAATGTCAGGTGTGATTCTAAGTAAAGAAAGCGTAGATTTATTTAATCCAAAGGTGGTTCGTTCTACTATGGGAGCTATCTTTAGAGTTCCTTTTGTTTATGTAGAAGATTTATCTGAAACCATTGAGAAAATGAAGGGAAAAGGAATTTCTGTCTACGGAACCATGATGGAAGGCAGCCAGTGTTATGATCAGGTGGATTATCAACAGCCGGTAGGTATTGTTATTGGTAATGAAGCGAATGGAATTTCTGAAGAAGTAGGGCAGCGTCTTACAGGAAGAATACGTATTCCTATGGAAGGGGAACTAGAATCCTTAAATGCAGCAGTGGCGGCTGCCGTTGTTATGTATGAAGCTGCGCGGCAAAGAAGAGGATAACTTCTTGATTTTGGGAAGTTTCTTGTTGAAAAAAATAAGAAAATAAGCTATAATGCTGACAGTTATTTGTAAAGGGGGAGAGGTTATGATTACAGCCGATAATGCAATCATGTTTTGCTGGCTTATAGGTTTGGTTGTTTTTTTGATTATTGAGATTGTTACTCTGGGTCTGACTACAATCTGGTTTGCGGGTGGTGCTTTAGTTGCTTTTGTAGCATCTTTGGTAGGCGCACCGGTAGTAGTACAAGTGATTTTATTCTTTGCAGTATCTTTACTTTTATTATTTTTCACAAGACCAGTTGTACAGAAACGCTTAAACAATAGTCGGGAAAAGACCAATGTCAGTAGTATGATTGGCAAAGAAGGAAGAGTAGTGGAAGCAATTGACAATTTTAGTGAAAGTGGACGTATTGTAGTAAACGGAATGGAATGGACAGCTCGAGCAGTTCAGGATGAAGTTAAAATTCCGGTGGATGCAAAGGTTACCATTCAGGAAATTCAAGGTGTGAAGGCATTGGTAATTCCAACACAGGAGTAAGATACTAAGAGGGATTACATAGCAATAAGCGCAGTTTTATTGTTGGAAAGGTGCTATAACATAAAAGAAAGCAGAAAAAGAAAGGCAGGATATTTGGAATGGAATATGGAGTTGTTTTATTTGTAATTATTGTAGTAGCAGTGGCAGCTTCCTGTATTAAGGTGGTGCCTCAGGCAAAGAATTATGTCATTGAGCGATTAGGTGGTTATCAGTGTACTTGGGATGTAGGTATTCATTTTAAATTACCATTTGTTGACCGTATTGCAAGAAGAGTCAGCATGAAGGAGCAGGTGCTGGATTTCCCACCTCAGCCAGTTATCACAAAGGATAATGTTACTATGCGTATTGATACATTGATTTTCTTCCAGATTACAGACCCCAAACTGTATTCTTATGGTGTAGAAAATCCAATCATGGCAATTGAGAATCTGACAGCAACTACATTGAGAAATATTATCGGTGAATTAGACTTAGATGAGACATTAACTTCTCGTGAGATTATCAATACAAAGATGCGAGCTTCTTTAGATACTGCTACAGATCCATGGGGTATCAAGGTTAACCGTGTGGAGTTAAAAAATATCATCCCTCCAGC
>CAZEFX010000126.1:0-6233 GCA_964511525.1 uncultured Jutongia sp.
ATTCAGGATGGTTCTTTCGCAAAAGAATTTTTATTAGATATGTCTGATTCTGGACGTCAGGTTCACTTCAAGGCTATGAGAAAGCTTGCTGCTGAGCATCCAGCAGAGCAGGTTGGTGAAGAAATCCGTAAGCTTTACAGCTGGAACAACGAAGAGGATAAGCTTATCAATAACTAATTAGAAATATTATTATGTTTTGATAATGAATACTGGTCGACATCCTGGAGATAATATATTTCCATGGGAGTGTTGGCCAGTATTTTTTGATTTGTTATTGTTAAAAATGTATCAATTATAAAGATTATTTCTGGGGAGTGACTTTACTTTAGATGTAAGATTGTCTATAATAAAAATAATAGTTAATTTTTGGAAAGGTTGGTGGGTCAGTATGGCAGCTTTGATTGGAGGAGCTTTATTATTGATAGTAATTGTTGTTGCTATCGTTACAGGAACTGTAACTGCTATATCAGGAGCAGTTACTGATGTATTAGAGGATGAATAATATGTTTTGAGTTTACCTAGGCAAAACCATAGTTTTGCCTTTTTATGAGAAAGAAAATTGCATGAATGTTGTGTGAGCCAACAAGAATTGCTTTGCAATTCTTGCAGGGCAAAACGCTGGTTTTGCCCTTTTTTGCATGTGACTTTAAATGAGACAATAGATAGAAAAACATTAGAAAAAAACTAAACATACAGTAAAGAAAAGGGAGGGTATGCCACATGATTCAGGTTGGAGAAGTAACCATTGGCAGTGGAAGACCGAAGATTTGTGCATCCATTACAGAAACCACAAGAAAAGCCATTATTGCAGCTGCAGATATTTTGATGCAGAGAAGTATAGATATTGTTGAGTGGAGAATAGATTTTTATGAAGAGGTAGACCAGTGGGAACAGGTACAGGAAACCTTACAGCGATTAAAAATGTCTCTTGCAGGGAAACCTTTGTTGGTAACATTTCGTACGGCTGCTGAAGGTGGCAATCGGGAAATTTCCATGGAAGAGTATAAAACACTTTTGACAAAGGTGGCAGATAGTAGATGTGCTCAGATGGTTGATGTGGAAGTGTTTAAAGAGATTTCTTATGAAGAACGGATAGATATGGAACGGAATACACAGAATCAGGAAAGGCTGGACTGCTTTATTGACTGGATTGAATGCCTTCGGGAAAAAGTAGTAGTAATTGGTTCCTATCATGATTTTGACAAAACACCTTGTGACGAAGAATTATATGCAAGAATGGATATGATTGCAGAGACTGGTGTGGACATTCCAAAGATGGCTGTAATGCCACAAAACAAAATGGATGTATTAAGATTAATGACATTTACTTTAGAAGAAAGCGAAAAATTAGAAAAGCCATTAATTACAATGTCTATGGGGAAAATAGGAAGTGTCAGCCGTGCTATGGGTGAGGCCTTTGGATCCGCAGTGACCTTTGGCAGTGCCGGACAGACAAGTGCACCGGGACAAATTGCAGTGAGTCGTCTGGATCAGATGCTGGATATTATACATCAGAATTACCAGTAAAACTGTGGGAAAGATAAATGATTTGTTTGCAGGTTTAGAAAAAGCAAGGAGATTAAGGATGAAAAAGCTAACAGAACATATCTTTATGATTGGATTTATGGGAGTGGGAAAAACAAGTACCTCCCGTGTCTTAAGCAGACAGCTTGAGGTGAAAGAAATTGACACAGACGCTATGATTGTGAAACAGGCAGGAATGCCGATTTCTGAAATTTTTGCGGAGAAGGGGGAAGAAGCTTTCCGTCAAATGGAAACAGCATTGTTGGATGAGATTGCAGAAATGGAGCCTTGTATTGTTTCCTGCGGTGGCGGTATGGTGATGCGAACAGAGAATGTGGAGAAAATGAAAAAGCAGGGAAAAATTGTTTTGTTAAGTGCTACTCCAGAAACCATATATTCTCACGTAAAGGATAGTACCAGCCGCCCATTGCTAAATGGGAATATGAATGTAGAATATATTGCAGGCTTGATGAAGCAGAGAGAACCTGCGTATGAGCAGGCAGCGGATTACAAAATTGTCACTGATGGACTAAATCCGAGAAGGGTTGCAGAAAAAATAACCCAGCTTCTATAAAAATACTTGAAAAATCTTTTATTATAATATAAACTAGTTAAAGCATTGTGCGGATTCTTTCCGTCATTACATTAAGGAGGATTTTATCATGGTATCAGCAGGTGATTTTAGAAATGGTTTGACCATTGAAGTTGAGGGAAACGTATATCAGGTTATTGAGTTCCAGCATGTTAAACCAGGTAAGGGTGCAGCGTTCGTTAGAACAAAGCTTAAAAATATTAAGAATGGTGGCGTAATTGAGCGGACATTCCGTCCAACAGAGAAATGTCCACAGGCACATATTGATCGTGCAGACATGCAGTATCTGTATAGCGATGATATGTATCATTTCATGAACGTTGAAACTTATGATCAGATTGATATGACAGCTGATCAGGTTGGCGATTCCTTGAAGTTTGTAAAGGAGAATGAGATGGTTAAGATGCTTTCTCACAACGGACAGGTGTTTGCTATTGAACCACCTCTTTTCGTAGAGTTAGAGATTACAGAAACAGAGCCAGGTTTCAAGGGTGATACAGCACAGGGTGCTACTAAGCCGGCTACTGTAGAAACAGGTGCAACTGTTCAGGTTCCATTGTTTGTAGAGACAGGAGACCGTATCAGTATTGATACACGTACAGGTGAGTACCTTAAGAGAGTTTAATTTCATAATTGATTTTCAATCCCTGAAAGAATTCTTTCAGGGATTTTTTCTGCTCATAATCCTGTTTAGACATTTCTTGTTGACACAATTTTGACGCAAATTGCACACAATCTTTTCACATTTTTGCCATATTTTAGCAGAAATATTGCCACATTTATCTTGTTTAATCGTAGTGTTGGAAACAGACAACCTTAATTTATAGCATAAAATATGGGATCAAGGATGCCTGTTTCTAGAAAAATACAATAGACAAGAATAGGAGAAAGCGTCATGAGATGTGAGAAGTGGTTGCAAACAGAAAAAGAATTACAAGAAAGGATAGAAATAGAGCCTTCTGTAATTTTATTTGGAAATAAGTCATTGGTTTTGATTTTATTACGCTATTATCAAAAAAAGCAATTGTCTGACCGGATTCTGGGACTATCCTATGAAAAAACCAAAAAGGAGCAACAGGGATTTTTGGATAAGCCAGTAAAGCCTATGGAAAGCTATGAAGAAGAGGTGACCGTGTTTTTGGTAGGAAATAGCCAGGAACAAAGGGAACGGCTGTTGGAACGGGTTCCTGAAAATAAAAGAATCGTGATTGTAGATTATGAGTTATTATGCACGCTATCCCAAAAAGAACATGTGAATTTGGATTTTTTGTGTGTAGGATTTACGAAATGTGGAACAACTTCTCTATATCAGGCGTTAAAACAAAACAAACAGATTTATATGCCGAAGGAAAAAGAAATTCTGTATTGTAACTGGAAAAATGAGTATTTAGATGCACCAGAGCGCTTTTTTGAAATGTATTTTTCGAGAATTCCAGAAAAAAAGAGAAGGGGTTGTATTGAACCTACCTATTTTCACCACGCAAATACGGTATATGAAAGCTTTGGAAATAAAACAAAATTAATTTTTATGCTACGTAATCCTATGGATGCGACGTATTCTTATTTTAAAATGATGATGCGTCGAAGTTATGAGCCCCAGCAGAGAATGTATTATAAGAAATATGGCAGTTATTGTCCGGAAATGTTTGAAGAATATATGGAGGATTATATATTTTCACGAAAAGACCAGCGTTTTTCGTATGATATTTGGTTGAAAGAGTACTTGCAATTTTGGAAGAAAGAAGAGATAATGGTAATATTCTTTGAAGAAATTATCAAGGAGCCGGAACGTATTCTGAAGGAAGTGCAGGAATTTATAGGAGTACAGCCAAAGAAAATTCAGGAGCTTCCATATAGTAATCAGGGGAAACAGGTGGCAAGAAATTACTTTTCTGCCCGTGTGAATGGCAAGCTTCATAAGATGGCAGTCAACAATAAAAAAGAAGCCGGTACAAAAAGAAAGAAGGCTTTTCGTAAGCTTAGATTGTTTGTTCAGAAGTACACCCTCGTTGATAATAAGGAAAGAATATCAGCAGTAGATTATCGTAAGCTATTTGCATTTTATAAAGATTCCATTCAGGTAATTGAAAATATAACCGGTAGAAGCCTGAAAGGAATTTGGTATGACTAAGTAAATTGACGAGGTGGAAATAATGGATTTTAAACTGGTAGTACATCGATTAATATTAAGGGAAGGAAAGCTGGAGCTGGCGATTAGTGCTCAGGGACCTTGGAATCCTAAGGTTCGTGACCCTAAGCTGATAGTGACGTTCCATAATGGGACCCAAAGTCGCAGAATTCCATTAGTAATCAGATGTTATCAGCAGGAAGAGGATGGAACCTGTTTTATTTTGGCATCCTATACCTATAACTTAAAATATCTTTTTTATAAGCAGCCTTATAACCGTCAGATTGATTTTTCTTTTGAAGTACGCTATGGACGTACAGTGGTGGAAAATATTCCATTTACCTTTGATCCGGAGGATGAGAGAGTAACAGATATTTTAACCAAAGAGGTGGCTATTGGTGTTGCAGATGTGGAAAGCAGCTCTTGGCGTCAGGAATTTGTGGAATATGAAATTGAGTATTCTAAACCTTCTGACAAGGTGTCCTTAGTGGCGAAACCAAATCAGGAAAAGATGTTTAAAGAACATAAGGTACGCCATGGAGTTAATACCTTAGTTATGGGGATTTGGAGATTCATTCTCTTTTGGATTTCTGTTGGACTTCTTCCGGTCTTTCTTGTGGATGCTATATTAGCTGTGGCTGGCTGTCAGCCGAAGATGGCAAAGATAGAGAATAATGGATTGATTTATATCTTAAAGCATGCCCGTTCCAAAATGGATGCCTTTTCAAAGGTGCCCATTGGTATTGTTGCGGCAAAGCTTGCCTGCATGACTATAGCAAATACCATTGCATCTTGGCTTCCAGTAAAGAAAAATCGGATTGCTTTTTTGTCCAATCGTCGTGATGATTTAAGTGGAAATTTTGAATTTGTAAATGAGATTTTAAGTAAGCGCTCTGATTTGGATTTAAAATATGTTTTAGATAGTAGTGAAACAAAAAACATGAGCGTGAAAACCATGATTAAAATGGGCTGGCATCTTGGAAATGCAAAAGTAGTTTTGATTGATGACTATAGTGAATTATTTTTCATGCATCCTCGTAGAAAGGGAACATCCCTGATTCAGCTATGGCATGCATGTGGTGCTTTTAAGACCTTTGGATGCAGCCGTATGGGAAGACCGGGTGGACAGGGACAGCAGAGTCCAAATCACAGAAATTATGATTTTGCTACGGTAAGTTCCCAGAATATTGCAAAGTTTTATGCAGAAGGTTTTGGGATTTCTGAGGATAAAGTGGCTGCTACTGGTATTCCAAGAACAGATGTATTTTTTGATCAGGAGTACAAGAAAAAAATCAAAGAAGAGTTTTATAAGCAGTATCCGGCACTGGAAGGAAAGAAGATTATTTTATTTGCGCCAACCTTCCGTGGAAATGGTAAATTAAGTGGCTTTTATCCCGTGGATAAGTTGGATGTAAATCGACTTTACGAGGATTTGAAGGAAGAGTATGCAATTATTGTGAAGCATCATCCATTTGTAAATAACCGCAGTGAGATTAACAAGAAATACAAAGATGTTATCATTGATCTTTCTGATAATTCTGAGTTGAACGATTTGTTATTTGTGACAGATGTGTTGATTACAGATTATTCATCGGTAGTATTTGAAGCCTCATTATTAGATATTCCGATGATGTTATATGCCTATGACTTGGAAAAATATATTTCTTCTCGTGGATTCTATTATGAGTATGAGGACATGGCACCAGGAAAAATCGTAGGAAATTATGAGGAACTGGTTCGTTCTATTGCTGAGAAGGACTGGGAAAATGATAAACTAGAAGAGTTTAAAAAGCGTTTCTTTGATGATTTGGATGGTAAGTCATCAGAAAGAACGGTGGATTTGATTTTGAGTTGTATGGATAAATAGTGTATAGAGGATAATCCAAAATAATAACTATTCATTAATCATAGTTTTGGGATGTATCTTTCTATTGAAAAAATGAAAAAGAGAGAATCGAAATGTACACAAGAGTGTAAGTGTATGTTTCG
>CAZEFX010000127.1:0-6123 GCA_964511525.1 uncultured Jutongia sp.
TTGCTTCGCAATACCGCTCGGGCGCGAAAGAGTCGCAAGCGACTCTTTGTTCTGAAATAAGAAATCATTTAATAATGCAAAAGGCGATCTAGCTGAATTAATCCCCAGCCTTGTCTGGAATGGCTGTAGCCAAGATCTAATGCAGTTTTTTTGAGATGCATTTTTACTTCTCGATTTGTCATATGTGGTCTTTGCTGGAGCAGGAGAGCGATACAACCACTTACAATTGGTGTGGACATAGAGGTGCCACTTCGGCTTGTATATGCTTTTTCAAGAGTGGAGTGAGAAGGTGCTTTATACAGGAGGGATGAGGCTGAAGCATAGGATAAGGTTTGACAGCTAATGATATTAGAGCCTGGAGCAACAATATCTGGTTTTTTTATGCAATTTTCCGTAGGCCCACGTCCAGAATAGTCCCGTCCATTTCCAGTTTGCATCACATCAGAAGCCCCTACGGTAATGATTTTACGACTGTTACCAGGAGCACCGATGCTATATGGCTTCGGTCCATGATTTCCAGCAGCAGTGAGAACAATGAGACCGGAGCTCCAAAGCTGGTTCACTCCTTTTACTAAAGGCGAAGCTTCATCAAAGTGCTTACCTCGGCTACTTCCTACTGAAATATTGACAATACGGATATTGTATTGCTTGTGATGCTCTAAAAGCCATTGAATTCCTGCCAACACATGTTCCGTATTTCCTTCTCCACGTTGATTCAAAACCTTTATCATGATAAAATGACATTCGGGGGCGATTCCTTCATATTGCTTTTGGCAGATTCGTCCATTTCCTCCGATAATTCCGGCAATGTGTGTGCCGTGTCCGTTGTCGTCATAAAAATTTTTGTAATGATTTACCATATCAACAAAGGATACCAAGCGGGAGGAAGGAAGGGTAATATCCGGGTGATATCCAATCCCTGTATCAAAAATTGCAATGCCGATGCCTTTTCCAGTAAGATGTAATTTACGGGCGGCATCTAAATGAATAATAGAAGCGGCATGTTGCATGATATTCTCCCTTCAAAACATCTATATCAATATATGTGTTAGCACCATAAATGGTTCAAAAAAAATGAATTGGGTATATGAAAGAAAAAAGGGCATATTATAGAAAAAGGATAAAAAGAGTAGAACAATGAAGAAGATAGGTTATTGGATTCTGGCAGGTGTATATAATTTATGTAGTATATTTTGTCCAGTAAAGCAAAATAAAATTGTACTATTTAATGGTCATAATCATGGTCTGAATGGTAATTTGCTGGAAGTATATGAAGAAATGAAAAAAAGAAATCAGAAATATCAGTTTGTGATTATGGCAAAGCGTGATTTATTTACAGGAAGCGAAAAGGGGAAAATTAGCAGGATGCTGATGCTGGGAAAGGGTGTGTTTCGATTTTTCGTAACATTACCATATCATATGGCAACAGCAGAAAAAGTTTTTTTCAATGATAATTTTATTCCTCTGGCATATATGAGAACCCAGAAGAGAAAAACGCAATTTGTGCAGTTGTGGCATGGCGCAGGAGCTTTTAAACGATTTGGACTATCCACAGAAAAAGATTCCAAGGTGTATGCATTGGTGAAAAAGGCAAATCAGAAAATCACCCATCTTTTTGTAACCTCAAAGCAGGTGGTGGGTTATTATCAAGAAGCCTTTGCTATAGAACGGGAAAAAATCTATCCCGTGGGAATTCCGGTGACAGATTTATATTTTGATAAAGAAAGAATCCGGAAACGGAAAGAACAGGTATATGAGAATTATCCGGAATTTCAAGGGCGGAAACTGTTGCTTTATGCACCGACCTTCCGTGGTGAGGATTGGGAAAATAGAGAGATTTTGAAGCAGTTTGATGTGCAGGAGATTCATAAGATATTAGGAGAAGAATGGTTGATTTTAGTCAAGATGCATCCCAAATTTCCTGTGGAAAATATTATGGAGAATGAATACTGCTATAACATGACAAACTATAATGACATTTCCGATTTATATCTTGTGGTGGACATGCTAATTACGGATTATTCCTCAACGGTAGTAGAATATAGTTTATTGGATAAGCCAGTGGTAATGTTTGCATATGATTTAGAAAAGTATGATAGAGGCTTTTACTACGATTATGAGGCTATGGTTCCGGGAAAGGTGGCACATTCCAAGGAAGAATTATATGCAATTTTAGAAAAAAATTATGAAGAATCAGAAAAAAGACACAATTTTGTCAAATTTCAGTACGATAATGTAAATGGAAAAGTTTGTCAAAAAGTGTTAGACATTCTTAATTGACTTTTTGCTGCTAAAAGCATAATGTGAGCGGCCTAAAGAGAAAGGTATATACATGTACTGCTGTATATACTGGCTTATAAAAAGAAAAGCAGTACAGAAATGAGGGTGAAATGAAAAAAGACACAGCAAAGAGAAAATTAATTGCGATGGGAATGGTGCTGGTTATGTGCCTTCTCCAGATTGTTCCTGTGAATGGGAATGTACTTATGAACAGTAGTAAGGTGGCTAAAGCAGCCATGGCAGAGGATACCAGTGCCATTGTGGCATCTGGTTCAGCAATGGCAGTAAATCCAACATTAATGATGTCACCTATTGTCGTAGATTATCAGACTACCAACTTTTTTTCTATTCGTTGGAATGCGGTAGCAGATGCTACAAATTATTATATTTATTTATATGATGATTTGACAGAGCAGTATGCATATGTAGATAGTATAAAAGATACGTATTATGAGTTTAAAAAGCTTCCAGCAGGAGAAGAGTGGTTTGTTACTATTTGTGCAGTCAATGAACCACTTGGATACCGCAGTGATTTTGCAGTTCCTGCAAAGGCATATACCAGACCAGAGAAGCTGGATAGTTTTACCTTTACCGCAAATGAAAAGACTAAAATTACATTAAAATGGAATGATGTAGAGTCTGCAACGGGATATATTATTTATCGTGCAGATGCAAGTGGAGATTTTATTCAGGTTGGTACTACCAATAGTCTTCAGTTTACGGATACAGGATTAAAGGCAGGAACTACTTATCAGTACAAGATTCGCAGTTTTTCTTTGGTGCCGGAAAATGCTGGTGAGGAATCCCAAGTACAATCTATGACTACAATACCTGCTGCCCCATCCATTAAGGTAAAGGGTGGAGATGAGAGAACTAGAGTTTCTTGGAGTGCTATTAATGGTGCAGATGGATATACGGTTTATCAGTATCAGAATTCCCAGTATGTACCAGTAGTTGTATTGGCTGGAAATGATAATATAACCTATGTTCATACTGAACTCACCAATGGAGAAAGCTATGAATATCAGGTTACTGCATACAAAACCTTAAATGGTGTAAATTATGAAAGTGCAGCTTCTGAAGCGGCAAAGGCTACTACTGTAGAAGTAGCAGAAACCAGTATCAGTCCAAAACTTTTTAAAACGAAAAAGGCATTCAAAAAGTCAGAAGCATATAAAAAGTGTAAAACCATTAAGAAAAAAGCGATTTATGGAAAAAGCTTTGCAATGCCTGGAATGATAAATACAAACGTAGCAGGCTTTGCATGTACTACAATGGTTCCACAGGGACTTACCATAGCAGAAGACTATATGCTTATGGCAGCATACGACAGCCAAAAGGTTGAAAATTCTGTGATTTATGTTATGAAGAAATCCAATGGAGAATTATTAACTACGATTGTTCTTCCAAATAAGCCTCACATCGGTGGTATTGCTTATGATGGAACGAATATTTGGATTACTCAGAATAAATCCCTTCGTAGTTTTAAATTCAGTGAAATTAAATCAGCAATAAAAGAGGAAGCACCTTATTATGAGGTTAAAGAATATGATACCGTACAGAGTCTCACTCATAAAGCGGCAACCGTTGTATATTACTTTGACCTGCTCTGGGTAGCTTCTTACAATGAGTTATCCTCTGGTTTGCTGGTAAGCTATCAGATTGACAGTAAAGCAAAGTCTCCTGTTTTGACCCTCTGTGAATCTGTAAAGATGCCAAGTAAGGTGCAGGGAATTGAGTTTACAGACAATGGACGTTTACTGGTATCCAGATCTTGTCAGACGGATTCTTCTAAGCGTGGATTTTTCCATCGTCTGGATGTATACAAACCAAATTTAGAATTCGTTGATGATGGTGAAATTAAATTAGGCAAGGTTCGCAACACCATTGACATGCCTACAATGAATGAAGAAATTGCCATTGATGGAAAGTATGTATATATTAACTATGAATCTGTATCCTTTGCTTCGGCTGTAGAACCAATGGACAGAATTTGTGCATTTCCATTGAGTTATTTGACAAAATTGAAGAAGAAATAAGAGAAAAGGCACGGTTGATTATATGAATGAGAAGCTTCGGATAATAAAAGCTCATATCGACGAAGAAAAGCGAGAGCTTACCTTACAGTTGGAAGGGCAGATGCAAAAAGCTTTTCTTCAGGATTCCTTTCGGTTTTCTGCTATTTTTCAAGGGGAGAATCAGAATCGGTATTATCCTATGATAGCTACCGTGAACCGGGAAGAAGAAGGAAAGATTACCTTTGTTTCTTCGGCAAAAATTGAGTTACCCTATGTTTTTATGGCTTATAAACCGGAGAAAAAAGAAGAAATTTCTCTTCGATTTGCCTACTGTGATTTAAAAGAAAAATGGGTAGAATTTTCAGAAGAGATTTCTCTTCCGAGTCAGTTTTTTCAGAAAGAAGTAGAGCCAAAAAACTATGGGAAGAAGCTGTTTTCAAAGATAGCATATGTGTTTTTAACCTTGTTGCTTCCTATTTGGCTGCTAGATGGTTATCTGGCATGTAAGGGAAAGAAAAAGCTTCACAATGCTGCCAAGGGAATGCAGGGGAAGAAGGCAATATTATATCATGCCCATGGTATCGTTTATGAGAAAACAGGATATGGTTATAGTATCCGTGAAATAAAAACCAATTATTTTAAAAGGCAGTACGAAAAGGCTTGCAGAAAAATTTCAAAAACAGAGGGAGTCCTTTTTCTTTCGGAACGTCGTGTAGAAAAGGGTGGGAATCTGGATTTGATTAGGAATGCTTTTTGTAGAGAGAAAAAATGGAAGGTTTCTGAGTTTTTAACAACGCTGCCAGTACATAAGCAAAGCTGGAGCCAGTTAAAGGAATCTGCAAAGCTTATTGCAAAGGCAAAGGTGGTTGTGCTGGAGGATTTCTATCCTCAGCTCCATGCCTTAACAATCCGGGAAGATACTAAAATTGTTCAAATGTGGCATGCCTGTGGAGCCTTTAAATTATTTGGGCTTTCGGAACTGGGAGTAGTTGAGCATTTGAAGCAATCTACCAGAAATCATCGGAATTATGACATTGCATTAACCAGTAGTGTTGAAATTGCTCCGTTTTACAGTGAGGCGTTTGGTATTTCAAAGAGTCATGTAAAACCTATAGGAGTACCTAGAACCGATATTTTCTTTGACTCTTCTTATGGTGAAAAAATAAAAGAAGAATTGTTGGAGAAATATCCGGTATGTCAAGGAAAAAAGGTAGTGTTATTTGCTCCGACTTTTCGTGGCAGTGGAAATAAGACGGCATACTTTCCGAAGGATAAATTTCCTGTAAACGAGATTATGAGAGCATTGCCAGAAGATGTGGTTTTGATTGTGAAAAATCATCCATTTGTGAAACAGACCTATGAGGTGGCAGAAGCGTACAAGGAAAGATTGCTGGATTTATCGGCAAATGAAAATATTAATGATTTGTTATTTATTACAGATTTGTTGATTACGGATTATAGTTCTGTGATTTTTGAAGCTTCTTTACTGAAAATTCCAATGTTGTTTTATGCATTTGATTTACAACAGTATTTAAAAGAACGAAACCTATATTTTGATTTTGCTTCTTTTGTTCCGGGAGAGATTGTCTGGAACTGTAATGAGTTAATCGAAACAATAAAAAAATGTCTTTCGGGGAATAATGTGGAAGAGGAAAGATATATTGCTTTTCAGGAGTTTTTCTTATCTTCTTTGGATGGTAAATCTACGCAGCGTACGGTTTCGTTGATTGAAGAACTTCTTAAATAAAAAAAGGCAACGCCAGCGCGTTGCTTTTTTTACTTTATAGACTAACTATGTCAAGTACTTTTTTGGAAGTTAGTTGTG
>CAZEFX010000128.1:0-6022 GCA_964511525.1 uncultured Jutongia sp.
TAATGCAAAAATAGCTTCGATTTATTTAGTTGCAGTAATAGTTTTAGGTATTATTTTGTTTTTCCTGATTCGTAGGACTACCAAGTTTTTTAGCAGCATTTTCCAGAAGTATGATGATTTAAATGCCAGTGTACAGGAAAATGTATCGGCCATTCGAGTGGTAAAGGCGTATGTTCGTGAGGAGCATGAAAAGGATAAGTTTAAGACAGCCAGTGAAAATGTATGCCGCCTGTTTACCAAGGCAGAAAATATGATGATTATGAATATGCCTATTATGCAGTTGACGATTTATACCTGTATCTTAGGAATCAGCTGGATGGGAGCAAAGATGATTGTTGGTTCCAGTCTGACCACAGGTGAGCTTTCCTCTCTTTTGGCATACTGTATGAATATTTTAATGAATTTGATGATGCTTTCCATGATATTTGTCATGATTACTATGAGTGTGGCAAGTGGAAAGCGTATTGCTGAGGTGCTGGAGGAAACACCGGATATTACTAATCCGGCAGAACCAGTGATGGAAGTAGAAGATGGAAGTATTGAATTTAATCATGTGAATTTTACTTACAATAAAGAGAATAAGGAGCCGGTATTAAAGGATATCACCGTGTCAATTAAATCAGGAGAAACCATTGGTATTCTTGGTGGAACCGGTAGTGGAAAATCAAGCTTTGTAAACCTTATCAGCCGACTATATGATGTAGATGAAGTGGCAGAGGAGACGAAAGATAACACCGAAGGAGCGGTATTTGTTGGTGGAAGGAATGTTAAGGATTACGATTTAGATGTGTTACGTAATCAGGTTTCTGTAGTATTACAGAATAATGTATTATTCTCCGGAACTATTTTAGAAAATCTTCGCTGGGGTGATACGGAGGCTACAGAGGAGGAATGTATTCGTGCTTGTAAGCTGGCATGTGCGGATGAGTTTATTGAGAAAATGCCGGATGGTTATAATACCCATATTGAGCAGGGTGGTACCAATGTGTCCGGTGGTCAGAAACAGCGTCTTTGTATTGCAAGGGCATTATTAAAGAAACCAAAGATTTTGATTTTGGATGATTCTACCAGTGCCGTAGATACTGCAACAGATGCTAAGATTCGTCAGGCTTTTGCAAAAGAGATTCCGGGGACTACAAAAATCATTATAGCGCAGCGAGTTTCCAGTATACAGAATGCAGACCGTATTATCGTTATGGAAGACGGACGGATTGATGGCATCGGAACGCATGAAGAACTTCTGGAAAAGAATGAAATCTACCGGGATGTATTTGAGTCGCAGACCTCTGGAAGTGGAGATTTTGATGAAGCATCGTAGGACGGATACAGATATCCGAATATGCGGATAGAAATTTTGATTAAAATTTTGAGCCAGATTAAGATTTCGAATAGAAACAGGAATAAGAAATCGTGTATAGAATAAGTCAGATTTGAGAGCGGATTTGACAGAAAAGAGGTATTTATGGAAGAAAAGAAAACGCATTCTGCGCCCATGCCAAAAGGAGGTTCGGGGCGTCGTGGAATGAAACCGCCGGTAAAGATAGAAAATCCCGGAGTAATCATAAAAAGACTTTTGAAATATGTTGGCAGAAATTACGGAATTCATTTGATTATTGTAATGATTGGTATTATCGTCAGCGTATTGGCAAATGTACAGGGAACTATGTTTACCAAGTCTTTGATTGATGATTATATTACTCCGTTAATGGGGGTGGAGAATCCGGATTTTCAGCCATTATTAAAGAAGATTATTCAGGTGGCAGTGTTTTATGGAATCGGTGTATTATCCACCTATATCTATAATCGGATTATGGTAATTGTGACACAGGGTACCTTACGGGATTTAAGGGATGATTTGTTTGTGCATATGCAGTCTCTGCCAATTAAGTATTTTGACACCCATGCTCATGGTGATATCATGTCAATTTATACCAATGACATTGATACGTTGCGACAGATGATTAGCCAGAGTTTGCCACAGTTATTTTCCAGTATTATTACGATTGTCAGTGTATTAGCAGCTATGATTTCGATTAATCTTCCATTGACTGGAATTACACTGGTGATGGTTGTTGTTACGGTTACAGTCAGTGGAAAAGTAGCCGGACGTTCTGGTTCATACTTTGTGAAGCAGCAGAAGGATTTAGGTGCGGTAAATGGTCATATTGAAGAAATGATGAATGGTCAGAAGGTGGTAAAGGTATTTTGTCATGAGCAGGAGAGTATGGATGAGTTTAACAAGCTCAATGACCAGTTATATGACAGTGCTAACAATGCCAATACCTTTGCGAATGTGTTAGGCCCAATCAATGCGCAGCTTGGAAATATGAGTTATGTGCTTTGTGCTATGGCAGGTGGCATTCTTGCTCTGAATGGAGTAGGCGGATTGACCATTGGTGGTCTGGTAAGCTTTTTGACTTACAATAAGTCCTTCAGTATGCCGGTGAATCAGGTAAGTATGCAGTTAAACAGTGTCGTTATGGCGCTTGCCGGTGCAGATAGAGTATTTAAATTACTGGATGAAAAGCCGGAAGTAAATGATGGTTATGTAGAGTTGGTATATGCCAAAGAGGATGAAAGGGGCAACATTACAGAAAGTCAGAAACGTACCGGACTATGGGCGTGGAAGCATCATCATAAAGAAGAAGGAACGACTACTTACCAGAAGCTGGAAGGAGATGTGGTATTTGACCATGTAGACTTTGGTTATACGGATGAAAAAATTATTCTTCATGATGTAGAGATATTTGCCAAACCGGGACAAAAGATTGCCTTTGTTGGAGCTACTGGTGCTGGAAAAACCACCATTACCAACCTGATTAACCGTTTCTATGATATTCAGGATGGTAAGATTCGCTTTGATGGCATTAATATTAATAAGATTAAGAAAGAAGATTTACGACGTTCCTTGGGAATCGTATTACAGGATACCCATCTCTTTACGGGAACCGTAAAGGAAAATATTCGTTATGGAAAATTAGATGCTACCGATGAAGAAGTATATGCAGCAGCAAAGCTTGCCAATGCAGACAGCTTTATCAAGCATCTGCCGGAAGGATATGACACCCTGCTTACCGGAGATGGTGCAAACTTAAGTCAGGGACAGAGACAGCTTTTGGCGATTGCCAGAGCTGCTATTGCAGATCCACCGGCTTTGATTTTGGATGAAGCAACTAGTTCCATTGATACCCGTACGGAGAAACTGGTACAGGATGGTATGGATCAGTTGATGAAGGGAAGAACTACCTTTGTTATCGCCCATCGTTTATCAACAGTAAAGAACAGCGATTGTATTATGGTACTGGAGCAGGGACGTATTATTGAAAGAGGAACCCATGATCAGTTGATTGAGCAGCAGGGAAAATATTATCAGCTGTATACCGGAAAGGTTGGAGATGGACTGGCAGGATAGAATTAGCAGAAAAAAATCGGACAATTTGTCCGATTTTTCTTTGTGTTGATTCGCATGGAGGATGTATAAATGCTTTGCATATAATGGTATGATAATTGTAATGGTGAATTTGCCAGAATGATTTTGTATTTTTTGTGCAACATTTCATTGGCGTGTGACACATATAACCAGATGAAAGGAGTGGATGTCAATGAAAAAAATGCGGTTTGGAACAGGAAATGGGCCAGAGAAAAAAAGACAAAGAAAAAGTAGACGAAAAAATAAGCAAAAAAGATTTGTAGCTATATTATTTGCAATCATTGTTGTGGTTTCTATTACGGATCAATTTCCGTCCGGAAGCTTGGAGAAGGATATTGCAGATATAAATGAGAATCAGGTAGTATTAGCATCAATACAGCAAATTATGACAAAAGATTTTAGAGAGTCTATATTGACAGTAGTAAATCGTCAGGGAAAATGGAAGTGTATCAGCGTTGAAAGTAAAGAGTTTGATGAAATCGTTGGGGACAGATGGGATGGAATTATGTTACACCTTACGGCGGATATCGTAGATGATGTATTTGCTTCGGAGTCGGTTCCTTTTCAGGAAGGGAAGATAAGGATTAGTAAGCGAAGTCTGGAATGGGCGATTAATCAGGGCGGCAGTGTAAATGAAGACTATGACTTCAAATGGGAGAGAAAGACAGATATTAGAAAGGATATGGCATGCCAAAGCAGTTATTATACAGTGGGAGGACCGAAAAACAGGTGTATACATAAGGTTGGTTACTTTGGATTTGTGGAGAATCGAGGGAGGATCACTCCGGCTACGTTGCGTTTGTATCCGAAATTTATAGAAATTGATTTGCGGGTAAGAAGGGCGGCGGGAATATGAAGAAGGGAATCGTTATTTTTTTAATATGCATGTGGGTTTTTATCTGTTTTGGGTGTGAAAAAAAGACGCAAAAGCAAATAGCCGGGGAAGATGGATTAGTGACAATGGATGCTGTTCTAACTGAAGACAATAATATCACGTTGAAGTGCACTATTTTCAACAAAACCCAAAAAGACATTACGATTGGTGAGGAGTATTATTTGCAGGTTTTAAAGGGAAAATCCTTTGTCGATGTACCGCTATTATCTGAAGTCGGAGGATTTAACTTAGTTAGCATAGACGTTTTATCAGGAGATGAATATAGTTACCGTGCCTATATAGAGGACAATTATGGAAATTTAGAAGCAGGGCATTACAGAATAGTAAAAGAGTATACGAATAAGGATAGCAGCAACCGGAAGGAAGAAAATTCCGATAAAGAGATAGTTTCGGCTGAGTTTGATTTACCTTAATTGTTAGGTATTAGGCTTGTGTTAGAAGTTGTTGTATAGTATGGTTGTTTTTTTATTTTCACATAGAAAGAATGAGGTGCATATGAATCTCGATTTAGAAATGCTTTTGAAAATTATATTAGTGTTGCTGTAAATTTGTTAAATAATTTGTTGCGCGGGTGTATAATATAGAATATAAGTAGTAATAGCTTGATTGAAAGTTTGATTGGAGGAATGGATATGTCTAATTTAATAAGCTGTCGGAAGAACGAATAAGAGAACAAATTTTGGAATAAGAGAATCAGTTTTTCTTAGAAGATGAAAAAATAAATGTCCGCTTAGCAATTCCGGTAGGTGTTTTTAGTTATCAATATGTATCCTGCGATATGGAAGATTTGTAATATATAAAAAGGGCAATGCATATCATCGTGCATTGCCCTTTTAGCAGTATATGCAATGTCAGCCCAGACTATGTATTAGCCTTGGGCTCTTTTGCGAATGATTACGATAACAAAATGTGCAATCAGAAAGACAATACCCACGGCAACGCAGGTAATTCCTCGTTTGGTTAATACATCAGGAGACTGCACGGATGCCTTTTGACCATCCGGAGAAATCCAAAGAGAAATTTTTCCGGATGCATTTTCCTTTGGCAGATTTTTCTGTTTAAAAACTTCTTTTGTGGGAATCAATAATTTTAAAACTCATAATTTACCTCATTTCTATGTATGGTAGATTATTGTATAGTACCAAATGTCTTTTATTTGGAAAGATATTCCTCGCAGGCTGCAATTACTTCCTTCATAGCCTGTGGTCCCGGTGCACCGATGGTGTTACGTTTCTCTACACAGGTTTCCATGCTGATGGCATCGAAAATATCTTCTTCAAATACAGGACTGATAGCCTTGTATTCCTCTAAGGTCATTTCCCCAAGAGAAATGTTTTTGTCAATACAGTACAGTACCAGCTGTCCAATGATTCCGTGGGCATCACGGAAAGGAACACCATGATTTACTAAGTAGTCTGCGGCATCTGTAGCGTTGGTAAATCCACCTTCTGCACTGGCGCGCATGTTGTCCTTGCAAAAACTCATAGTATCTAACATTCCATTGAAAAGTACGATACAACCCTTAGTGGTATCAATCGCATCAAAAACGAATTCCTTGTCTTCCTGCATATCCTTATTGTAAGCCAATGGAAGACTCTTCATAGTGGTTAGAAGTGACATTAATGCACCATAGACACGACCGGTCTTACCACGAACTAACTCTGCAATATCTGGATTTTTCTTTTGTGGCATAATAC
>CAZEFX010000129.1:0-5800 GCA_964511525.1 uncultured Jutongia sp.
TTTCTTGCAAAAGAATAAATGCGAATGCTCAACTTTTCCGATAATACAAATTATGGATTGATATAGTTTCTGCGCCTCTTGTAATAGTTCTTTTAGTTTATGGTTAGGACCTCTACTCCATATCCCGGGAGTCTGCCGCCAAACTCTTCTCCGGTAAGAAGAGACTTGCCTTTCAGCGGAATTTCTGTTTCTGTCTCCTTATGATTGAGAAGGAAGATGCTGTCCTCTCTTTTTACCATTTCCACCCCTTCCGGCAGTTCGAAGGTTTTAATTGCCGCATTATCGGAAATTAATTTCACCAGTGTTTTCATCGCTTCTTCATTTAAGTCACAGCCGACATAGTAAACTTTTCCTTTTCCATAGGTGTTCACAGTAATGGCTGCTTTTCCCTTATAATATTCACTGTCATAACAGCTGATGACTTCTGCTGTTTCCGTTTTAATGACATCACACCAAAGCTTTGCCTCACCCTTTACTTTTCCGGCAATTGAGACAGTTTTTCGCAAGGCATCAAATTCTTCTACCTCAATTCCTGCCAGTTCCTTAAATAATCCCGGCATTGGTAACGGATACATATTATTATATTTATTTCTCGTTCCACTGCGGAAGGTAAGTACAAGAGTTCCACCTTTTTCCACATAGACTTTTGCTTTTTCTATTTCTTTTTCTGTAACAACATTGCAGGCTGGCATATATACCACTTTATATTCTTCAAAATGGTCGTTAGAAACAGCAGTATTAATATTATAGGCAGCATTCGCCTTGTAATAAGCATAAAGTAAGTCTCTATAATCAAAGCCTGCCACATGACGCTTTATCTCATGGCTCCAGATATCATCAAAGTTTCTGTATATCATCGCCTCATAACAAGGCTTCTTATCTACAATATAGTTTTCCATTTTCTGAAGTTCGCTTCCGGTTTGGACAAGTTCATAGAAACGTCGTCTTGGCACACCATCATGGTCAAGCACACCATGCCAGTACTGCTCCATTCCAAATAATGCGGTACGGAAACGGAAAAATACAATTCCCTCTGCACCGTGGGCAATTGCCTGATATACCCAGAGTCTTAACTGCCCCGGTCTTGGTGTACTTCCCATAATATCCCAGCCGCAAGGTCCGGCTTCCTGTTCCATTACGATAAAATTTTGATTTTTACAGCCCCGCATAATCTCATGGGCCATAGAAACGTAAGGATATTCAGACGCGCCCCACTGGTTATCCGGATAATTGTCCCAGGAAACAAAGTCTAAATCCTTTGCCAAATCATAATAATTAATATCAGAAAAATGTCCCATTAAATTATGGGTTACCGGTTTCTCTGTATATTTACGAATAATCCGAATCTGCTCTTTCTGATATTCCACCCAGGAATCTGAAGCAAATCTGCGGTATTCCAAATCCAGGGATGGATTATGGGCAAAATTAGGATGCAGTTCTCCTTCACAGGAATTATACCCCGGCAGAATCATATCCTCAAAGCTGTCATAATCAAGACTCCAGAATACATTTCCCCAGTCTTTGTTTAATTTTTCAATACTTTGATATTTCTTTTGAAGCCACCCTGCAAATGCCCTGCGACAGCTTTCGCAGTAGCACCTTGTGCTGGCATGGCACCCAAATTCATTGTCTATCTGCCATGCAATAACATTTTCATTCTCTTTATAATGCTCTGCCATTTTTTCTACAATGATGCGGCTCTTTTCCTGATAATCCGGCTTATTTGCGCAGCATTCACGTCTTGAACCCCATTTTTTCGTTCTTCCATATCTGTCATGCTGCAACACATCATATTTATTCACCAGCCATTTGGGCGGTGCTGCTGTAGGCGTTCCAAGAATTACTTTGATATCTTCCTTTGCCAGTACGTCAATTGCTTCATCTAATAAGGAAAAGTCAAATTTCCCTTCTTCTTTTTCAAATATTTTCCAGGCAAACTCCCCCATTCTGACGGTATTAAAGCCCCCCTTCTTCATAAGCTTTGCCTGCTCTTCCCATTCACTTTTCTCCCAGTGTTCCGGATAATAATCTACACCATATATCATCTTAATTCTCCCTTCCTTTTCATATGTCATCTGCAAAATGCTTTATTTACTAATACCTATTCTACAACATTTCTCTCGGATTATATTTGCTTGTTTTTGTATTTTCTTGACTGATTTGTTCAAGAATCAGGATTCGATGGAACAAAAAAAGGAAGAATTCACCTGCCAAGGCAACGTTAATTCTTCCTTCCTATGATTTTCAATTCATAATGCGATGTTTACTGCATCTGCTGTTTCATTTTTACAATCCGGGCAACAGATTCATTAATTCTCTCTTCACTCAGTGTTCCATTTCCAACTGCTTCTAAAACTCCTGTATAGGCCTCTTTAAAATCCGCCGGCATCAAAATCACATCTGCTCCTGCTGCAATCGCCTGCACCGCTGCCTCAGAAGAAGAATAGGTATCTGTAATCGCTTTCTGGTTCATTGCTTCTGTTATAACAACTCCCTGATAACCCAACTGGCTGCGCAGCAGATTTGTAATCATCTCTGCTGATAGTGACGATGGCACCTCTGCTCCCGCTATCGCAGGAACTGCAATATGACCAACCATAACAAAATCTGCCCCGTATTCAATTGCCCCCTGAAACGGTACAAGCTCCTCTGTCATCAGTTCTTCTAATGTACGTTCTGATTTTACCAGTCCCTCCGACGAGCTGCCGGATACAGCACCATAACCCGGAAATGTTTTCACAACTCCCTGTATGTGTTTCTCTTCCAGTCCCTGCAATTCCGCAACTACCATATTCTTAACCACAGCAGTATCCGAACTAAAGCTTCGATATTTTAATGTCTCGTTTTCTGTATTAGAAAACACATCCGCTACCGGTGCAAAGTTCATATTAAAACCTAATGCTGCCAGATACTCTCCAATACTCGTTCCAACATAATAGGCATTCTGCGCTTCCCCACTTTCACCAATTACACTCATATCTCCGGCATCTGCTGCACCAAAGGATGCATTAGAAGCTACAGGTGCTTTCGTTCCTCCCTCTTCTTCTACTGCTAAAAAGATTGGCAATCCTGTGGCTTCTTTACTAAATGCGGTCGTATTCGCAAGCATCTCTTTTGTCTGTTCCGCATCCACCAGATTATTGCCTGTATAAATCATTCCTCCCACCGGATATTCCATATAAAATTCCTTGGTGGTATCACCGGCCGCTGTAACCTTTGTATAGCCCGTCAGAGACTCCGGTGTAATCATAAACATCTGCGCCACCTTCTGCTCCAAAGTCATTCCTTCCACAAAGACTTTTGCATTCTCCAACGCTTCATCCACCACCGGCAGAGCTTCTGTTGTTGTTTCTGTTTCTGTCTCTGTTTCCGTTGCCAGCTCTGTTTCTGTCGTCTGGGTATCTTCTGCCACTTGTCCGCTTCCGGTATTCTGAGGAAGTAAGCTTTTAAGTACCGATGTTGCTCCAACTACCAGCAAAATAATTCCGCAGAAAAAAATCAGCAGTACAATTGCAGCATTCTTTGTATCCTTTTTTCTTCGTAACTGTCTTTCTTCCTGTGTCATAGTAATAACCACGCCTTTCTGGTATCCGCAAATCCATGCAGTTTCAAAGTCTTAGAGTTATTCTGATTTGCAGGCTTATTACCTTTTTTATAATCTAGTTCTATTGTACCAATAATCAAAAAAGAAGACAAGGATGTCACTGCAAAACTTTGTACAAAAGTACTGCATATATCTCTGTCTTCTTCTCTCTTCCTATTCAGTTTTTACTTCCACATCTCCCATATCAGAATTCATGGTAAGGGTAATATCTGCACCTGTATTTGTAATGCTAGCTTCTCCCTGCATATTTTCTTTATAATTTCTGTTGTTAATTTCAACTTCCCCCATACTTGTTTCCAGATCATAATTATAATCTGATTCTATACCGGAAAGTTCTGCCTTTACGGTTCCCATAGAACAGCTTGCATTTACATCCGCTGTCACCTCTCCTGAGATTTTGATGTCTCCCATACTATTTTTAAGTTCCATTTTCCCAAAGCTGCCATCTAAAAGCTTAATATCCCCAAGATCCGTAGCCGCAAAAATTTCTCCCGAAATGGTCATATTCGTAAGCTTTACATCTCCAAGGTTAGAATGAACGTCCAGTTTTTCTGTATTCAAAGTAAAGCCATCCATTTTAATGTCTCCTAAAGCCGTATGCACTTCAATCTCTTCTAATTCTACTTCATCTGGAATTTCGATTATTATTTTAGGACCTCTTTTATAATTATTATACTTTGTATTATAATTAATCTCTAAGGATGTTCCAACAGGCTTACAAGAATAATGCTTCTGGTATCCCCTTTTCATAATGACCTTTATCACATCTGTATCTTCTGATGTCATAAATTCAATATCTGCCATATCCGCTTCTACTTCAATCCTTTTAATATTGTCTGTACTTAACTGATAGGTATCTCTCTGGGTTTCATTCCCACTCTCCAATTGCTCCGTAAAGGTCATTCCCTCTTTTATAGCATCCTTTACGCTTTCTGGAATTCCTGCCGCTTCCACATGCTCACTGATTTCATTCCAGCTTCCGCCTATAGCAGCAGAAACACTGCAAAAAATAATTCCTATAAAGCAAGCAATTGCTGCCATAATCAAACAAACCTTTGTAAACTTTTTCATGCCGCCATCTGCTCCTTTCCATTATTTTTGTTCTTTTTAAACAATCCCACAATGGCTTTACAAAGCCAAGGAAGAAATCCACCATACACCCATACACTGGCAATCAATGCTAAAATACCAAATGCCAATACGATAAGTGCTGCACCAATTAATGCTAATCCTGTTGCCGCCATACCCGTTACAAGACAAGCAACTCCAGCAATAAAAAGTCCAACTGCTGTTACAAGAAGTGTAATTGTAATTGCCGCAATTGACACCAGTAATCCAAAAAGTGTTCCGAGCAATCCACCAAGTACACCTAACCACGCCGGACTGGTAAGTGCCGCAATAATTATCACTAACACAATCACTAAGGTATTATCCTTCTTTTCATTCTGATTCACATTGTTATAGGTACCATAATTCTGACTGGCATTCGTCTGACCCCAGCTGCCAGTTGTATTGGTATAACTATTATTGTTCCTATTATTTGCACCTGCATAATAGCCAGTGTTTGCTGTATTCTCAGTACTTGTCGTGTAACTGGCATTTCCACTGTCTGCTGTATAACCCGCATTCTGTCCATCTCCACTAACAGCAACTACCATACCCAGATCTTTTTTAATTGTCTCAGCAACCTTCTCCGGAGTCTCTAATTCCGCAAGAATATTTGCCTCGTTCCCTTCCCCTGCATCTTCAAAATAACTGTAATAAAATGCCATTGCTTCTGCCCGCTCTTCTGCAGAAATATCAGAAAGCAATGTTTCCAATCTCCTCAAAAATTCGTCTTTATTCATCCTCATAGCTCCTCTCTTGAAAATAACATCGTTATATTCGAAGAATATTCTTCCCATTCTTTGCGGTACTCTTCTAGTTTTACCTGCCCCGTCTCCGTAATCTGATAATATCTTCGATTACGTCCACCGCACTCTCTATCATACACCAACAGACATCCATCCTTCTGCAGTCTTCGTAAAACCGGATACAATGTAGATTCAGAAATCTCAATTGCTTTTCGAACATCCTGAGTAATCTTGTATCCATAGGTTCCCTCTTCTTCCTTAGAGACAACTGCCAGCACAATTGCATCCAGCAAAGCAGCACCCGTATTAAATACCATGTACTCACTCCTTTTCTATTTGATAT
>CAZEFX010000130.1:0-5798 GCA_964511525.1 uncultured Jutongia sp.
AGTTAAATGAAGATGAAATAAAAAATGGGCTTCAGGTTTTAGACAGATGATTCTGTCTAAAACCTGAAGCCCATTTTTTATTTCATCTTCATTTAACTTTCCGTATCCAACCAACAAAACCGGATATTTTTCAGTGATTGGTTTTTGAATATAATGTTCCGAAATACCTGATATTTTCACCCCGGCTTCTGCTGCCCGTCTACAGATTTCCTCTTCTGAAAGTGTTGTTTTCACATAAACCAGTACATGAAGCCCTGCATGGTCACCTTTAATTTTCCCAACCCAGCTTCGTTTCTTTAATTCCCCCAGTAAAAAATCATGCTTTGACTTATAAAGTGCACGCATTTTATTCAGATGTCTTCCAAAGTGCCCTTCCTGTATAAATTCCTTCAAGACTTCCTGCTCTACCTTAGGAACCGTAGTGGAATAAAAGCCGCATTTTCTCTGATATACTTCCATCAGATGTTCTGGCAATACCATATAACTAATACGCAAAGATGGTGCAATGCTTTTAGAAAATGTTCCCAGATAAATCACCCGCTCACTATGGTCAATACTTTGTAAAGAGGGAATCGGTTTTCCCCGATAACGATATTCACTATCATGGTCATCTTCTATCAGATATCGTCCATCAGCTTCTGAAGCCCATTGCAACAATTCCAGTCGCTCTTTTAAGGGCATTACAACTCCCAATGGAAACTGGTGGGACGGCATCACATATATAATATCCGGCTGTATTTTTCTTACCTGCTCAATCGCCATTCCCTTTTCACCAATAGCTGCTGTTTTCACATCATAGTCCATATTGGCAAACGTACGGTATGCCTGTAAATAAGTCGGGTCATCCATCAGAACTTTTTTTCTGCTCCCCAACATCTGGGACAAAAGATTTTCCAGATATTCATTTCCTGCGCCAATAATAATCTGGGAAGGATTACAATTAACCCCCCGCGCCTGATGTAAATAATCGGCAATTGCTCTTCGAAGCCCCGCATCTCCCTGCTTGTCACCCGCCAAAAGCAATTCTTCTTTATCATCCAGCAAAACATTGCGGTGTAATTTTCGCCAGATATTATAAGGAAAATGTTTCGTATCAATAGCATAGGGAGAAAAATCTATATATTTTTTCTCCTCTGTTTTTGTTTTTATTTCCTTTTGCACGGATATTTGCTTTTGTTCTAAACGATAAAGCTCCCGAATATCACATACAAAATGTCCCCTATAGGCTTCCGATTGAATATATCCCTCTGCCAGCAGCTGATGGTATGCCATCTCTATTGTACTTCTGCTGACAGACAATTGCTCTGCTAATAAACGTGTTGACGGTAATTTTTCCCCTTTGGAAATCTTACCGTCAACAATCTCATTTTTTATATATTCATATATTTTTTCATAGAGGGGAGCTTTCGCTCCCCCCTGTAAATCAATCATGATTTCTATCATATTTGTCACTCTTACTGTTTGTTCTTCTTAATATCAGCCACAATCTGCTCTTTTAAGTCAAAGGCTCTGTCCTTCATCTTCTTAGAGGCATTTGGTGCTGACAGAATATTAGAAATACACTTAGACGCCACATCATATTTCTTATAATGATGTGCCATAACAGCCAGTAAATAATCCACAGTCGTCTGATCCATTCCGCAAATTGGGAACATTTCTGTTGATACTGCCTTCGTCAAGCCTTCGAAGGCCTGCTGATAAAATGCTTCCTCCTGTGCCTTACACTCTTTTCTCTGTTCTTCTAAAGAAGCATCACCTGCATCTAAGGATTCAAATTTTCCACGATATAACCATGCAATTTTTAAACAGGTATATGCTTTCTCACTGGTCTTTCCTTTTTTGGCAAGAGTATTAAACAAAGACAGTTTATAACGATTAATCGCATAATCATAGTCAAATACTGTCGGTTCCTCCCCCATTGGCTTAAAGTTTGCGCAAACCTGCTCTTTAATCATTTTGGTCTGCATAGAAGATAAATGGTCAAAAAAACGTGTCATGGCAGTATAGCCACAGGATGGGCAGGATATAATATCATATTTAATCGTATCAATATACTGAAATCTTGGTCGAAGATCCATATCCGGTTCTAAACGTTTAATACGTCCACTTTTTATCATCTTTGTCTTAAAAACTTTATCACATACGGTACAGCGAACTGCTTTTTCAAGTAAAAAGGCATCTTCTGTAGGAATTTCTTCTTTTACAGTACCATCTGCTGCTGTAGTTGTCGGTTTCTTTTCTTCTTCAAAAAGATTTTTGGTATCTTCTGCTTTGATTCCAAACTGCTCTAATCCTGCGAATAAATTCATGCTTTTTTCCTCCATTATCTTCTTGTATCTTAAACTGCAGATTTTACATTCTTAATTGTTTGCCGGTAATTTAAAAGAACTCTTTAAGGAAACAATTCTGTTAAATACCAGATGCTCTGAAGTAGAATCCTTAGCATCTACACAGAAAAATCCCTGACGCACAAACTGGAAGCTGTCGTAAGCCTTGGCATCTGCAAGATTTGACTCTACTACACAATTTTTTAATACGGTAAGTGAATTTGGATTCAAATTCAGACTTCCATCTTCATTATAAACCCCTTTTTCTTCATCTACAATATTTTCATATAAACGAATTTCTGCATTAATTCCATATTCTGCAGATACCCACTGAATGGTTCCTTTTACCTTACGTCCATCCGGGCTGTTACCACCCTTCGATGCCGGATCGTAAGTACAGTGAATCTCTGTTACTTTTCCGTTCTCATCCTTCACAAAGCTGTTACAGGTTACAAAATATGCATTCATCAGACGCACTTCGTTCCCTGGGAACATGCGTAAATATTTCTTTGGCGGCTCTTCCATAAAATCTTCCCGGTCAATATAAAGTTCGCGGGTAAATGGAACTTTACGGCTTCCGAGTTCTTCATTTTCCAAGTTATTTACTACATCTAAATATTCTACCTGTCCTTCCGGATAGTTATCAATCACTACCTTAACAGGGTCTAAGATTGCCATCATACGTGACTTCTTCATCTTAAGGTCTTCACGGATGCAGTACTCTAACATTGCATAATCTACAGAGCTGTTGGCTTTGGAAACACCACATAACTCTACAAACATCTTAATAGACTCTGGTGTAAATCCTCTTCTACGAAGGGCTGCAATAGAAACAAGACGTGGGTCATCCCAGCCATCTACAATGCCTTCCTCTACCAGTCTCTTTATATATCTCTTACCGGTTACAACGTTGGTCAGGTATAATTTAGCAAACTCAATCTGCTTTGGCGGCATCTCATATTCTAACTCCCGTACCACCCAGTCATAAAGTGGTCTGTGATCCTCAAACTCTAAGGTACAAATAGAATGGGTAATTCCTTCGATAGCATCCTCAATTGGATGTGCATAGTCGTACATTGGATAAATACACCATTTATCTCCTGTTCTATGATGATTCATGCGGGCTACACGATAGATAACCGGATCTCTCATATTGATGTTGGAAGATGTCATGTCGATTCTTGCACGAAGCACCTTCTCACCATCCGCAAACTTGCCATTTTTCATATCTTCGAACAATGCAAGGTTTTCTTCTACACTTCGGGTAGAATATGGATCCTCTTTTCCCGGCTCTGTTAAAGTTCCGCGATATTCACGAATCTGCTCAGCTGTCAGGTCAGAAACATATGCTTTTCCTTTTTTAATCAGCTTTATAGCGCCTTCATACATCTCATCAAAATAATCAGATGCAAAGAAAAGTCTTCCTTCCCAGTCAGCCCCAAGCCAGTTAATATCCGCTTCAATGGCTTCTACGAATTCTGTTTTCTCTTTTGTTGGATTGGTATCATCAAATCTAAGATTAAACTTTCCATTGTATTTCTGTGCTAATCCATAATTTAAAAGAATGGACTTTGCATGTCCAATATGAAGGTAACCATTTGGTTCCGGTGGAAATCTGGTATGAACCTCTTGACAATGTCCTTCCTCTATATCCTTTTCAATAATCTGTTCAATAAAATTCTTTGAAACAACTTCGTTTTCCATGATGTCAGTTCCTCCTCATAACATCTCTTTCTTTTCTTATCGGAAAATTCATCTTCTGTTCCCATCTAAAGCAATGAAACTGCTGAGGGCAAGCCTCCAAAATAATCTTTCCCATAAAAAGAAAAAGGCAACTCATCTCAATATCATACATGATACACCGATAAGGTGCAAGTATAATATAGCATGAATTGCCTTATTTTTCTAGTAGAAAAAGTGTCTTATTTCCTAAACTCTTCTAATATGCTGATGGGTAAACAAATGGTCCTGACAATACTCATAATTTCCCTCACATTTAGAGCAGAAACGGAAATCCAGCTCCGGATTGGTCACCTCTGTTCTTCCACATACCGCACATTTATGCTTGGTAATCCCTGAGCCCGGTCGTGGTTCTCTCATCTGCTGTTTAAACTGCTGTCTGCGATGAATCTCATGTGGAGTATAACGCTGTAAATTTCTTGTAGACAAGAAGAAAATCAGGAAATTCAACAGGGACATGATAATCGTCACAGCCTTAATCACCGTTACCCAGATTGCCAGAGAAACAGTGCCGTAAGAATGATAAATGGCACTAAATGTGCTGACAATATCCAAAATAATAATGGCCGCATATACCCATGCCATCCACTTCATCTTAATTGGAATAATAAAATACAACATCACCTGCATATTCGGATAAAGTGTGGCAAATGCAAGGAAAATCGACATATTAATGTACTGTGTGCTGACAAGACCGCCCATCAGCCCACTCGCCATCAGTGCCACCGATGACCCCATAAAGAAATATAAAATACCATATAAAAATAATGCTCCAAGAACGGTAAAAAGCATACCGCCAATAATATATGCATTAAACCGGAAGGTTCCCCAGGTACGTTCTAACGATGTTCCCAGCTGATAATAAAATACCATCATAATTAAAAGGGACAAAACACTATTGCTTGTAGGCTGAAAAATCCATGTGAGAATTCTCCATACCTGTCCCTGAAAAATCAGATGAGGCTGAAAATTCAGATAATTTATGATACCTGCATTACTCATGCTAAGCACAAATCCTATACTATAAGCACCAATCAGCCATACAATCAGATTAGGAATTGCAAATCTGCCAAATTTTCTTTCTAATTTATTTAACCAGTTCATCCTTTTATTACTCCTATTCTATAGCATACAAAAATATCTATTCTACGGAAAATATCTTCATGAAGCAAGTATATCCATCTGAAAAGGCTTTGTCAATCAATGCCTATTTTCTTCATAAAAAGTTTATTTTTTCAGCCGAATTGCACATTGTCTTTTGACATTTACTGTCGTATAATGTACATTGGTTTGATTTTCAAAACACTTTTTAATAAGTAGAAACTCTAACCAACACATTCTTTGTTTAAACAAGTAAATCCATAGAACAGTGGTTTTACAAAAGAATAGATTTGGAGGATTTATATGAGTAACAACATGCTTCATAAGCTTGGAATCGATATTGGTTCGACAACAGTTAAAGTTGCCATTCTGGATAAGGATGACAATCTTTTATTTTCAGATTATGAAAGACACTTCGCCAATATCCGAGAAACCTTAGCCTCTCTTGCCCAGAAGGCTTATGACAAACTTGGAGATTTAAAAATTGCACCAATGATTACCGGTTCCGGTGGTCTTACACTGGCAAAGCATCTCGATGTTCCGTTTGTTCAGGAAGTTATCTCTGTTTCAACTGCATTGCAACACTACGCACCCCAGACAGATGTTGCCATCGAACTTGGTGGTGAAGAT
>CAZEFX010000131.1:0-5709 GCA_964511525.1 uncultured Jutongia sp.
CAACCCTTGCCTTATTTCTCGCCACGAAATCTTTTAATTCACTGATTTCCTGCTGCTGTTTCCGATAAGCTGCCTCCAACTGTGCCTTCTTTACTTCATATACTTCCTGAAATTTATTATAATCTCCTACATAACGGTTTAATTCCTGATTTTCCATATGATAAATCAAGTTAATTACACTATTTAAAAATGGAATATCATGAGAAATTAAGACAAATGCATTTTCATATTCCTGCAAATAACGTTTCAACCATTCAATATGCTGTTCATCTAGATAGTTTGTAGGCTCATCCAATAAGAGAATATCTGGCTTTTCCAACAAAAGCTTCGCCAGAAGTACCTTTGTTCTCTGGCCTCCACTAAGTTCTGTTACATCATTTTCCAGACCAATAACATCCAATCCTAATGCTCGTGCCACTTCTTCCACCTTAGAATCAATCACATAAAAATCATGCATGGTAAGCATGTCCTGAATCACAGCCAGTTCTTCCATATACTGCTCTAATTCTTCTTCATTCGCCTCACCCATTTTGTCACAAATAACATTCATCCGTTCTTCCTGCTCAAAAAGATAGCTAAAGGCAGACTTTAATACAGCTTCAATGGTCATTCCCTTTTCCAAAGCTGCATGCTGATCCAAATAACCAACCCGAACATTTTTTGCCCATTCCACCTTACCTTCGTCTGGCTGTAGTTTCCCGGTAACAATATTCATAAAGGTGGACTTTCCTTCCCCATTGGCACCTATCAGTCCAATATGCTCTCCCTTTAGCAAACGAAAGGATACATTATTAAAAATCGCCCGATCTCCAAAACCGTGAGATAAATTTTCTACATTTAAAATACTCATACAAAACCTCCATGCTATTCATTTCGTTTTTCATCTAAATTTCTTTCATTTAATGAATCAGTTGAAATCCTACAATACCAACAATACATACAATTCCACCTGCAATATTAAGCTTACTGTGCTGTTCTTCTTTCTGGAAAATACCTAAAAAGAATAATACCACCAAAATCATTGGCTGAATAAAGGAATAGTTTGCCAAACTAACCGCAATAACTGCATTCTCTCCTAAAAGTCCAATGACATTTGGAATCTTTGTGCCTACTACAAACAAACCGCCTTTTTTCTGTTTCTTAAAAATCTGTATTGGATGGGCAAATGGAATTAAAATAATCGCTAATAAAATTAAAGCAAAATACAAGGTCATGGTAGAAGATATGTAAGTCTCTGCTGCCGCAATTACCAGACCATATCCATATTTTGCAATCAGATATACAATTAACGGAAATACAATTTTCTTATAATGAATTTCCTTTTTTCCTGCCTGCGCAATCATAAACAATCCTGCTACAGTTACTGCAATAAACAAAACTCTTCCGATAGAAAAACTTTGGGTCTTCATCCAAATATCCGTAAAATAAGACATAAATAAACAAATTCCCAACCATGCTTTTAATTCAAAGGCTGACATTTCTGTTAATACCAACGCGGACATCTGAAACTCCAGCATTTTTGATGCCGTTATTAAAATAATACATAAAACTGCTGGTATCCCCCAAGTCACTCTGGTATCCACAAAGGGAAGGGTTGCGGTCATAAACACTGCTGTTGCCGCTGCCATAAGAAACGTTAACTCATTTCCATTAAATCCAATTTTTGCTACTGCATATTTGTCGCTCAGGGAGCAAATTGTATAACAAAGCACTACCATTAGCATCAATGCCATTGCTATATCCTCCTTGTCATTTTGTATCTTTTATCACTTTTTTGACAGAAAAGTACCCCTTAAAAGACGATTTCTTTTAAGGGGTTACTCGCTTACGCTTCTTTGTAATTGATTAATTCATCTAACATCTTTGGTAACTGCTCTTCCATATTTTCGTCGGTAAACTGACAGGTTCCTACTGCCTTGTGTCCACCACCGCCATACTTCAGCATCAAACTACCAACATTTACATTTGAGGTTTTATTTAAAATGCTGTAACCAACAGCTGCGGAACAACCCTTTCCGCCTTTTCCATTAACGATCCAACAGGAAATATTCTGCTCTGGATACATGCTGTAAATCATAAAACGATTACCTGAGTATATTGGATCAACACCACGCAAGTCTGTAATAATAACATCCTTTTCCACACGGGTATGTTCTTTTACCATCTTTTGGAATTTCTCTGCCTGCTCATGGTAAATTTCAATACGCTCCACCACATCCGGCAATGCTAGTATTTCCTCTGTAGTCATAGTACGGCAGGCATCAATTAACATTTCCATCAACTGATAGTTAGAAATACGGAAGTTTCTCCAACGACCTAATCCGGTACGAGGGTCCATAATATATCCAACTAATACCCAGCCTTCCGGATGCAAAATCTCATCAATTGTAAGATTTGCAGAATCTACTTTATCTACTGCCTCCATCATATCATCAAACTGTGGGAAACGTTCTCTTCCACCGTAGTACTCATAAATAATACGTGCACAGGATGGTGTAATACGGCTTTCCCCTTTATATTTACCAGCCAACTGCTGTCTTTCATGCTCACTGGAATGATGATCGAACCAAAGACCACAGCCTTCTACATAAGGTACATTGGCAAGACAATCGTCTTCTGTAATCTCAACCAGCCCATCCTGCAAATCCTTTGGATGTGCAAACTGCCAATGATCAATAATTCCTGCTTCCTTCAAAAGAGCAGCACATGCCAAACCATCAAAATCTGATCGTGTAACTAATCTCATAGCATCCTCCATTTCTAAGTTCTCTCTGCACAGCATTTCATAGCATCACAGAAAAAACTCATTTATCCGACCTAGTCATTCCGACTATCTCACTAAAGTCTAGTATACTATAATTTAAGAGTTGGGGCAAGCCATTTCGTACAATCCATCCTTAGGAATCTTCATCAAAATTCACCGAATTGCCTTATCCATTCTGTTTCTCCAACATTTCTGCTACTTTCATTAGAATCGCACATTCCAAACGCTTTCTCTGAATCTTGCAGGAAAGTTCGTGAGATTTATGAATATCACCATTATAAATATAATTATTTGCATTACATCCGCCACTACAATAAAACTTCGCCCAGCAGTCACGACAGGCTGGTTTGGAATATACATGGCAGCCTGCAAACTCTTTCTTAATCTCTTCATTAAAGGTACCATCTTCCAGATTTCCCATTTTATACTCCTCGTGACCAACAAACTGATGGCATGGATAAATATCTCCATCCGGAGTTACGGATACATATTCATTTCCACTTCCACAGCCACGAAGACGCTTAATCACACAAGGTCCCTGATCCAAATCAATCATAAAATGGAAGAAATTCATATATCCTCCATCCTTCTTCAACTGGGTGATACGTTCCATAAGGCGGTCATATTCTTCATAAATCCGGTCTAAATCTTCCTCTGTAATAGCATATTCAATACTTTCATCTTCCATAACCGGCTCCACCGAAATCTGATCAAAGCCCTGCTCATACAGATGGAATACATCCTCTGAAAAATCTAAATTATATTTGGTGTAGGTTCCTCTTACGTAATACTCTTTGTCCCCTCTTTTTTCCACCAGACGGCGATAACCATCCATGATTCTATCGTAACATCCTGTACCATCTACACGAAGACGCATACGGTCATTTACTTCTTTTCTTCCATCAATAGAAAGAACCACATTATACATTTCTTTATTAATGAAATCAATTTTGTCATCTGTCAAAAGCATTCCATTGGTAGTAATGGTAAAATGAAAATTCTTTCCATGCTCTTTTTCTTTCTGCCGGGCATATGCCACGGTTTCCTTTACCACCTCAAAATTCATCAATGGCTCTCCACCAAAGAAATCTAATTCCAGATTTTCTCTTCCTACAGAACGCTCAATCAAGAAATCAATGGCGGCTTTCGCTGTTTCTAACGGCATTAATTTTCTACCAGTACCAAAATCTCCTGTGGAAGCAAAACAATATTTACAGCGAAGATTACAGTCATGAGCAATATGAAGACACATGGCTTTAATCGGAGAAGTTACTGCTGTATTGGCATAGATTTCATACTGATCATCACTAAAAAGAACCTTTTCTTTTTTTAATTCCAAAATCTCTGCATAGGTTTCTTCCAGCTGCTCAACAGAATATTTATTTTTTAATTCATTTATTACCTTCTCTGGACATTCCTCAGACAATGGTTCTTCTATATAATCTAACATATCATAAGTAATATCATCTACTACATGAACACCACCGCTGTTTACATCCAAAACAATATTCATATCCTTCGCACTAAATTTATGTATCATTTCTGCCTCCATTATATTATATAAAAAAATACTTTTTTTCATTTACAGACAACATAATAGCAGTTGCAAAAAATCTTGCAACTGCTATCCATTATCTTTGAACTATTGCAATATTATTTGTCCTCTTCTCTTGCACACTTCTGATTACCTACAGTACAAGAAGTCTTGCAAGCAGACTGACAGGATGCCTGGCACTTGCCACAGCCACCTTTTTTTGCTGATTCGCTTAAGTTAGCCTTATTAATTGTCTGAATATGTTTCATAATTCATTCCCTCCATTACGATATATAGCCTATTGTATCACATTCAATAGAAATTTCAACCTTTTCAAAAAAATTTCAAGAATCCCTTTGGCAGAAACTGGCAACATATTTGTTTTGTATTTGCACATACTAGAATCAAGATAAGCGACAAACAAATGCTTATCTAACCGGCAAAGGATATCAATCCTATAATTCAAAGGGAATAAAATCCGCCGGCAAAAAAATAAAAGGAGGTAATGAAAGATGACAAGTAATAAGAGTTCTAGAATGGAAGTGCCACAGGCCAAGGAAGCTATGGACAAGTTCAAAATGGAGGTTGCTAACGAATTAGGAGTACCTCTTAAGAATGGTGGTTACAACGGAGATTTAACATCTGCACAGAATGGTTCCGTTGGTGGTGAAATGGTACGTCAGATGATTAAGCGTCAGGAAGAGGAAATGGCTGGTAGATAGTCATCTACTTCTATCTTAAGTCTGATATGCCATATATAATTGAAATACTAATTAAAGCATCTCAATATTTATGGTTAATCAGAAAAAACAGGCTGTGATAAAATATCACAGCCTGTTATCATTTCATACTTACAAATTATAATTCTACAAATTTGCCTTCTTCTTTTCCGTTGATTACGTAATATGCCTTATTCTCAGCAACATTTACATAAACATTTAAAGTCTTAATAGTAGATACTCTATGTCCTTCTTCCTTGAAAGCATCCTCGATCTTTGCAACGATTTCGTTAGTTACGATATCCTCACGATAATCGAACTGAATATGAACTTCTGTTGTTCTCTCAGCTGGAGCTGCCTTCTTAGTTGTCTTCTTTGCTGTCTTAGTGGTCTTCTCTGCATTCTTAACGCCAGGCTTTCTACCACGCTTCTTTGGAGCTTCCTTCTCAGCTGCCTTCTTCTCTACTACAGGCGCATCTGCCTTCTTTGCTGCTACTGCTGCTTCTGCTACTGGAGCTGCTGCCTTTGTTACTGTTTCTTTTTTTGCTACAGTTGTTTTCTTTGCATCTGCCATAATTCTTCTCCTTTTCTAAATCCTAAGAAAAAACTAATTAAATATGTTCTACAATCAGAATATTATAGCGTTTTTTTTTAAGTTGCAAGTCTTTTTTCTATTTTTGTTACTATTGTAC
>CAZEFX010000132.1:0-5610 GCA_964511525.1 uncultured Jutongia sp.
GGTTCTATATAGTCTTTTTAACCACTATTTTGATATCCCATTAAAAATTATGCGATAACCTATTTATTATCTGTTATCTGCCCTTTTCTGTCAAGGCAAGGCAATAGCCACATCGTTTGCTGACCGTTACTTTGTCGCACTCAAGTCAACATGACTTCTACATCAGTCCAAACTGTACAATGGCATCTTCTTCTGTGAGAATCGGAATATTGAGTTCCTTTGCCTTCTTATTCTTGGAAGAATTACTGGTAATATCATTATTAATCAGATAATCTGTCTTAGAAGTAACACTTCCTGTCACCTTGCCGCCCAATTCTTCGATTCGTTCTTTTAATGCGTTTCGATTAGTGAAACGTTCCAAGGAACCCGTTACCACGAAAACCTTACCAGAAAGACTTTGCTCTTCTTTTGATACCTCTACTTGCTGGAACTTGATTTCCTGCAAGAGGTCGTCCACCATTTGATTGTTGGATTCGGAGGCGAAAAATTCTACAAAGGTCTGGGCAATGATATCACCTACTCCATCAATACCAACCAATTCTTCTACCGTGGCATTACGAACTTTTTCTAAATCATTATCCAGAGCATTACAAATCATTTTTGCATTGGAAAGTCCAATATTTGGTACTCCTAAGCTGTAAATAAACTTTGGCAATGTAGTTTCTCTTGCAGCCTCTGTAGCAGCAATAAGCTTTTCAAAGGATTTCTCACCAAAGCCTTCCATCTGGACGATTTCTTCCTTGTACTGCGCCAGACGGAATAAATCTGCCAGATTAGAGAGCATTCCCTTTGCAATAAGCTTTTCAATAGTTGCTTCGGAAAGTCCATCGATATTCATAGCATCTCTGCTGACAAACAGAGTAAAGGATTTTATCTTTTTAGCATTACACTCTGGATTTGGGCAAAGTAAAACCTCTACATCATTTTCTTTTTGAATCTTTGTAGACTGGCCACAAACCGGACAGACCGATGGAATCTCCAGCGAACCACTACAAGTAAGATTTTGGGCAATCTGTGGAATAATCATATTTGCTTTATAAACCTGAATCTGGTCGCCAATTCCCAACTGAAGCTGTTTTACAATGCTGACATTATGAACACTGGCTCTGCTTACAGTGGTTCCTTCCAGTTCCACTGGCTCAAAAATTGCAACCGGGTTAATAAGACCAGTGCGGGAGGCACTCCATTCCATTTCCAATAAATGAGTATCTGCTGTTTCGTCTGCCCATTTAAATGCAATGGCATTTCTTGGAAATTTTGCAGTTCTTCCCAGACCTTCACCATAAGCAATATCATCCATTAAAAGTACAAGTCCATCGGAAGGGAAATCGTTGGTTGTGATTTTCTCTGCAAACTTCTGAACCGTAGCAGGTAAAGTCTCCTCAGTGACTTCTTGGTATTCTACAATATCAAAGCCCTGACCTTGTAAGAATTCCATCTTTTTACTCTGGGAATTTTGAAAATCTACACCATCGGCCTGAACTAGAGAAAAGGCAAAGAAAGACACATTTCTTTTGGCTGTGATTTCATTATTTAACTGACGTACAGAACCACTACAAAGATTTCGAGGATTCTTATACCTTTCTTCTTCTGGTAAGGTGGCATTAATTTTATCGAATTCACTATAGGAAATCACTGCTTCCCCACGTAATATTAACTGTCCTTGAAATGGTACAGACAGAGGAACATTTTTAAAGGTTTTGGCATTGTTGGTAATGACCTCTCCCACCTGACCATTTCCCCGGGTAACAGCCTTTATCAGCTTTCCGTTTTCATAGGTTAATACAATGGTCAAACCATCCATTTTCCATGAAAGAAGTCCTGTCTGACTTCCCAGCCAGGAAACCAGCTGTTCCACTTCCTTGGTTTTATCTAAAGAAAGCATTGGTGCAGCATGGGTTTCCTTTGGAAGCTCACTAATGACCTCATAACCAACCTTTTGAGTTGGGCTTGCAGAAAGTACGGTGCCTGTGGCTTTCTCTAAATTTACCAGCTCATCATATAATTTATCATATTCAAAGTTACTCATGATTTCGTCTGTGCCTTGATAGTATACAGCAGCAGCTTCATTTAACTTTTCTACTAATTCTCTCATTCTAGCCATTTGTTCCATAATCTCTCATCCCTTCTCAAAACAAGCTCTTTTTTAAATCATTAATTTCCTTTGATGTCAGCTTACGGTATCTTCCTTTTCGCAGACCCTCCAAAGTAATGTTCATTACTCTGTCTCTTCGGAGCATAACCACCCGGTAATCAAAATATTCACACATACGGCGAATCTGACGGTTTAATCCCTGGGTCAGAATAATATGAAAGCTATAATCATCTTCCTTCCACACCTTACAAGGCTTTGTTACCGTGTCAAGAATAGGTACGCCTCCTGCCATTCCCTGAAGGAATTCTTCCGTGATTTTACGGTTTACCTTTACGAAGTATTCCTTCTCATGTCCATAACGGCTTCGTAATATCTTCTCCATAATATCCCCCTGATTGGTTAAAATCAGCAGTCCTTCGGAATTTTGATCTAATCTTCCTACTGGGTATATTCTCTTAGGATAATCAATATATTCCACTACATTAACGATTTTTTCTCCATTTTCTGAATCCGCTGTAGTACAGACGATTCCTTTTGGCTTATAAAATGCCAGAAAAATTTCCTCTTCCTCTTTGGAAACCCGCTTTCCGTCCACTGTAACGGTCTGACCGGAAAGCACTTTCATTCCCGGTTTCGCAGGAAGACCATCAATACAGATTCTTCCCTCCTCCAGCATACGGTCCGCTTCTCTTCTGGAACATACTCCGGCTTCACTTAAATATTTATTGATACGTACTCCTTCTGATTGATTCATGTCTTTATCCTTTCCCCATAGCTAAATGATAGGATGAATTTTCCTATTTCGTAAAAAAGGGCAAAACCAGCGTTTTGCCCTTACAAGAATCGCAAAGCGATTCTTGTTGGCTTCCCACTATATTACTAGCAATTTTCAATTTCGTAAAAAAGGGCAACGTCAGCACGTTGCCCTACAAGAATTGCAAATTAAACTATTCAGAGACACTTCCCTGAGCCTCCTGCTCAATATTTTCGTTTTCCTCTACACTAGCTGAGGAATTATTTACGCTTTCCAGCATCTCATAGAACTCTCTTACCTGTGTATCAGAACTGATTACATCTTCCATCTTTGCCTTTACCGTATTAATCAAATCCTGTACTTCCTTACATTGATCTAAGGTATCAATGCATTCCTGTTCATTGGCATCTAAGGTTCCAAGATACACCTGTAGATTTCCCTCTTTATTCAGATTAACATACAATGCATTTAATGATGGAATCAAGGTTTCAATATCATAAACCTTCACTTCGTAATATACATAAACACGGTAAGCGCCTTCTTTGGCACCATCCAGAACCATACACTGGATATTTTTATAGGCTTCTACATACTCTGATTCTGCAAGAAGCTTTTTTTCTTCCACATAGGCAATATCACTAACACATTGGCCAATGGTATCCATATCTACCTGTTGCTTTGCCGTAAAATAACGGTTCATCAATTCTTCAATTTCTGTCTGAATGTCACTTTGAGATTTGCCTTCTACCGGTTTAATTGCACCGAAGGTTGCTGCAGCAGAAATGGATTCCTTGCCGGAACCGCCAAATGAAAAATCAAATCCCGGTGCTACCATAGAAAAGGTTCCAAATCCTATCAGCATAATCCCTAAAGAAAACAAAAGGACTAATTTTTTGTATCTTAATGGCATGATTACATCCTTTCATACAACCTACGCAACATACTGTTTGCGTAAAAAATTAACGCATCTGAGAGGAATCGAACCTCCGCGCCCGGCTCCGGAGGCCGGCGCTCTATCCACTGAGCTACAGATGCGAACTGTTGAATTGATTCAACGGGTGATATTATAACATACCCCTTTTGAAAAGTAAAGTTTTGGTTATGGAGAATCCAACTACAAGAATCTACATTTTTCGCACAAAAGGTGTAAAGCCTTGACACCCCAAAACTTTACACCATATTATTTCAATTAAATAGTATAGCTTATTCAAAACTTAACTCTTTCACATTGATACCAAAAGCGGTTAGCTTCACCTGCTTTTCTTTGATTTGAAAAGCAAGCTCTGGATTATCTGCGGTTTGATACTTTTTAATTCGTAATAAATCACAATATTCCTTAATTGTAATATCGATGAGTTCCTTGTCACTCATGCCATACTCCATCCCTTTATACCCCTTTCTTTATAATGCTTCCATTATATGGGCTTTTTGTTTCTGTGTAAAGTAACTTTTGGTTCAATGGATTTATTCTGCTGTTATGACCCGGACTGCCTCTTTTTTCTTGTCATAATAATAGATGTTATCCGAAAGAATTTCGTCCTGTTCTACACAGCTTCCATTAACCTCCCGAACCATAGAGATTAATTCCTCTTCGGTGGAATCATAGCTTTCTGCAATTAATAACACCTCGTGGATACTACTTGGCAGAATATAAAAGCTTTTTCCAAAAAAATCAGCCATATTTTTTAATTGATTGGGATATAACCAGACGGAAGCTCCATTGATTCCATTGCTGTTGGTTAGAACATACGGTTCTGAACGGACATATTCCTGTCGTTCCTCTTCCTTCATGTGAAAAATCATACTTTCTAAAATACTACTCATGGGATTGCATTTTGGTGGAAACAGAGCCGGAGTATTTCTGGTGGCTTCTGTCATCAAATCAACGGTACTAACATTCCATTTCTCCATTAATTCATTACTGATACGGATACTACCAATCCCCTCTTCGTCCTGATTTACGAGACAATAAAATACCACTGCCAGATCCAGAAAAGGAATATGAGGAATGTCCTCTAAAAGCTCCTTGTTCCGACTGGCTGATACAAGCCGGTAAACAATCTTTCTCCGGCATCCTTCAAAGGACAAATCCAAATTTCTTCCCCACTTTTGCTTTAAGGTTTTCTTCCAGCATCCGATGATTTCATCCACTAGAGCATTAACGGAATTCCCTTTAAGATACTGCTGGTATAAATCCTGTAGATAAAAATTTGGAGATAACGGATTGTCTTTTTGACAGATAATCAGACCATCTAGATGTAAAGAATTGTTTTTTAGAACCGGAAAGATTTTTATCTGGGTTCCCTGTGGAAGCTTGCTGCATAATAAACTTTGTAATTCCTCCGAGAAGGTTTCATATTTCATTTTTACTACTTTCATTGTACCCCTTTCTACTATACCTGTGATAGAATTTCTTAGTGACATACCGCTACATTTGGAGCAGTTGTCCTATCTTTTAAAAGAGTGATGTATCGTTTATAAAGGATGCACCGCTTTGTACAATAGCGTTGTAGAATTGTTTGACCTATTCTGACAAAGCAGTAAATACAATATAATATGGAATAATTGTCTGAAATGACTCTCGAACGGAACAAAGATATTTGGGAGAACTTCCGTAAGATATCAAAGCTGAACAAATGATTGGTTAGAACACATTTGATACATCACCCTCTGAAAAAATCATAACAAATGTCTTTTTTTATCACAATATCAATCTCTTACAATTTTTTAGAAGAAATATTCTAGGAATTTTTTACACATT
>CAZEFX010000133.1:0-5466 GCA_964511525.1 uncultured Jutongia sp.
ATATAATCCTTACATAATAAAATGCTATTTATTATTTCCGTCATTATTATATGAGATTTTCCTATAAAATACAAACAATAGTTTTTCACCACAAATGCTGGAAGAAAGGTTAATAATCTCACAGCAGCTATTCTCTTAATTTGCGAAAAAATATATGCAAAATTTCATCCTCTTCTACTATAATCTTTTCTATCATTTTTTTTAGCTGTGTATTATTGCATTGTGATATTGCCCAGGGATTTTTTATGGCAGCAATAAAACCAAATAATTCTTCCTTTATTTTCTTTGCATTGTCTTTGGCACACTGCATTTTCTCTATGTTCTCTTGGGTTTCTTCTATTTGTCTTTGAATATCCTCCAGCCTATATTTTAATTCTTCTCCCGAGATAATGTCTGCATAATACAGCTGTAGCAGCTTGTCCTTCTGATGTACCAGCTGCTTTTTCTTTGAAATATATGGTCCTGCTTTTTCTGTTTGCTGATAAGTGTTTTGAAATTGTATGTACAGATTTTGAGACACCTTCCTTTTTATATTTCTTTCTGATAGCTTTAACTCCTTCATATATCCTTCCAACACATAAAGCAAATCCTCTTCCCATAGCTTTGTTTTATTTTTACAGCTTCCGGTGCCATTGCTGTTTCTTCCGCTGCATACCCAATAAGCGCCTCCTGTCTTAGCTTGCATTCTGCGGAAGGAATAACCGCAGCAGGAGCATTTTAATAAAGTACTAAACAAATATTTATTGCTCTGCTTCTGCTTTCTCCCGGAAAATATTTGATTTCTTTCCTTAATAATACTTTGTGCGGCTTCAAAATCCTCCAAAGAGATAATGGCTAATTCCGGCTTGGCTACCACAAGCCAATTCTCCTTTTTCTGGGATTTTCGGGTTCCTGTAAGAAAGTCTGCCACCTCTTCTTTTCCATTAACGACTTTTCCAATATAGATTTCATTTTTCAAAATACGGCTAATGGCATTTTGGGACCATAAACAATCCCGTTTTGTATAAATTTTTTTTTCATTAAGCATAGCCGCAATCTTTGATGCCCCATACCCTTCTTGGACATACCAGTGAAAAATCTGCCGAACCACCTTCGCCTCTTCCTGATTAATTAATAACCGGAAGTAATCCCCTGGAATTTTGTCATAACCATATACCAGATTTGGGACACGTCCCTTTCCCGCATTTTCCCGCTTGCCAAATTTAATTCGTTTAGAAGTGTTGGCTGACTCCTCCTGAGCCACCGCTCCCAAAAGTGTTAATACGAATTCTGAGTTTCCCATGCTTTGCATATTAGCAGTAATAAAAATGGTATCTATTTCCATACCCCGCAGAGTCCGCACACTTTGCAAAAGATCAACCGTATTTCTTGCCAGGCGGGAAACATCCTTCACCAGCACCTGCTTGAATTTTCCTTCTCTGGCATCCTCCATCATCCTTAAAAACTCTTTTCGGTTTCTGGTTTTGGTGCCGGAGATTCCTTCATCTGCATAGGTTTTCACCAAGGTTAAACTGTTTTTCTCGCAATATTCCTGAAAAAACTTCTTTTGGGTTTCCAGAGAATTTAACTGATCCGTTTTGTCTGTAGAAACCCTGCAATATGCCACCACATTCATCTCCCTGTCCGTCCCTCTCCTTTCTTTTTCCAGAAGTCTAAGAATTCCTTTATTTTCGGAGTATAGGTTTCTGTCAAAAGCTTTGTCCATAGCTTTTCCATTTCTTCCTTCTCGTTGGGATTGTAAAAAATCGTTCTGTAATCTCTTTTTTGCATTTCCGTAATTCCTTGTTCATTTTTCACTAAAATATATGTGCTTACAACATAGAATATGTAGATTTCTTAACTTGAATATTAAATCAAAAAAGACTATAGTATTCTCATGCTTACTTGTAAGCAATAAATTCACTTTAGAAAAGGGAGTAGATTAGCATTGTCTAATCTGAAAATGGAGGAACTTATGTTAGGACAGAAAAATCCCACCAAAAAGGGATTAAGCATTATTATTGTAGGCTGTGGAAAGGTAGGTTCTACCTTAATTGAACAGCTGTCTCGTGAAGGACATGATATTACCATTATTGATAGGAATCCAGAGAAGATTCAGGAGATTACCAATCTCTATGACATTATGGGAATGGTGGGAAATGGTGCCAGCTACAGTGTACAAATGGAAGCCGGTATTGACAAGGCGGATTTAATTATTGCAGTAACAGAATCTGATGAATTAAATCTTCTTTGCTGTACTGTGGCAAAGCAGGTAGGTCGTTGTGCTGCCATTGCAAGAGTTCGTACTCCGGATTATAGCAAAGAGGCTGCCTATCTTCAGGAAAAGCTGGGACTAACCATGATTATTAACCCGGAGCTGGAGGCTGCTAAGGAAATTGCAAGAATCCTATATCTGCCGGGTGCTTTGGATGTTACTTCCTTTGCTCATGGACAAGCTGAGCTCATTAAATTTAAAATCCCAGAAGGAAATATTCTGGATGGTATTACGATTTCTTATTTTGGTAAAAACATTACTTCCAATGTATTGATTTGTGCTATTGAACGAGATGGAAAGGTTTACATTCCGGATGGGGATTTTCTTCTGCTTCGAGGAGATGTGATTTCCTTTGTAACACCTCGCGGATATGCAAAAATCTTCTTACAAGATATCGGGTTTCAGACAAATCAAGTCAAGGATACCACCATCGTCGGCGGTGGTCGGGCAACCTACTATCTTGCCGACCGGCTACTGACTATGGGAATTTCTGTAAAGATTATAGAAAGCGACAGAACCCGTTGCGAAGAGTTAAGCATTCTTCTGCCAAAGGCTATCATTATTAATGGAAATGGTACCGATGAAGAACTTTTAAAAGAAGAGGGCATTGATTACACAGAATCCTTTGTGCCATTAACTGGTATTGATGAAGAGAATATTTTGTTGACTCTCTATGCAAAGCAGATGTCCAAAGCAAAGTTAGTAACTAAAATTAACCGTATGAATTTTAAAGATGTCATTAGCAAACTAGATTTAGGTAGCGTAGTGTATCCACGATATATTACTGCTGAGGCAATTGTAGCCTATGTCCGTGCGAAAAATGCTTCCAGAAACAGCAGTATTGAAACGCTTTATCATATGTTTGATTATCAAGCAGAGGCAATTGAATTTCATGTAGATGAGGAATCTGCCGTAACCAATACACCTTTGATGGATCTGGCATTGAAGAAGGATTTGCTGGTTTGCTTTATTAACCGTAATGGTTCTGTTTTAATTCCAACCGGTCAGGATTGTATCAAAGTTGGCGATAGCGTTATGATAGTTACCACCCATACCGGTTTTGATAATATTCTGGATATTTTGAAATAGGAGGACATCATGAATTTTTCAATTGTTCGTTATGTTTTAGGATATATCCTTATTGTAGAAGGAGCATTGATGTTGCTTCCATGCTCTGTGGCTATAATATATAAGGAAAGAGAAGGATTGGCATATCTGTTAATCGCTTTCCTTTGTGCCCTTTTTGGTACATTAATGATTATCCGCAAGCCTAAGAATAATGTCTTCTATTTGAAAGAGGGCTGTGTAGCTACTGCCCTTAGTTGGATTCTTTTGAGTTTTTTTGGCGCCTTGCCCTTCTGGATTACTCATGAGATTCCTTCTTTGATAGATGCACTTTTCGAGACCGTTTCCGGTTTTACTACTACTGGTGCCAGTATTTTAAGTGATGTGGAAGCTCTTTCTCACTGCACTATTTTTTGGCGAAGCTTTACTCACTGGATTGGCGGTATGGGGGTTTTGGTTTTCCTTTTAGCTTTAGTGCCTATGAGTGGCGGCTCTCACATTAATTTAATGAAAGCAGAAAGTCCGGGACCTTCTGTTGGTAAATTAGTACCAAAAGTAAAATATACTGCCCGGATTTTGTATTTGATTTATCTTGGCTTAACTATTATAGAAATATTTTTTCTTCTCATTGGAAAAATGCCATTATTTGATGCCATTACTACTAGTTTTGGTACTGCTGGTACTGGAGGATTTGGTATTAAAAATGACAGCATAACCAGTTATTCGCCATATATTCAATGGGTAATCACAATTTTTATGATTCTATTTGGTGTAAACTTTAATGCATTTTATCTGATTTTATTTAAGCAATTTAAAAAAGCATTTAGTATGGAAGAGGTAAAATCTTACTTTGCTATTATTGGAGTAGCCATTGTAATTATTTTCTTTAATATTATGCCACTGTATACAACCACCTTTGAAGCATTAACTCATGCCGCTTTCCAAGTGGGTTCTATTATTACCACTACAGGTTTTTCCACCGCAGATTTTGACCTTTGGCCACAAACTAGTAAAACCGTTTTAGTTCTTCTAATGTTTATTGGCGCTTGTGCCGGAAGCACCGGTGGCGGAATTAAGGTTTCCCGTTTTGTTATTACTTTAAAGACAATTATTAAAGAATTAAATTCCTATATCCATCCTAAGAGCATTAAGAAAATTAAAATGGATGATAAACCAGTGGAACACGAGGTGCTTCGCTCTATCAATGTTTATTTTATTACGTATATAATTTTATTTGCCGCTTCTGTATTGGCAGTTTCCTTTGAAGGAAGGGATTTGGTTACTACTTTTACTGCAGTAGCAGCTACCTTTAATAATATCGGTCCGGGTCTGGCAATGGCTGGACCTACTAAGAACTTTGGTTTTTTTACAGATTTTTCTAAGTTTGTCATGATTTTTGATATGCTGGCAGGAAGACTGGAACTGTTTCCACTACTAATACTCTTCCATCCAACTCTTTGGAAGGAAGCAATTACTCAGAAGAAAAAGACAAAGCAGGAAGAGATTTTATAATACCCCAAGGGAATGTTTTTCAGAGCATAAAACAACGAGAGGGACTGCGCACTATTTCCCTAGTGCACAGTCCCTTTTCGCTTTTGTTACCTCTGTATGTGCGGTACTCTTGCTTACACCGAAGGCCGAGGCTGTCTGACGCACAGTAGCTCTATTTTCAATCATATACTGTGCTAATGCAACTGCTCTTTCTTCTAATCTGTCCGCTAAAGATTCTGAATTGTAATGTTTTCTATAACTTGTTTTTTCCAATGTTTTTCTCCTAATTTTCTGTTTACTAAATCTTATGTCAGAAAAAGTCAAGTTATTCGCTGGAACGGAAAAAGAATCCTTCTAAGTCTCTTTTACAGCTTGAAGCCTTCTTTGCAATTCCTCAATCGTATTTTTCTGCTCATCTATGGTATCCTGCATCTCGTCTATTGTATCTTTTTGCTCACCTATGGTACCCCGCATCTCGTCTATTGTATCTTTTTGCTCACCTATGGTACCCCACATCTTGTCTATTGTATCTTTTTGCTCATCTATGGTATCCTGCATCTCATCGATCATATACTGGACTGTATTTCTATCTAATTCCCTTAATTCCTTTGAAAACATTTCCATCACCTTCTCTGTATTGAGACACAGGTTATATA
>CAZEFX010000134.1:0-5082 GCA_964511525.1 uncultured Jutongia sp.
ATCCTAAGGAAGGTGCTCCTACCGTGGCATCCATGCACTCTTCTATTCCAGTTATCAATGCAGGTGATGGTGGACACAACCATCCAACCCAGACTCTGACAGATTTATTAACCATAAAATCCTTAATGGGGCGTCTGGATAACATGACAGTAGGTATGTGTGGTGATTTGAAGTTTGGACGTACGGTACATTCTCTCATTAACGCCATGGTTCGTTATCCAAATGTAAAATTTGTATTAATCTCTCCAGAGGAATTAAAGATTCCTGGATATTTACGCAAAGAGGTTCTGGATGCCGGTAATATTGAATATCTCGAGACGGACAAGCTGGAAGATAATATGCCAAACTTAGATATTTTATATATGACCCGTGTTCAAAGAGAACGTTTCTTCAATGAAGAAGATTATATCCGTTTAAAGGACAGTTTCATTTTGACAGAAAAGAAAATGAAATACGCAAAGAAGGATATGTACATCCTGCATCCACTTCCTCGTGTGAATGAAATTGCTACGGAGGTGGATAATGACCCTAGAGCAGTTTATTTCAAACAGGCAGAAATGGGTGTTTATGTGCGAATGGCATTAATTATGAAGTTATTGGAGGTGGATTTGCCATGTTAAATATTGGAGGATTAAATCAGGGAATTGTCATTGACCATATTCAGGCTGGTGGCGCTATGAAAATTTATGAATATCTGAATTTAGAGAAAATGGATTGTTCTGTAGCTATCATAAAAAATGCCCGAAGTAATAAAATGGGGAAAAAGGATATTATTAAGATTGAAGGGGATTTAGATATTGACTTAAATGTTCTTGGGGTGTTAGACCATAATATTACCATTAATATTATTAAGAAAGATGAAATCGTGGAAAAACAAAAGCTTTCTCTTCCAGAAACAGTAACGAATATTATTAAGTGCAAGAATCCACGATGTATTACTTCTATTGAGCAGGAGCTTCCTCACAAATTCAAATTAACAGATAAGGAAAACAGAATTTATCGTTGTATTTACTGCGAATCTAAGTTTAAGGGAAATTAAACCGTAGATTATTTACGTTTTGTACAGTTATGATTAGAAATTAAAAAGCTGGAAAGTTATGAAAATTCATAGCTTCCAGCTTTTTTCGTAAAAGTAATGCAAAATCTGCTTACACACTACTTTTTCTTTTTGATTTTAAAATATTTATAATTTACATTACCACATTTATCATATGCATAAACCACATAGATTCCCGGCTTTTTCAGTTTTACTTTCTTTTTGCTTTTGATTTTTTTATCATTAACCAACACTTTTTTGATTCCTGCATCATCCGAGAAGCGCAAGGTGACTGGCTTTTTATAGGTCTTTCCATTTTTGGCTCCTTTAATCTTTGGTGCTTTTGCATCAATTTGAAAATGGATTGTGGTGGTGTTATTATTTCCATCTGTAGCCACAACCGTGTGTTTTCCATGCTCTGTCACCAAAATTTTATTGGCTGTCTTATTGACTCCATCTACCGTTAAAGCTTTCAACCATACATTATCTGAAGCTATTATAGTTACCTCTCTATATTTTTTGTTCTCCTTCACACCAGATATAGCAGGTGGTTCAATATCACTACTAATAGGATTTCCTGCGGTAGCTGCAATTAATTTCCCATCAATTGGTACATTACTCATATTCCAGGAAACCGTATTGCCAGAAACAACACCATTACTCTCTACAATAGGAGAAGGAAGTGTAACGGAAATATCCAATAACATTCCAAGGCTGCTGTAGTAGTCACTCTGACTTGTATAGCCTGCCTCCTGTAATTCGGAGATAGATTCTCCAGAGTCATCCGAAAATAACGCTAATTCCCCTTCCATGTTGATTTGGGCAGTAAATCCACTGGCATCCATTGTAAGGGAAGAAAATGGTGTAACCTCTCCTAAATCATCATATACCTTCGGATTAACAGAATTGCTTTTTAATGTGGAAATGTAGGTATCATTATTTGTCAGGAAAGTTTTCATTTCCTCATAGCTGTGAAAGGAAAATGTTCTGGAATAGCTCTGATATGTATTTCCATTAATGGTTTCTTTTGCAGTCTGGTAATCTCCTGACATAAAAAAGAGTTCCTCGGTATCTCCTGTTACCGCCAAATAGCTATAAGCAGATTCTTCCAAAAGATATTTCACGGTATAGCTACAGGTACCATCGCTATTAAACGTAATTCCAACCTGCTCTCCCATACATCCTGTAAGAGAACAGAGCATCAAAGAAAATACCATAATGGCTGCCAGCCACTTTTTACTTATATTCTTTCTTTTGTTCATTAGAAAATCCTCCTATAAATTAAGTAATTCTATAAATAAGGAGCATGGATTGCTCTCCATGCTCCTTAGGCTAATCAAATATTCATTAATATTTTCTAATCTGATATTTTACCTTTGTTACATTTCCTGCCTTATCCGTTACAACAATGGTATACTTTCCGGCTTTCTTTAAGGTTACTTTCTTCTTGTTTACATTCTTTCCATTGATTTTAACAGATTTGATACCAATATTATCTGAAAATCTTATTTTGAGTCCCTTTTTTGGAATTCTTCCTGCTTTCAGCCCTTTAATCTTTGGTGCTTTTGCATCAACAGTAAATTTTACGGTTGAAGTATTATTATTGGCATCTGTAGCAGTAATGGTATATTTTCCATTCTCTGTTAAGGTGAATTTTGCTGTGTTATAACGGATTCCGTTTATTAATACCTTGCTTAAAGCTACATCATCAGAAGCTGTTACATTGGCTTTTTTATAAAGTCCATTATTTTTCACACCAGAAATGGTTGGTGCAGTTGCATCTGTGGAAATAGGATTTCCTGAAGTAACCGCAATTAATTTTCCGTCATCTGGAATCGTTTCAATATCCCATGTAGCTGTATTTCCATTGATGATACCATTGCTTTCTGTAATCGCTGCTGGTAAAGTAATTGATACGTCTACCATTAAGCCTAATTCCTTGTAATAAGTATTAATACTATCATATCCATTTAAATCTTTTGCACTAATTTTACTTACATCATTAGATGCACTGGAAGAAAGCATATTATCTGCACTCAGTGTTCCAATAAATCCAGAAACATCTAAAGATACGGAATCAAATGGTGCCATAAAAGTATCCTGTGAATAGCTGGATGAATTCTTAGAACCAGTGATAAAACTATTATAGTATGTAGTATCATCTGTCAAAAATGTCACTAACTCCGCAGTTGTTCCAAAAGAAAAGCTTCTAGTAAAGCTATAATATGTTTTTCCATTAATGGTTTCTGTAGCCTGTGCAAAATCACCTGATGTAACATAGGATGTACTGGTACTTCCAGCAGCCACCAAATCATCATACATGCTTTTTTCATACAATAATTTCATAGTATAAGCACAGGTGCCATCTGCATTTACTCCAATATTATTCTGCTGACCCATACAACCAGTCAGCATACTGACTAACATAGTCATAGTAAGTAATACTGCTAATATTCTTTTTTTGTTTTTCATATAATCCCCTTTTCTACGCTTTTTTATGTAAGTATTAGTCTGTATCAAAAGCGTCAAATACAAACACTTCATTTATGTGCTTCAACAAATTAATTATACCGCAAATCTTTTTAATGTCAAACTCGTGGGTGCATTATTTGATACATAACATAGTTCAATAAAATCATTCTTACGATATTAGATTTCCACCAGCTTCATAAAAGAATAAGTCGCTGCGGAAAATATAATCCAAACTAATACAATAAACTGAATTGGCAGTTTTTCCATATTGATTTCAAAGGCATTATAAAACATAGCTTGAATCATTAATCCTGCAATTACACTAAAAATCACTCCAAATGCTGATACATTTTTCTTCTTTACATAGTACATCATAGTAAATCCCCTCTTTCGATTTAATTATTATCTGTTTTTGATAAGATAATAGTAATCGAAAAGCTGTCCAAAAGTCTGGACTCAATCAAGAGGAGAATACTACAATAGGACTTCCTTGTTACTGAGGAATAAATTGTACATTTAAGTCAACTCTGCCAGGTACTCCTGCCACTCTCCCACTGGAGGAATATTGCCAGAAGGAAAAGTCATAGGGGGTCTGAGGCTTCTTCTTGTAATCTGCATACCAAACTGGATATTGCTGTATCTGCTCCATGTCAAACAAAAAGGCTTCCCAGTACATATTGCTATATATCATGGCGTCATAGCCTGCCTCTTCTATTTTTTTGCAGAAAGCAAGGGTATTTTTGGTAAACTGCTTTCCTGATACTCCATTTGTTCGGGCTTTGACGCCTAAAATCCGTTCTGGATCAAACACTACTGGTAAATCCAGTTTTCTTTCTTTTAATGCCTTTAATACAAATTTCGCTTCTTCACGGGCTTCTTTCTCATTAATAGCCTGAGAAAAGAAATACACTCCCACATCCACTCCTGCTTTTTTAGCATTTTTTAGATTCCGTTGAAACTGTACATCCAGATTCAGGCTGCCATTACCATATCCACGATAACCAAGACGGAGAAATGCAAAATCAATTCCCGCTTTTTTTACCTTCTTCCAGTTAATTCTGCCATTATGATAGGATACATCAATACCTTTACGGAGTTTATAATCTGAAGATTTATATTTTACCGTCTTTTTATTGTTACTTAGCTTTGACCAGTCATAGGTATGCGTTCTGGCATTTGGATTGATAGTTGTCTGATACCATTTTTTACTCTGGGCGTCATAGAAACGGAATTTCTTCTGACTAGCCCGGGCTATGGATTCTAAATTGCCACCAGATAAAGCTCCGGTAACAAATATAACACCTACCAACAGCAAGGACAATATAGGGTAAACACATCTATTCTTTTTCTTTCGGTTCATGGTTTTAATTCCTTTCTTTTAGGATAGTTCCATTTCATCCGATGATACCATATTATTCCTATTATTGAAATACTACCCCGTCTGCAATCTGCAATATTCGCTCTGCATAATCTGCCATTTGCCGGTCATGGGTTACCAGTACAATACTCTGTTTATAATCCTGTGATGCCTTGGCTAATAGTTCTGCCACATTTCTGGCGTTTTCTGCATCCAG
>CAZEFX010000135.1:0-5025 GCA_964511525.1 uncultured Jutongia sp.
ATTTTAAGCTGGGCTCCTATCCGGGAGGAAATGTTTCACCAAATACAAAATATGGAACTGTGATATATAAGTATACCAATCAGAAAGGCGCAAATATATTTATTAATAAGAAATAGTTTTTAGCTGGGGAAAAATGATTTCCCCAGTTTTTTCTTTATAGAAAAGTTCCTTTATAGGCTAATTATGTTCCGTTTTTTCTGTTGATTTTGTATCACATAAAATGGTTAAAAGTAACAAAAGGAGGCGTAGAATATGTTGAAATTTGTTAAAAATACATAAAAGTTTATTGTGTGAATGATGGGATAATGATATAATTTATCATGTAGTGGAAATGTCATATATGAATGAAGCATTCATTATGAGCGGGGATTATTGAAGAAGAAAACACGGAAAAGTCAAGTTGCAGGATTTTTTGCATAAGATATTATGTACAAGTAGTAATAAAAAATAGATGCAAATATTCTTGGAACTGAAACACGTAAAAGAAAGGAGAAGGAAATTGACACATCAGGAAATTGCAAAGTTAGATGAAATTTTGCAGGAGCATGATTATAACAGTACGCTTTTGATTGCCATTATGCAGGACATTCAGAAGGTGTATCGTTATTTGCCAGAAGAGGCATTGTGCTACATTGCAAAGAAACTGAAGCTAAGTGAAGCGAAGATTTATGGGGTTGCAACTTTTTATGAGAATTTTTCATTGGAGCCAAAGGGAAAATACATGATTAAGATTTGTGATGGAACAGCATGTCATGTACGTAAATCTATCCCTATTTTGGAAGAATTCCGGAAAATCCTTGGGGTAACCGAAGAAAAGAAGACAACAGATGATATGTTGTTTACGGTGGAGACAGTATCCTGTCTAGGAGCTTGTGGATTAGCACCAGTCTGTACAGTAAATGACCATGTACATCCGGCGATGACACCGGAGAAGGCGAGAGAACTGATACAGGAATTAAAGGAGGAAGCGGCCAATGAGAATTAATACAAGGGAAGAACTGATTGCAAAGCAGAAGGAATACAGTGCTTCTCTGAATAGTCAGCGGAAGCAGATTCTGATTTGTGCCGGAACGGGGTGTGTAGCAGGAGGTTCTCTTCAGATTTATGACCGGATGAAAGAAATCATTGAGGAGAAGGGACTACGTTGTGCAGTAGTTCTGGAGAAAGAACCACATGATGAAAGTATCGGTTTGAAGAAAAGTGGATGTCATGGTTTCTGTGAAATGGGACCTTTACTTCGCATCGAGCCAATGGGATGGCTGTATTTGAAGGTGAAGGTAGAGGATTGTGAAGAAATCATTGAGAAAAGTATTGTAAATGATGAAGTAGTGGAGCGTCTGGTATATCAGGATCAGACATTGAAATCCTATGTGAAACAGGAAGAGATTCCTTTCTACAAGAAACAGACCCGTATTGCATTGGAGTACTGTGGACGTATTAATGCAGAAAGTATTGCAGAGTACATTGCGCTAGGAGGTTACAGTGCGGTTGCGAAAGCGCTGTTTGATATGACACCACAGGAAATCGTAGATGAAATTACAGAATCTGCATTAAGAGGCCGTGGAGGTGGTGGCTTTCCGGCGGGAAGAAAGTGGCAGCAGGTGTTGAGCCAGTCGGAAGAAGAGAAATATGTAGTCTGTAATGGTGACGAAGGTGATCCGGGTGCCTTTATGGATCGTTCTATGATGGAAGGAGAACCTCACAGAGTCATTGAGGGAATGCTGATTGCTGGTATTGCTACCAAGGCGCATCATGGTTATATCTATGTACGTGCGGAGTATCCGCTGGCAGTAGAAAGATTGCAGACTGCTATTAATAAGGCAATGGAGAAAGGACTTCTTGGAAAGAATATTCTGGGGTCTGGTTTTGATTTTGATTTACATATCAGTCAGGGTGCCGGTGCCTTTGTTTGTGGTGAAGGTAGTGCGCTGACCACCTCTATTGAAGGTAACAGAGGTATGCCAAGAGTAAAGCCGCCTCGTACGGTAGAGCATGGACTTTTTGATAAACCAACGGTATTAAATAACGTAGAGACTTTCTGTAATGTGCCACCGATTATTTTAAATGGAGCTCATTGGTATCAGAAATATGGTCCAGAAAATAATCATGGAACGAAAGCCTTTGCTCTGACAGGTAATGTACAGAATACTGGTCTCATCGAGGTTCCAATGGGAACCACCCTTCGGGAAGTCATCTTTGATATTGGTGGAGGTGTCAAAGGGGGAGAATTTAAGGCAGTACAGATTGGCGGACCTTCCGGAGGCTGTCTGTGTATTAGTGCTACAGAGGATCATTTGGATATGAAGCTGGATTTTGATTCATTGAAAAAGGTTGGAGCAATGATTGGTTCCGGTGGTCTTGTTGTTATGAATGACAAGAGCTGTATGGTAGAAGTGGCAAGATTTTTCATGAACTTTACCCAGAACGAATCCTGTGGTAAATGTGTTCCTTGCCGTGAAGGAACGAAGCGTATGTTGGAGCTGCTGACAGATATTACAGAAGGCAGAGGAACTATGGAACATATTGAGCTTTTGGAGAAATTGTCCGATACTGTTTCAGCCACTGCTCTTTGTGGTCTTGGTAAGACAGCAGCATCTCCAGTTGTTAGTACCTTGAAATATTTTAGAGATGAGTATATTGCCCATGTGGTGGATAAGAAGTGTCCAGCAGGACAATGTAAGGCATTAATGACCTTTAAAATCGATCCTGAACTATGTCGTGGCTGTACAAAGTGTGCAAGAATGTGTCCGGTGGGGGCTATTTCAGGCACTGTAAAAGAACCTCATGTAATTGATGCTGCCAAGTGCATTAAGTGTGGTGCATGTAAGGAAGGTTGTAGCTTTGATGCAGTCAAGGAAATATAGGAAAGGACGGTGAAGAAAGAATGTCAAAGAAATATATGATTATTGATGGAATTCGTACTGAATTTACGGATGAAAAAAATATATTGCAGGTAATACAAAAGGCAGGAATTCATGTACCGACTTTTTGTTATTATACAGATATGTCCATTTATGGAGCCTGTCGTATGTGTGTGGTAGAGGATGAAAGAGGAGGGATTGTGGCTTCCTGCTCTACACCACCAAAGGATAAGATGGTAATTAAGACAAATACCTCTAAGCTGCATCAGCACCGGAAAATGATTTTGGAATTATTGCTGGCATCCCATTGTCGGGATTGTACCACTTGTGAGAAGAATGGAAACTGCCGTTTGCAGATGCTGGCTGCAAGATTTCATTTAACCAAAGTTCGTTTTCCAAACACACATCCAGAGAGAAAAATTGACGACTCCTCTCTTTCTATTGTAAGAGATCCAAGTAAATGCATTCTCTGCGGTGACTGTGTCCGAATGTGTAATGAAGTGCAGCATGTAGGCGCCATTGACTTTGCTCATCGTGGAGCAAATATGATTGTAAGTCCTGCATTTAATCGAAAGATTGCAGAGACAGATTGTGTAAACTGTGGTCAGTGTGCTGCTGTCTGTCCAACTGCTGCCATTACTATTAAAAATGATTTAAGAGAGGTTTGGCAGGCTCTTTACGCTCCAAATAAGAGAGTGGTAGTTCAGATTGCGCCAGCGGTACGAGTTGCTATTGGTGAGGAATTTGGTATTGCACCAGGAAAAAATACGGTAGGAAAAATCTTTACTGCTCTTCGTATGCTTGGCTTTGATACCGTGTTTGATACTAGTTTTACTGCTGACCTTACCGTAATCGAAGAAGCAAATGAATTGGTATATAAACTGGAAAATGGTGAGAAGAAATATCCATTGGGAAATTCTATGCCATTATTTACCTCCTGCTGTCCAGCCTGGGTAAGATTTGTGGAGACGAAGCATCCAGATTTACTTCCTTATGTTTCGACTTGTAAGTCGCCAATGGAAATGTTTGGTTCTATCATTAAAGAGTATTATAAACCAGCAGATGAAGAGGCTGGAATTGAAACTATTTCTGTAGCTGTTATGCCATGCGTAGCGAAGAAGTATGAAGCTGCAAGAGAGGAGTTTAAGCGGGATAATGTACCAGATGTGGACTATGTTATTACCACAAAAGAATTGATTCAGATGATTAAGGAAATGGGAATTCAGTTTAATGAAATTGAGCCAAGTGCGGCAGATATGCCATTCTCTATTAACTCTGGAGCTGGTGTTATCTTCGGTGTAACAGGCGGTGTGATGGAGGCTGCCTTACGTCATGTAGCAGAAAAGAATAATGAAGCTCTTCGTGAAATCGAATATTCTGGTGTCCGGGGTATGGAAGGAACTAAGGTAGCAGAAATCGAAATTGGTGGAAAGACTCTTCGTGTCGGTGTTGTAAATGGCTTGGGGAATGCGGAAGTATTAATTGAAAAGTTACAGCGCGGGGAAGAAAAGTTAGACTTCGTAGAAGTTATGGCATGTCCATATGGATGTATTGGCGGTGCTGGTCAGCCATTTGGATACCGCAGTGTGAAGCAGGAACGTGCTACAGGAATGTATAAGGCGGATAAGTCTGCGATTATTAAGAGAGCAGAAGAGAATCCAACCATTGCAAATATGTATGAAAGCGGAATGCTGAAAGATAAGTCCCATGAATTGCTTCATGTGCATTATGGAAAATAAGTCAGTATATTCATGTGGGAAATAAAAATAGTTTTAATGACGTAAAAAGGGGATAACAAAGAAGAAAACTGCCACGGATGAGTGGCAGTTTTCTTTTGGTAAATATAAGTGAAATGTACTAGAATAGGGACAGGAATCGAAGTTTACGGATGTTTTTTTTAGTACATTTATAAAGCGATTTACAAGAAAAATATTTCTGAAAAAAATGCTTGCAAGGCAGAAGATTCTATGGTAATATATTAAGCGTGTCTGGAAGAAATAAAAGACATATGGACCTTTAGCTCAGTTGGTTAGAGCAATCGGCTCATAACCGATCGGTCCAGGGTTCGAGTCCCTGAGGGTCCACTATCACAGGGAATCGCCTGTGAGGATATGGCCCAGTGGCTCAGTTGGTTAGAGCGCCGCCCTGTCACGGCGGAGGTCGA
>CAZEFX010000136.1:0-4944 GCA_964511525.1 uncultured Jutongia sp.
GGCTTACACAGAAGCCACAGATGTACCGAAGTTTCCAACCAGAATATTGTACCCATCCCATAACGGTTACTGTTTCACCAATATTCTGGTTGGAAACTTCGGTACATCTGTGGCTTCTGTGTAAGCCGCGCATTGACTCTGCCATAATGTTTTCCTCTCTTTTTTCTTAGTCTATAAAATCCGTAATTTTTCTTTTGAATACGTTGCATTTTTCTCTGTTACACTATTTGAAAATGCCTTAACATTACCATATTTAATTATTAAAAAACTCAACAATATCCTTATAGCCTTCCGCCTGAAGTTTTTCCTTCTGGAATTTCTTATTCTTATTCATACGAACAACAAGCACCTGTTTTCCTGCCTGACGTTCTTCCTGCGCTTTTGCAATTACTTCTGCCAGCTTCTCTGCTGAGAATCCCTTTTCTAATAAGAAGGCAACCTTAGGTCTCTGCATTGGAACCGTAAATCCACTTTCCATTAAAAGTAACACGATTCGCTCAAATCCGATAGAGAATCCACAAGCCGGAACATCCTGACCTGTAAATTTACCAACCATCTTGTCGTAACGACCGCCGCCGCCACAGGCTGCGCCAAGCTCTGGCATTGCAATTTCAAAAATAGTTCCTGTATAGTAACTCATACCACGAACTAAAGTCGGGTCAAATACCATCTTAAAGTCAGCAGTTTTTGCATTTTCAACGCTGTCGATGATTTCAAGCAGGTTCTTTTCTACCTCTGCATCTAAAAATCCTTCTAAGGTTCTTGCAAGGAATTTGATTCCCTCAATACCTGTGCCTGCTTTTTCCACACCTTCAAATAATGCAAGATATTTATCAACAGATTCTTTTGCATAACCCTCTTTTTCAAGTTCTGCTGCAACGCCCTCTAATCCTATCTTGTCCATCTTATCTAAAATAATAAATACCGTATCAAATTCTTCCTCCGGGAATCCGCTGTATGCAGCCATTGCCTTTAAAATGCGACGCTCATTGATACGAATTTCAAAATTTTTGAAGCCTAACTTGCCAATTGTTGTAGTTGTTGCAAGAATTAATTCAATTTCAGCAAGGTTGCTTGGCTCACCAATAATGTCGATGTCACACTGCATAAACTGGCGATAACGTCCACGCTGTGGTCTGTCTGCTCTCCAGACACTTCCCATCTGTAATGCCTTAAATGGGGATGGCAGGTCGTTTGCATTGTTTGAATAAAAACGTACCAATGGTACGGTCAAATCATAACGCATACCAAAATCTACTAAATCAGCTTCTTCCTTTGCCTCATCAATTTTTAATTTTTCACCACGTTTCATTACTTTGAAGATTAATTTTTCATTTTCCCCACCCTGTTTGTTGCTTAAGTTTGCAATATTTTCCATACAAGGTGTCTCAATTGGTGTAAAACCGAAGCTTCTGTATGTATCCTTGATTACCTGCTGCACGTAATCACGAATCTGCATCTCCTCCGGTAAAATATCCTTCATGCCGTTTACCGGCTTTTTGCTTAATGCCATGAGATTTCCTCCATTTTTCTAATTTTTCGTTCTATCATCTCGTCAATTCTGTCCAGATAATTCTGCACATCCTTAACATTTTCTACTCGCTCCATACGATAGTCCGGTACCTGTCCCTCTGTAGTCCCATTACTCTCTATCTGATTATCACGGAATACAAATTTCGTTGTCGCACCAGCACCAAGTGCCATTATAGTCTGTTTTTCTTCCATAATCAAGATATTATATACACCGGCTTTTCCTGCTGAGGCATATCCGACGTTCTCAAGATTTCCCGCCATACTCTTCTGACGATACAGATAATATGGCTCTAAACCTAATTCTTTTGCATAGGAAGCAACCAGATTCATATGCTCTTTGGTATTTACCATCTTGTAGTCTTTGTAATCCTCTTTAAACATATTCAGCCGTGCTGCCCGTTTTAAAGCAAGGGAATGAACCGTCAGATTGTCTGGCTTTAACTTCGCAATCTGCTCCATCGTATTTTTTACATCCCCTAAGGTCTCTTCCGGCAGTCCTAAAATTAAATCCATATTTATATTATCAAATCCAAGTTCTCTTGCCATCTCAAAGCTTTCCACTGTCTGTGCCACGGTATGATGTCGACCTATCAGCTTTAAGGTTTCATCCTTCATTGTCTGTGGGTTGATGGAAATACGATTAATATCCCATTTCTTTAACACCTCAAGCTTTTCTCTTGTAATACTGTCCGGTCTTCCTGCCTCCACCGTAAACTCAAGACAGTGTGATAAATCAAAACTGCATTTAATTTTTCGAATTAATCTGTCTAACTGATATGGCTCTAAAGTAGTTGGTGTTCCTCCACCAATATAGATGGAATTTAAATGTTTGTGGTAAAACTTCGCTGCCACAAAATCAATTTCCTTTTCTAACGCATCTAGATATTTATCTACTTTATTTCTCCAGCTAAACAACGGGTAGGAGGTAAAGGAACAATATAAGCAGGTAGTTGGACAGAAGGGAATTCCAATATAAAGACTGTAACCATTCTCATAATCTAACTTCTTCAAAAGCTCTAATTCCCGCTCTGCAATATCCATTGATAATTCAATTTTTTCATTAGAAGCAAAATAGGTTTCCTTCATATAGTCCTTTATCTCATCTCTGCTTTTTCCTTCTTCTAAAAACTTCATTGGGATTTTCGTTGGACGGATTCCTGTCAAGGTTCCCCATGGAAGAAGTTCTTTGGTCCGATTCGCAAGTATTTGGTAAAGCTCCTGCTTTAATTTATTTTTTGTTTCTTTTCTATCAGATGCTTCCACTGAAAATTCATGCTCTACACCTGCCTCTTTCCATACAATTTTAATGGAAGTCTCCTGATAGTCAATCACAAAATGCTCCGTTACCGGCTCATCATACTTCTTTTCTTCCGCTGTTACACTGACATTTTCTTCCGGATAAAAAGCCTTAATCAGTGAATGTATATCATATTCAAAATTTGGCTCATTTAATTTTACTACTATCATATGGTTCACTTTCTATTTTAATTAAAACTTGTTTTAATATTTATTGTTTATAAATAAGGGTTGCACATACGCTCCATACCAATTGTTGTCACATCTCCATGACCGGTATAAACGGCTGTCTCATCCGGCAGATTCATCAGTTTTTCCCGAATTGCCCGAACCAGTACTGATGCACTTCCCTTTGGAAAATCAGTTCTTCCAATAGAACTCTGGAATAAAGTATCTCCGCTAAAAAGGGTGTTCTGATAAGAAAAATAGTAACAACAGCCTCCTATGGTATGTCCCGGTGTATGGAATACTCTGATATGGAACCCTGCCAAATCAATTTCCTGCTCATCCTTCAAATACTCATCTGCATAATAAACACTATTCAAACCTTCCCAGCCGCTTAAATTCAGCCCCGGTGTTTCTAAGGTTTCTTTCTCATGTTCTTCTGCATATATTTTCACTCCTGCAAGCTTTGCCAGTTCTTCTGCTGCCCCTGCATGGTCAAAATGTCCATGTGTCAGCAAAATTGCAGCCGGTTTTAATCCTTTTTCCTTTATTTTCTCCATCAGCTGTGGCGCACTTGCTCCCGGGTCAATAATCAAAACCTCTTTTGTCTCATCATTTATTGCAAAATAACAGTTTGTCTGTACCATTCCAACGATATAGGTTTCTATTCTAAGTGGTGCCATATATTTCTCCTTTATTACTCTCACAAAAACCACCGGAATTTAGCCGGTGGTTCTTTCAATATCAATTACACTGTCTATCTGTCTTAACTTCTCAATCAGACTGCTAAGCTCTGATTTACCTTTTGTGGTAAAAGAAATATCTATGGTTGCAATTCCCTGCTTGCTGGTTTTCGAATGAATACCACTGATGTCTATTTCACGTTCTGTAAACACTCTGGTAATATCCACAAGAAGTCCTGTACGATTGTTGCTATACAGCTTAATCTCTGCCAGATAAAGTCCATTATGCTCTGACTCATCATGCTGCCATTCTGCATCAATTAACCGTTCTCTCTCCACATCAGAAAGATTAATAATATTGATACAATCTGTACGATGAATGGAAACTCCCCGTCCTCTTGTTACAAAGCCGACAATTTCGTCTCCCGGTACCGGACTGCAGCACTTAGAAAAATGAACTGCCACATCATAAAGTCCTTTTACAATAATACCGCTCCTTGAACGTTTCTCTGGTAGTTTATCCTTGCTTTCCGCAATTGTTTCTAGCACTTCTTCATCTGTAATTCTCGCCAGATGGTCTTTCTTGTACTCTTCATACATACGATTGACAATCTGACCTTCCTTTAAACCACCATGCCCGATAGTTGCCAGACAGGAATTCCAGTCATGAAAACCATATTTACGGATAATTTTCGCCTGATATTCCGCTTTATTGATATCTGAAGGATTAATCCCCTTGGCTTTACAGCTTGCAATAATAAGTTCCTTACCACGAAGTATATTTTCTTCCTTCAGCTCACTCCGGAACCACTGGTTAATCTTATTCTTTGCCTGAGTGCTTTTTACAATATTCAGCCAGTCACGACTTGGTCCTTTGGAGTTCTGAGAAGTAACAACTTCAATTCTGTCTCCATTCTGAATCTTGTAATCAATCGGCACAAGCTTTCCATTTACCTTTGCACCAACCATTTTATTACCAACTGCCGAATGAATGCTGTAAGCAAAATCTATCGGTGTAGAACCATTAGGCAGGTTCTTTACATCTCCTGTTGGTGTAAAACAAAATACCATATCGGAAAACAAATCCAAATCACTCTTTAACAGACTCATAAATTCTCTGTTATCCGACATGTCTCTCTGCCATTCCAAAATCTGTCTCAGCCAGCTTAACTTCTCTTCTTCTGAAACAGTCATTGAAGCTGCTGTTCCACCATGATTGCTTGCCTCTTTATATTTCCAATGGGCTGCAATACCATACTCCGCCTGT
>CAZEFX010000137.1:0-4855 GCA_964511525.1 uncultured Jutongia sp.
CTTCTATAATAAATACAAATAATGGATAAACCTGATCATAGGAATAAGAATAGGATATATTAACCGATTTTTTACGTGTCTGCATTTTCAAGGTAGACATATAAGTATTCGGATCTGTTCTATTGGTTGTATTTACTGTAGGAATGGTAGCATATGCAACTCCTGGTGAACTACTGGTCAGACGAATACAACAGCTTACTCCCTTTGGAATGGTTACCGCACGATCCATATTTACCGTATAATCTGCATTTGCTTTAATCCTTTCCATGGGAACATCGGTCTCAAATACAATATCATTATTTCCATCTGTCATCTGGAAATGTAAAGTCTCACCAACTTTTTCTCTTTCAAAGGAACCAAAACTAATAGTAAATGCATTTAACGTAACCTTCCGGTTAAATACAAACTTCTGTCTCACAACCTCAGTATCATCTAAAATACCAAGTACACTACTATTACTATTTCCCGCTTCCGTGGTTACCTGCTGGACAGATGCCAGAGGTCCGGCAAAAAAATGCTGAACCAATAGTAGAGCAACTAATAAAATACTAAAAACGATAATTCTTTTTTTTGTTATTTTAAAATATTTATGAAACATATGAATTTATCCCTCTTCTGTGTCACTTAGTTTTATCACTGTTTTCACATTGTTATTAGTCAAATAACAATCTTTATCATCATACATTTTTCTTCTGTTACTTGTCAATGAAAAAGATATTAAAGTTTCTTTAATTTCTTATCCTTTCTAACAGCATTTCTGCCCTTTTATACCAGGAATGATTAGCAGACACCTTCTGATATGCCTGCTTCTCTATCTCCTCTAGTTTCTCATGGTTCCTTCCGTTTTTTCTAATCCAGGAAGCTATTGTTTCTGGTTCATTTTTATCGAATACAATATATTCCTTTTCTGGAATAAAGTTTTGATTTATAAACTCACAGGAATCGGTCAAAGCTACACTATGATTCATCATAGCATTCATTACCCGGTCATGCACTCCATCCATAAATAATGGCTGTACATTTAAAACCATTTTACTTTGTGACAACAGCTCCAACTGTTGTCCATAGCTGCGGGGAGAATGCAGCCGCAAATTATTCTTTCCCTTTCCCTCATACATTTCCCAGCGAAAGCCGACTACATCCACAATGACATCCTGTGCTAAGATTGCATCTAATATCTGCTGACGATACCATTCTCGAATGTATTTTTCTACATAACGTGCCTTATGCAGCTTCATGGGGAAAAATTCCTCGGAATGGGTTTTCTCTAAAAAAAGCTGATGAATTGGTTTATGACTTCCTTGTTGATATTCTGTTAAAATCTCCTGAGTCAGTTCCCAATAATGTTCTCCGCGGGCTTCCATCTGTTGACGATAATATTCTAAAGGAGTATAGGTTCCCGGAAATAAAAGAGAAATTTTTCTCTCATTCATGGGACAAACCTCTTTTGCTCCAAATTCTCCAGAGGCAATCCCTGCAAAGGGCATAACAAGGACTTCTTTTATCCTTGGATAATATTTTTCAATATATGCCTTGTGATAAGAATCCAGACAAATGACATGATAATCCTTTAATGGCACATTTAATGTATGATGCACATGGAGAGGATGATCCACAATAAAGTGATAAAACGGTGCTTTAAAGGAATCCATATAATATCTTTCCTTATCAATTTTGACAGAAGCCAATGCAGAATTTGTATCAAAAACTGCATCAAATTTTTCCTGACATAAGGCAAGCAATTCTTCTTCCTGTTGTTCCAGATTTTCTAAAGAAAATATAATTACCTCTGCACCTTGTCTTTCAAAGCCACGACGAAGCATTTCCATAAAACACCAGGAAGAGTCATAGCTTAACTTTTTTGATTCAAACAATAATAGTTTCATAGGGCAACTCTCTTACTTGTCTTTCTTTTTGTCCTTAAGCCTCTGGCTTGCCACCTGATGAAAAGAGCTTTTGGTAACGGGTTCCGCTTCTTTTTTTCCTTCTAAATCCCGATATACAAAAATACCGTAAGCCAATATAGCAAGAGAATATACACAAATAATAATTTCTGTAGGAATCAGTCCCAGCACTCCCTTTTGATATAATGCAGCCGGAATATCTGCAAGCATATGTAAACCAACTGCTACCCAGAGCATGTATTTCTTCTGGGTAACTTTTACTGCCTGAAATACTAAAATAGAGAGACCAATATGTAGCATTAATGCAGAAATCCGCTCCCATCCTGCAATCCAGCAGGAGCTTTTCTCCATATGGATAATACTGTCAATCAATGTCTGAAACGCTTCCTGACTCTTGGCATCTCCTGCCAAAGATTCTAGCATTTTATCAATGGTGCCATTATTGATTAACTGGCCATACATATAATACTGGATATACCCCACCCCTAATATCATCATGCATTCAATTCCACCATGACCGATACCATAAGTTACTGCTGTTTCTTTTTCAGGATACTTCTTTGTCAGAAAACGGAATGCAACAAATCTACCGATTTCTTCAAAAAGACCAGCCATTAAACCACCGTACAATGCGTAAATTACCGCATTTCCATTCACCACCCGGGAAATTGGGTTATCTGTTATAACAAATAACAGATGGGGAATGGTTTCTAAGCCTTGGGCAAACAGTAAAAAAATAAGTACCCCTGCAAAAAATGGAACCACACTTTTTTTCGTGCGCATTTTCCATGCCACCAGTAATACAATAGGAATGGTAAAGGCTAACATTCCTGTCTGCAATATCGTATTTAAAACACCTGAATCAACCATATTTCAAATCCTTTCTGTTATGTATTTACCACTTGGGATAAATCTTTTCGCCCCCCAATAATGGATATTCTGAGAAGTTATATCGATTTTGTAAATGTGAAGTACACACTACTGCCTCAACATTATTTAGTGTATCATTCCCGAACCTTTATTGCAAACCCTTCCAAAATGGTTTATGCTTTTTTTAGAAAATTTCCTGAGGAATATTGATTTAAAACATGTTCCTATTGGATTCTAGAAATATTAGAATGGAGTGTATCTATGAAAAAAGCTTTGGATTTAAAGAAAACAATTCAGTCTATTGACCACAGAGGATATCCTGGTTATAAAGAACTACGGGGGGAATATGATTTTGGAGAATATCTCCTTTCGATTGACCATGTACAGGGGGATCCCTTTGCCTCTCCTTCCCATTTATCGGTACGCGTAGCAGGAAATACTGCTGCTTTTCCAAAGGGATTATGGGATAGGGATTGGAAACGGATTACTCTGCAGGATCACTTAACCCGTTTATTTGGAAAGGCATTGCTCCCTTATAATTTTAAGGCAAAAGGCTCTGGTAAAAGCGGACTTCTTTCTGTCTCCCGTTGTGGGCAGCAGGTTTTAGAACGAACAGCCTGTCAGATTTTATCAGACGGAACTGTTATTCTACGTTTTGAGGCTGGTTTTCCAGCCAATGGCCGCTCCATCAATGCTGGGGAACTAATAAAAATGCTGTTTCAGTTTATTCCAGAAGCTGTAAAAAACAGCTTGTTCTATTCCAATATTAATCGTAATGCAGTGGAAAAAGCAATTTTTCTCTGTGAAGACCAACAAGCCATCCGAGACAATCTGGAATCTATGGGACTTTGCGCCTTTCTGGCAGAGGGATCTATTTTACCAAGAGAAAGCGGAATTTCAGATTTACCTATGAAGGGGGCTGTAGCTCTGAAAAGTCCGGAAACCATGAAGGTGACTATGACACTACCCCATCGTGGTACCATTTCAGGTATAGGAATTAAAAAAGGGATCACTTTATTTGTAGGTGGTGGATACCATGGTAAATCCACTCTTTTACAGGCTTTAGAAATGGGTATTTATAATCATATTTCTGGAGATGGACGGGAATTGGTTATTACAGACTCCTCTGCCTGGAAGCTGCGGGCAGAGGACGGAAGAAGTATTTCTAATGTAGATATTTCTCCATTTATCAATAATCTACCAAACAAAAAGGACACCCATCATTTTTCTACTGAAGACGCCAGTGGCAGCACCTCTCAGGCAGCAAATCTAATGGAAGGCATGGAAAGTGGCAGCAGTCTCTTTCTCATTGATGAGGATACCTCGGCAACTAATTTTATGATTCGGGATGAGTTGATGCAAAAAGTAATCTGCCGGCAGGAAGAACCCATTACTCCTTTTATAGAACGGGCGAAAAGTATGTATGATGACTTAGGTATCTCTTCTATTATTGTGGCAGGAAGCTCCGGCTCCTTCTTCCAGATAGCTGACACCATTATCCAAATGCGGGAATACATCCCTTACGACATTACTGATAAAGCCAAAGAAGCGGCTAAGAGTTATCCCGCACTTTCTATGGAATCCCACTTCCCGTCTCTGGAAAGTAAGCGCATGCCAAAGCCAAATAATGCACTAAAAAAAGAGCAGCGGTTAAAATTAAAAACCTCTGCTACCCATGAAATGCTCCTTGGCAAAGACAGTATCCAGCTGCGTTATCTCGAACAGCTCATCGACAACGAACAAACCACAGCCCTTGCCTACGCCTTAAAATACATGGAGCTTCATCTGATGGATGGAAAAAAAACCATTCCAGAGCTTTTGGATGAAATCCAACACCTCATAGAAACACAGGGGCTGGAAGCTCTTTTCGACAGAGAGTATGTCCGCTCCGGTCTTAGCACCCCACGACGGCAGGAACTGGCTGCATGTGTTAACCGCTACCGGAAACTCCACTTCACAAATTAGCAATTATAAGAACCACCACGTTTTTGGGAACGAATATCGGTCAGGCATCCCGACGAAAAGACGCTTTCGCTTAGGGTGTCTTACGGAACAGTACATAGGTTTCCTTACGATAGCAC
>CAZEFX010000138.1:0-4839 GCA_964511525.1 uncultured Jutongia sp.
GGCTAGAGCACACGGTTCATACCCGTGGTGTCGCTGGTTCAAATCCAGTTTCCGCTACTAAAGCCTTGATGAATTTCAAGGCTTTTTTTTTTGCTAAATCATGCTATACTAAATGTGTTGTGTGAAGTACAAAATAATAGAAGCAGCCCATGAATTATTATGGAGCATGCTTTATGGAGGATAGAGATGAGAGTAGGAACAGGATATGATGTGCACCGTCTGGTGGAAGACCGGGATTTGATTATTGGAGGCGTGAAGATTCCATATGAAAAGGGATTGCTGGGTCATTCCGATGCGGATGTATTATTACATGCCATTATGGATGCACTGCTGGGAGCAGCGGCATTGGGAGATATAGGGAAGCATTTTCCGGATACCAATGAGAAATATAAAGGAGCAGACAGTTTAAAGCTTCTGGAAGAAGTGGGAAACATGCTGGAAGAAAACTATTACATGATAGAAAATATTGATGCTACCATTATCGCTCAGAAACCAAAAATGCGGGATTACATTGATACCATGCGGGAAAATATTGCCAAGGCTTTGAAAATTGAATTGAATCAAATCAATGTAAAAGCTACTACAGAAGAGGGATTAAGCTTTACTGGAGAAGGATTGGGGATTTCTTCCCAGGCTATTTGCAGCATTTCTTCCATGTATGAGCATATGGGGGCGGCTATGGGAGATTTTGCGGGAGAAAGTACTGGCTGTAGTGGTGGCTGTGGACAATGCCCTCATGGTAAGAAATAGGCTTTTGGATGCCAAAAACAAACCAAAGAAAATGATGCTGACAAAATGCATAAGGAAAAGTATAACGAATTTATAGATAAAAGAGAGGAAATGAATATGTGGATTGCAGATGGATGGAAGGATTACGAAGTAATTGATACTTGTGCAGGAGAAAAATTAGAGCGCTGGGGAGAATATATTCTTCTTCGTCCAGACCCACAGGTGATTTGGGAGACACCAAAGAAAAATAAAGCATGGAGGAAATTAAATGCCCATTATCACAGAAGTAATAAAGGTGGCGGAGAATGGGAATTTTTTGACCTGCCTCAGACCTGGCAGATTCATTATAAGGAATTAACCTTTCAGTTACAGCCATTTCAGTTTAAACATACCGGACTTTTTCCAGAACAGGCAGTAAACTGGGATTGGTTTGGTGAAAAAATTCGTAAGGCAAATCGTCCGGTGAAGGTGCTGAATTTATTTGCCTATACAGGTGGTGCTACTTTAGCTGCTGCAGCTGCAGGAGCCAGTGTTACCCATGTAGATGCTTCTAAGGGAATGGTAACCTGGGCAAAGGAAAATGCAGCAGCTTCTGGGTTAGGGGATGCACCAATCCGCTGGCTGGTGGATGATTGTGTGAAATTTGTGGAAAGAGAAATTCGTCGTGGCAATAAATACGATGGAATTATTATGGATCCACCTTCTTATGGAAGAGGACCTAAGGGAGAGATTTGGAAGATTGAAGAAAAGATTTTCCCATTTATTGAATTATGTACTCAGATTTTGTCAGAGGATGCGCTGTTTTTCTTAGTGAATTCCTATACTACAGGATTGCAGCCGGCAGTACTGACTTATATGTTAAATACAGCGCTAGTACCGAAGTTTGGGGGGGAGGTAGTAGCAGATGAAATTGGTCTTCCTGTTTCAGATAATGGGCTGGTACTTCCTTGTGGAGCTTCTGGACGTTGGACAAAGTAGCAAGAAGAATGGAAGGGGATGAATATTTTCATGGAGAAGGTTACATTAAAATTTAATCCAGACAGGAAAATCAGCCGGATTGCACCAGAGCTTTATGGACAGTTTTCCGAGCATTTAGGTCGTTGTATTTATGAAGGAATCTATGTGGGGGAAGATTCTGCCATTCCAAATACAAGGGGGATGCGAAATGATGTAGTAGAAGCCTTAAAGGAAATTAAGGTGCCGGTTCTTCGCTGGCCTGGGGGATGCTTTGCGGATGAATACCATTGGAAGGATGGAATCGGACCAAAAGAAAACCGGAAAAAAACCATAAATACCAATTGGGGGGGAGTCATAGAGGATAATAGCTTTGGAACCCATGAATTCATGGAACTTTGTGAACAGATTGGCTGTGAACCATATATTGCGGTGAATTTAGGAAGCGGAACTGTGCAGGAGGCTGCGGAATGGGTAGAGTATCTTACCTTTGATGGGGAATCTGCCATGACACAGCTTAGGGAGCAGAATGGCCGCAAAGAGCCATGGAAAGTAAAATATTTAGGTATCGGTAATGAAAACTGGGGCGGTGGTGGCTCTATGTTACCAGAATATTATGCCAATGAATATAGAAGATACCAGTGCTTTTGCAAGGAATATTCTGGTAATGAATTATACAAAATTGCCTGTGGTCCAAATGGGGAGGATTATCACTGGACGAAGGAGCTGATGTCCCGGATTAATAAATGGCATGCGAAAGGTATTAGTCTGCATTATTACACGCTTCCAACAGGAAATTGGGAGAAAAAAGGCAGTGCCACCCAGTTTGATGAAAAAGAATATTATCAGACCATTGAAAAGACATTAAAGATAGAAGAAATGATTAAAGAGCATTTAGCCATAATGGATGCTTGTGATCCAGAGCATGACATTGCTTTGATTGTGGACGAATGGGGAACCTGGTACGATGTGGAGCCGGGAACGAATCCGGGATTTTTGTATCAGCAGAATACCATGAGAGATGCCATCGTTGCCGCAATCAATCTAAATATTTTTAACAAACATAGTGATCGGATTGCCATGGCAAATATTGCCCAGGCGGTGAATGTTTTACAGGCAATGCTTCTGACAGAAGGAGACAAGATGATCAAAACTCCGACCTATGAGGTGTTTGCCCAGTACAAGGAGCATCAGGGTGCTATGCTGGTAGAGAGCAGCATTGATGCAAAGACAACGGGAGTGGAGGAAATCAGCATTCCTATGCTTTCGGAATCGGTATCTGTTACAGAAGATGCAAAGGGGAAGAAGCTTACCATTACCTTATCCAATGCATCTTTGGAGGAAGATGTGTTAGTGTCTATGGCGCTTGAGGGAGGATATTCTATTATAGGTGATGTAAATGTTTCCTTGCTTTCTTCAGAAGTACATGCCCATAATACGTGGGAAAAGCCGGAAGCAGTAAAGCCGTTGGAAAAAGAAGAGGTTTGGGACACGACACTAAGTCAGGGAGAGATTCTGCTGCCTGCTTGTAGCGTCTGCCGGATTAGTGCGTATTTGACGCTGGTGTAGTCAGATGATATAATTATAAGTTGATAAAGTGGGAGTAATATCGTTTGAATTACAGAAAGGGAAGGCATAGAGAATATGAATCATAAAATTAAATTGAAAGGAAGTCTTAGGTCATATCTTCGATGGCCATTGGTATTAGCAGCGGTGTTTGCTATAGCTACAGTGCATATTTATATTGTTGACCATCAGGCAGGGTTGCGGGCTGTGGCATATACGCTTTTATATCTGGTGTTTGCTATGTCTATCTGGTTGTCCAGTAAGAGAAGGATTCAGAAGGATTTGATAGACTATGCCCAGAGCTATGGCAGGCTGCAGATGAAAATGATGCAGGAAATGGCAATTCCATTTGCGGTGCTTAGTGTGGAAGGACATCTTTTATGGGGAAATGATGATTTTCTTTCCGTCATTGTAAATAAAAAAGCAGCAAGAAGAAATATTGCCAATATTTTTCCGGAGATTACAATGGATTGCCTGCCGGGGCAGGATAAGGATTCGGCAGTCCGGGTGGCTACTGATGGCAGAACATTTCGAGCAGTAATGCGTCGGATTAGTGCTGGTAAGGAAGAAGAAGGCACCGAAGAGATTCCTATGGATCAGCTGATTGATGATCAGGATATTATTGTTATGTTTCTGTATGATGAAACAGAAGTATTGGAATTGGAAAATTCTATCGAGGAAGAAAAGCTTATCGTAGGTCTTTTGTATATTGATAACTATGATGAAACTCTTTCTAGTGTAGATGAGGTGCGTCAGTCCTTATTGGGTGCGTTGATTGAACGTAAAATTAATAAATATATGCAGGGAATTGATGCCATTTCTAAGAAAATGGAAAAAGACAAATTCGTATTTGTTTTTAAGCAGAAACATTTGGCTGATTTGAAAGCAAATCGTTTTTCTTTATTGGAAGAAGTCCGTGCCATTAATATTGGAAATGAGCAGACCTGTACCATCAGTATTGGCATCGGTATTGGCGATGACTCCTTTGCGGAACGCTATGAATATGCCAGAGCTGCTATTGACTTAGCCTTGGGACGTGGTGGTGACCAGGTAGTTATTAAGAATGGAGAAACAGAGGAATTCTTTGGTGGAAAACGAGTTCAGATTGAGCGAAATACTAGAGTAAAGGCAAGAGTAAAGGCTCATGCTTTGAAGGAGCTTATAGAAGGCAAGGAAAAGGTTATCGTTATGGGACATTCCATTGGAGATGTGGACTCCTTTGGTTCCTCTATTGGTATTTATCGAATTGCCAAGACTTTGGGCAGAAGGGCTTATGTGGTTTCGGGTGAATGCGCTTCTTCGGTAAAGATTATACAGGAGCGTTTTTATACTTCTGATTATGAAAATGATATGATTATCAGTGGGGAAGAGGCGTTGGAAATTATGGATGCCAATACCCTGTTGGTTATTGTAGATGTTAACAAGGCGGACTATACAGAGTGTCCGGAGCTGGTGGAAAAGGCACAGTCTGTAGTGGTTATCGACCATCATCGTCAGGCGGGAGCTGCCATCGACAAGGCGGTATTATTCTATATTGAGCCATATGCATCTTCGGCATGTGAAATGGTTTCAGAGATTTCTCAGTATATT
>CAZEFX010000139.1:0-4762 GCA_964511525.1 uncultured Jutongia sp.
TAAACTTCTCTGGAAAATATTTCAATATTGTTCCTTACGGAGTAAATGATGAAGGATTCATCGATTATGATGAAGTTATGAAAATTGCTATGGAATGCAAACCAAAGATGATTATCGCTGGTGCTTCAGCTTATGCAAGAACAATTGATTTCAAGAAATTCCGTGAAATTGCAGATGCCTGTGGCGCAGTATTAATGGTAGATATGGCGCATATTGCTGGTCTTGTTGCAGCAGGACTTCATCCGAGCCCAATTCCTTATGCAGATGTTGTTACAACAACAACACACAAAACACTTCGTGGACCTCGTGGTGGTATGATTCTTTGCAATCAGGAAGCAGCTGACAAATACAACTTCAATAAAGCAATCTTCCCAGGTATTCAGGGTGGTCCTTTAATGCATGTAATCGCAGCAAAAGCAGTTTGCTTTAAAGAAGCTCTTCAGCCGGAATTTAAGCAGTATCAGCAGAACATCATTGACAATGCACAGGCACTTTGCAAAGGTCTGATGAACAGAGGTATTAAGATTGTTTCCGGTGGTACAGACAACCACTTAATGTTAGTTGACCTTACAAACTTTGAATTAACAGGAAAAGAAGTAGAAAAATTATTAGATGCAGCGAATATTACATGTAATAAGAATACCATTCCTAATGACCCAAAATCTCCGTTTGTTACAAGTGGTATCCGTCTTGGAACACCAGCGGTAACATCCCGTGGATTAAACACAGAGGATATGGATCAGGTTGCAGAAGCAATTGCTATGTTAATCAAAGAAGGCGAAGCAGCCGTTGATAAAGCAAAAGCAATCGTAAAAACATTAACAGACAAATATCCATTAAAGTAAAATCTAGGGACGCAGCCTAAATTCTGAAAAACAGGGACGCAGCCTAAATTTCGAAATCGGGGGACGCATCTTACAAGATGCGTCCCCCGATTTCGAAATTTAGGCTGCGTCCCTGTTTTTTGAATTATACGGTAGTGTTTACCCCATTAACAGCTGCATGTTCATTTTCATCCATTGGAATTACGAGACAGCGTTGTCCGTTAATGGTTTCGGAATGAATCTGTCCTACCTTTTCTGGTTTTACACGAAGGATGACGTCATAGGTTTTCACTTCCGGAACATCGTCACCATTGTCAGTAACTGGAAGAGAGCGGGTCTCTTCTAACTGTTGTTTTAAGTTGCTGACCTGTTCGATTAGTTCTAATTTTTCTTTTCTTCTGGCATTTGCTTCTACCAGTTTAGGTTCAACCAAAAACTCTGCGGTAGGTAAATCTTCACCGAAGGTTTCTTCATAAACACTTTCGATAACAGCAGTCTGTTCTTCTGTCAGTCCGCTTTCGGTTAAAACATTTTTGATAACATTAGCTGTTAAAATAACCGGTTCCGGCTCTACATTTTCTTCTACCGGAATTTCAATCATATCATTGATGTTTTCCTGAATATCCATATAAAGTGCTTCGCTTTCCTCGTCATTCTCACCGATAACGTCTTTAACAATACTCTGGAAAGTAAGCTTTTTCTCGGTAGCAGTCAATTTAGAGCCGCATCCAAGACCGGATTCCATAAACTCAGAATGAGGAGTTTTGGTATCTCTGGTATAGGAAGAGAGCGGGTCTCTTCTAACTGTTGTTTTAAGTTGCTGACCTGTTCGATTAGTTCTAATTTTTCTTTTCTTCTGGCATTTGCTTCTACCAGTTTAGGTTCAACCAAAAACTCTGCGGTAGGTAAATCTTCACCGAAGGTTTCTTCATAAACACTTTCGATAACAGCAGTCTGTTCTTCTGTCAGTCCGCTTTCGGTTAAAACATTTTTGATAACATTAGCTGTTAAAATAACCGGTTCCGGCTCTACATTTTCTTCTACCGGAATTTCAATCATATCATTGATGTTTTCCTGAATATCCATATAAAGTGCTTCGCTTTCCTCGTCATTCTCACCGATAACGTCTTTAACAATACTCTGGAAAGTAAGCTTTTTCTCGGTAGCAGTCAATTTAGAGCCGCATCCAAGACCGGATTCCATAAACTCAGAATGAGGAGTTTTGGTATCTCTGGTATAGAACATGACAGAATGAATATCAGAGCTTCTGTCTGTAAAGGCTGGGAAAACAAATCCGGTATCCGGAGCACCTACCACCCAGTCGCGGATACGAGGTCCGATGCGGTTATCATCCTCTAAGTAGCCAAGTCCCGGCTTAGTAAGATTTACCGGACAGATAGCACAAAGCAGATATTCATAAACTTCTTCGGATTCATCTAACTTATCATTATCCGTTGTTTTGGTAATGACATCATAGGCATCATGGAAAACAAGAATCAAATAGTTTCCAACATAATCATAGCTGTCAATTACTAAGTCATAGAAAGTATCCAGTAAATCATCGTTTTTTAATCTGCTTTCACGAAGACCCATCAAAAACTGCTGTCTGCCACCGGCTGCTTCTTCTGCCAGTGGAAACTCTAATTCCAAAAGATTATTTCCAATTGTTCCGGAAAGGACTTTTTTGGTAATATCCAGATATTTAAAAAATTCTTCGTCCTCCAGATTTAAAAAGGTTTCTCCGATTTTCGTAACTTTATTGTGGTCTGCGTCAACATAACAGCCACACATTCTTGTAAAAGTACAGGCGTCTTTTTTGAAGCGTCGTTTCAGTTCTAATATATCTTTTTTGTTCATATGTAACCATGCCTTTCTAATGCTTGGGAAAACTAATTACATCCGGACGTACTGCCGGATGTAAAGATAATTATAGACAAATTTTTAAAAGTGTGCAAGTAAAAAGACTACCTGGACAGAGAAACATTTACAAGCATAATAGTGCTGTAAAAATCAAAGCCAGGTAGTCAGATATATTTTTAGCGATTGTTTTTTGGATGTCTAGGGGTTTTTTTCACAGTTTCGGATGCGGTTGCAATTGCAGAAAGCACCTTTGCCTGAAAATTACCGGAGAGTTTGTCTAATTTAGAAAAAAGTTCACCTTTATCTGTGTTGACATATTTGGTAGGAAGAAGATTTAAACTAAGACAGATTAAATCGTTTCTACAAATTGAACAGGTACATACACCTAATTCTTTACTGCAGCGGTCAACTTCGTTCTCGACAACCTTTTCCATAATGTTTTTGTAGTGAGCTACCGGATTGAGTTTGATACAGTTGCTGACTCTTTTTTGTACGATATCACTTACAAGTGGGTAGATAAGAACTTCATCAACACCGGATGCGATGGAACGGGAAATACCTTCGTTATCCACTTCATCAAAAGTAAGAATAAAAGGGATGTTGTTGAAAATCGGCGATTCTTTTAGTGCCTGTAAAAGTTCGAGCCCATTAATAACCGGCATTTGATAGGATGCGAGAATTAAGTCAGGGTTCAATGGGTTGTTATTCAGATAAGAAATAGCTTCTGCACCGGTAGCGGCAGGAACTAATTGATAACTGTTATCTAATATGGAGCATAGTTTTTCGTATTTTGCAGTGGAATTCCCCACAATTAGTATTGTCTTGTGTTTTCTGTCCATAACCAGACCTCCATGTCTAAAGTAAAATTCTATAAAGTTAAATGTATGTATTATTAATAGGGGTTGTAGTTTTACCTTTTCTCTATAATTATAGGAAAAAACATATGGAATGGCAAGGAAAATGTAAAGTATTTAGGGAAAATGTATAAAAGAATGATGGTAGAGCAGGAAGTTTTAGTTCATGGGAGTTTACGAAAATTTCTATGAAGCAAAAAAGACACCCTTTCGGATGTCTTTTAAAATAAAAAGAGCGCGAGACGGGACTCGAACCCGCGGCCCCGACCTTGGCAAGGTCGTGCTCCACCAACTGAGCCACTCGCGCATATTGCATCTGTCTGCCAGACACATATGTTATAATACTATGAGAAAACATATTTGTCAAGAACTAAAAAAAGATTGTTACTAAATAATAAATAAAGTATAATATACTTAATAAACATCAGGTGCATTTTGTGCCAGATGTAAGATCTTTTTAGGCGGAAGGAGATAGTAGTTTATGAAAAGAATGAAACAAATGATAGCAATGTGTCTGGCAGTATTGATGGTAATAACAATTTGCCCACAGCAGGTAGAGGCAGCCTCTTATAAGGTTCAGTACAACAAATTAGAGACGCTTACCTGTTATTCTGCAGCTACCTGGTATAATGTGATATGGACCAATGGTAAGGCAAAGATTACCAAAGTTAAAATTGGAAAAAAATCTCTGGCAAATGTGTCGATAACGGCAGATAAGCAGGGAATTACAGTTAATCCTAAAAAAGCAGGTACTACCACTCTTAAAATTACTGTAAAAAATGGTTCGAAAACGAAGACTCATTCAATAAAATTGAAAATTTACAAATACGAGAATCCGTTGAGTTCATTTAAAATCAGCAGTAAACAGTATAAGAATGATTTTAAAACCAGCACCTTTTCCCATACTACAAAGCCAAAGAAAACAAAGAATGTTAAGCTGAATGTTAAGGCGAAGAAAGGTTATGAAATTACATCCATTCGATATACATATTATAAAGCAGATGGAACTACTGTAACGAAAACATTAAAGAACGGAAAGAACTTTAAATTGTATAACAAAAAAGGTTATGTGACTGTTGGCTATAAAAATAAGAGTACCGGATATGTTACCTCCCTTTTGTTACAGTTTTTTTAGAATAGAAAACATATAGTAAAAAAAGACTGTTGCCATTGATGTGACCCCAAAAAGTTAGACTTTTATTGCGTAACAGATTTTAATGTCTG
>CAZEFX010000140.1:0-4748 GCA_964511525.1 uncultured Jutongia sp.
GTAAAGGCAAAATGGCTTGCAATCATAGATGCTGTTTATTTGGGGTATCAGATACTGTCCAATCTGGGATATGGCGTGAAATACTTTGTTATGGGATATACCACCAATGCAGCAAGTCATATCAGTATTGCGGCAGCTATTGTGGTAGCTATGTTAAACTTCTTGATTTTCTTTTTACTAAGTCGGGATTATAAAAGGATTTCACCGAAGGAGATTCATAGAAAAAGAGAATTTAAGCGGAAGATGCAGAGAGGGCAGCAGGCTCATGCAAATAATACAAGACATCGATGCGCTATTTGTGGACGAACAGAACTTGACAATCCGGATTTGGATTTCAGATATTGTTCAAAATGTGATGGAAATTATGAATATTGTTCGGATCACTTATTTACACATCAGCATGTAAAGAAATAATTTGATTTACCAAGGAATGATTTCAAAGGTAGATGAAGAAAAAGGAGAAGAAAAATGGTTGCAGTTAATATTGTAGCAATAGTAAGCTTGATTATTATGCTTGGGATGTATGTTCCAATTAGTAATTATCTGAGAGGACGAGTTCTTTCTGTTGAAGGAAAGAAGACATCCTCAGAAAAAAAAGGTGGAAGAAAAAAGGCATCTCCAGGAATAGTAACTACATCGGTAGAATCCAGTCCTCAGGAAAGGAACATTGGATTAACTATATTTTGGGCGGTTATGATTATCGCTTTTCTTGCCAGAGTCATTGGTGCCGTTGTTTATCGTGGTCATGAAACGGATATGAACTGTTTTCTTCTCTGGGGAGATATGGTATATAATGACGGATTTAAAAATTTTTATATATCGGAATCTTTTACGGATTATCCACCAGGATATATGTATATTTTATATGTAATTGGATGGATTCGTTCCATCTGCGGAATTGCATGGAATGCTACCAGCAGTATTGTTCTTACCAAGATGCCAGCTATTTTAGCGGATATGGGACTTGGCTGGATGATTTATAAGGTAGCTTCTAAGCGTTTCAAGGAAACAGGTGCAGCATTTTTGGCTGCTTTGTATTTGTTCTGTCCCGCAGTTTTTATGGACAGTGCATTATGGGGACAGACAGATGCAGTGTTTACCTTTTTCATTGTATTAATGTGTTATCTTGTTGTAGAAAAGAAGCTGATTCCATCTTATTTCGTATTTGCGGTGGCTATTTTAATTAAGCCACAGTCTTTGATTTTTACACCAGTATTAATTTTTGGAATTATTGATCAGGTGTTCATTGAAGCATTTCAGGAACTGTCTAGGGACAAGTTCTGGAAATTATTTTTTAAGCATTTAGGTCTTGGTCTTTTAGCCATTGGTATGATTGGACTTTTGATGATGCCTTACGGTTTTTCAGAAGCCTTTGCTCAATATAAGGATACCGTTGGTTCCTATGAGTATGCTTCGGTAAATGCCTATAATTTCTGGACATTGTGTGGCTTGAACTGGGCAGCGCAGACAGAGATTAAATTTGGACTTACTTGCCAGACCTGGGGAACCATCGCTATTGTGTTAACAGTGATTGCGGCTACTTTTTTGAGTTTTCGCAGTAAGAAAGATAATTCAAAGTATTATTATCTGGGAGCCTTGATTGTAAGCTGTGTATTCCTGTTTTCTGTAAGAATGCATGAGCGTTATATTTTCCCAGCAATGGTACTTTTGATTCTTGCATATGCTATGCGTCCAAGAAAAGAAATTTTATGGCTGTATGCTGGGGTGTCATTTTATGCATTTTATAATATGGCTCATGTATTGTATTTCTTTGATGCAGCCAATTATGATAGCTCCAATCCGGTTATGTTTGTGGTTTCTTTCTTAGGAATGGTTGTTTTTGCATACATGGTTTATGTATCTGTGAAATTTTACCATAACTACAAAGAGACAAAAGATGAGATAAAGATGATTCAGAACCAGCCTGCGCCAAAGGCATTTTGGAAGAAACAGGAGGGCGAAAGTGTAATTCGTTCCTCTGATGCATTAGTAAAGATGACAAAGCAGGATTATATTGCCATGGGTGTCATTACCTTAGTCTATGCCATTGTTGCATTTACTAATTTAGGAAATATGGATGCTCCCCAAACGGAATATTCCATGGTAAGCCAGGGTGGAATTGTATTGGATATGGGACAGGAAACTCATATTGCAAAAATTAATAACTTCCTGGGCTATCAGAACAATCCGAAGTATTATGTAAGTTATTCTAATGATAATGTAAATTGGTCTCCACTTTATGTGGAAAATAATCCAATGGATGCAGGTAGTGTATTTGCATGGAACTCTGTGGACATGAATATTACCGCTAGATTTTTGCAAATCGTACCAGCCGCAGATAATTATGGTGATTCTATCATGGAAATGGTATTTACAGATACGGAAGGAAATGTAATAACACCAGTTAATGCAGACGCGTATGCGGCGCTTTTTGATGAACAGGATTTATATGAGGGTCGTGCCACCTATTTAAATGGTACGTATTTTGATGAGATATATCATGCCCGTACAGCATATGAAATGAATAATGGGCTGTATTGTTACGAAAATACCCATCCACCTCTTGGAAAATTCTTTATTTCCATTGGTATTACTCTTTTTGGAATGTGTCCGTTTGGATGGCGTTTTATGGGGACCTTGTTTGGTGTATTGATGCTTCCGATTCTTTATAACTTTGTAAAGAAATTCTTCAAAGAAACCTGGATTAGTATCATTACTACTGTGTTATTTACTTTTGATTTTATGCATTTTACTCAGACAAGAATTGCAACTATTGATGTATTTGTAACTTTATTTATCATATTGTCTTACTATTTAATGTATTGCTATAGCAGATTGAGCTTTTTTGATACAAAGCTTAGTAAGACCTTTATTCCATTAGGACTTTGTGGTATTGCCATGGGTCTGAGCTTTGCATCAAAGTGGACGGGGATTTATTCTGCGGCAGGACTAGCGGTGATTTTCTTTGCGCAGATGATTCAGAGATTCCGTGAATATATCTATGCCTCTAAGAATCCAGCTGGAAAGTCGGAAGGAATTGAGCATCAGTATATTTTGGATAATTTCCATAAAAAGTTGATTAAGACTTTGCTGTTTTGCTGCGTATTCTTTATTTGTGTACCAGCGTTGATTTATGTATTGTCTTATATTCCACACAGTGATGGATCAGAAAGAGGATTGATTGAAAAGGTAATTGAAGCACAGAAAACCATGTTCAATTATCATAGTGATTTAGAGGCGGAGCATCCATATTCTTCTACCTGGTGGCAGTGGCCGATTATGTACCGCCCAATGTGGTACTATTCAGGTGTTATTTCAGATACGGTGAGAGAAGGAATCAGTGCGTTTGGTAATCCGCTGGTATGGTGGGTAGGAATTCCAGCCTCTTTGTATATGTTGTATCGTATGCTCGTGGAGAAAGACCGGAAGGCGGGATTTTTAGTAGTAGGATATTTATCCCAGTATGCACCATGGTTCTTGGTAAGCCGTGTAGTATTTATTTATCATTACTTCCCAAGTGTGCCATTTATTACTATTATGCTAGGATATACCATGTATCATTTAGTGAAGAAATTTCCAAAAAGTAAGAAGTGGATGTTTGTATATGCGGGAGCAGCAGTGGCGTTATTTATTATGTTTTATCCGGTGTTAAGCGGTGCGCCAACTACCGTTTCCTATGCAGAAAACTGGTTGAAGTGGTTTGAAAACTGGGTATTATTACAGACCTGGTAAAGACTTGGATAAAACAAGAAAAGGATATAGTTTATGAGTACAAAAATAAGAGAATGTGTAAAAGGATTAAGCCAGAGTAAAAATAGTAAGGAGCTTTTGCCGGAGTATGTTAGTCAGTCCGTAGAAATTCACGAAAGCTATGCAAGACTGAAACTGATGATGGAGTATTATGTCTTTTATGAAATGGTTTCAGAGGGCATTAATCCTTATCTGGATTCTGCAAAGGACACAGCAATGCAATTAAATCAGGTGATTTCACAGATATTTGAAGGGGAAACTCCTGATGGGGAACAGTGCAAAAAGCTGGAAGAGATTTTAGAACAGCTTCGTCAGGAAGTGACAGAAAAAATGCAGGTGCTTACAGCTTATGTAGACCGTTTTGTAGTATATGAATATATTTTGAACCGGGTACAATATCGTTTTGAGGATCAGGAGATGATGCCGGAAGACCCTGTATTTGCACAGGAGGTATTAAATTTCATTTTTGCAACCAAGGATAATATGGCAATTAATGACAATATCCGTGCGGTTCTAGGACAGCTTCCAATGAGAATGACCCGGAGCCGGTATTATGATTTGATTCGAGATAGCATTTCTGTATATAAAGGATCGGATATTAGTTCTTTAGAGGGATATTTGTATATGTTCCGTACCAATGCTATGTTATACCAGACACCGGCTATGGAGAAGTACTTTACAGAATTCGTTCCTGTTTTACAGGAATTAGAGCAGTTGGATTATGATACCTTATCCAAGGAAGCATATGAAATATATGCAGAAAAGATTCGTATTAATGCTTCTAAATTAAATGATATTTCTGATTTATATATGCTGCTGCAGCAGTTGCTAAATGAGGTTTATGCTATTGTGCTTGCTCTTCCTTATGAAAAGGAAGAGAAAAAGCAGAGCGCAGTGGAAACGGTTATCCGGGGAATTAATGCCCTTTGTATGGAAAAGGAAACCTCTGTATGGCAGACAGCAGACCAGGCTCTGGATACAGAGGAAGATAAGATGGA
>CAZEFX010000141.1:0-4664 GCA_964511525.1 uncultured Jutongia sp.
GTGTATATACTACTAGACCAGATACTTTATTTGGTGCTACTTATATGGTAGTTTCTCCAGAGCATCCACTGATTGATAAGTATCAGTCTGAGATTAAGAATTGGGATGCCATTGTAGAATATCGTGAAATGGCTTCTAAGAAGTCGGATTTTGAGCGTACTGAGCTGGCGAAGGATAAGACCGGTGTAGTATTGGATGGCATTTCTGCCATTAATCCAGTGAATGGTAAAGAGATTCCTATCTGGATTTCGGATTATGTATTAATGACCTATGGTACTGGTGCTATTATGGCAGTACCTGCACATGACGACCGTGACTGGGAGTTTGCAAAGAAATTTGGTCTTCCAATGATTCAGGTGGTAGAGGGCAAGGAAGGTCCTGTAGATATTGACGCGGCGGCATTTACGGATGTGGCTACCGGTAAGATGATTAACTCCGAGTTTCTGAATGGTTTGGAAGTGACCGATGCCAAGGAAAAGATGAAAGATTTCTTAGAGGAAAAAGGAATCGGATGTCGTAAGGTAAATTACAAGCTTCGTGACTGGGTATTCTCCAGACAGAGATATTGGGGTGAGCCGATTCCAATTATTGAGTGTGAGAAGTGTGGCTATGTACCGGTTGATGAAAGTGAACTTCCACTGGTATTGCCAGAGGTTGAAAGCTATATGCCAACTGATAATGGAGAGTCTCCACTGGCTGCTATGACAGACTGGGTAAATACCACTTGTCCTTGCTGTGGTGGCGCTGCCAAGAGAGAGACAGATACCATGCCTCAGTGGGCTGGTTCTTCCTGGTATTTCCTTCGTTATACTGATCCGAAGAATACAGAGGCTCTTGCAAGTCAGGAAGCATTGAAGTATTGGTTGCCGGTAGACTGGTACAATGGTGGTATGGAGCATACAACCCTCCATTTACTGTATTCCCGTTTCTGGCATAAGTTCCTCTATGATGAGGGTGTAGTACCTACGAAAGAGCCATATCAGAAGCGTACCTCTCATGGTATGATTCTTGGTGAAAATGGTGAGAAGATGAGTAAGTCCCGTGGTAATGTTGTCAATCCAGACGACATTGTACAGGAATATGGTGCAGATACTCTTCGTACTTACGAAATGTTCATTGGTGCCTTTGATTTAAGTGCTTCCTGGTCTGAGGATGGTGTAAAGGGCTGCCGTCGTTTCTTAGAGAGAGTATGGAAGCTTCAGACTCTTATGACAGAGGAAGAAGGATACTCCGCAGATATGGAAACCAAGATGCATCAGACCATTAAAAAGGTAAGTAATGACTTTGAAAGTCTGAAATATAATACTGCCATTGCAGCAATGATGGCGTTGATTAATGATTTCTATAAGAAAGAGTCTGTTACTAAGGGTGAGTACAAGACCTTAATCACCTTATTGAATCCGGTAGCACCTCATATGACAGAGGAGCTTTGGGAGATGCTTGGTGAGTCTGGCAGAGTATATCAGACTACATGGCCTGAGTTTGAAGAAGCAAAGACCGTAGAGTCTACTGTAGAAATCGCTGTTCAAATTAATGGTAAGACAAAGACTACCTTAGGCATTGGCAAGGATGATCCGAAGGAGGATGTACTTGCAAAGGCAAAGGAAGCTTTGGGCGATAGATTGGATGGCAAGAATATTGTGAAGGAAATCTATGTACCTGGCAGAATTGTCAATATTGTAGCGAAATAAAAAGGTTATTATGACATAAGAATTACCCTAAAAGAAAAATCTCTTTTAGGGTAATTTTAACATTTCTTTTGAAAGGAGGGAGAATATGAACAACTTTAATAACTTAACAAGAAGTTATAAGGCATATGGAGGGTTAGCCTGCCGAAAAGAAGGAGTTATATTTCAGGGAGAAGAATATCTGCTAAAGTATCCTGCCAATCTGAAAGAGAAGAATTTGAAAGGGATTGACTTGAGCTATGCCAATGATACAGTATGTGAGTATTTAGGCTGCCATATTTTTGAACTTCTAGGGATGAAGGCACAGGAAACCTTACTGGGGATTGCGTCAGATAAGTTGGTGGTTCTTTGTAAGGATTTTACAAAAGGAGCTTCGTTATTAGAGTTTGAAAAAATAAAAACTTCCTCATCAAGAGATTTGAAAAATCCGGAAAAGGGTGACATTACCAATGGAAAAGGCACGAATCTAAATAATACCTTAGAAGTGATTCGAAATAGTTACTTTTTTGAAGGGATTAATGTAGAAGAATTTTTCTGGAAGATGTTTATTATTGATTTTATTATTGATAATTCGGATAGAAATAACGGTAACTGGGGACTTTTGTTAAAGGATGGAAACAGAGAACTGGCTCCGGTGTACGATTGTGGAAACTGTCTGGAAAGTAAGTGGGATGATGAAAAATGCAAGCAGGCATTGGAAGATGAAAGTCTCTTGGAAGATGTAGTATGGAGACGAAAGATTTCTTTTTATACGGATGATAATGAGAAAAGATGGAATCCGTACAAATTAATTAAATCCAGTGAATATCCTATTTGTAATATGGTATTACCGGAGGTTTTAGGCAGGGATTTTAGTCTGGTATACGATTTTCTTATGAATTGTGAGTATTTGACAGAAGTAAAAAAGCAGTTTTATGTAACAACGATACGTAGAAGAGAAGCAATGTTAAGGGAGGTTTTAAGTGATGGAACGAAATAAAACAACAAAAAGAATTTTGGCGTTTATTTTTAGTTTAGCACTGGTATTGAGTATACTTGGGGGCAAAAGTGATTTTTCTTTTGTTCAGGCGGCCAAAAAGATTGTTATAAGCAAGAAAACTGTCACCTTGCAGGTTGGAAAATCTTTGAAGTTAAAGGTAAAAGGTGCTAAGAAAAAGGTGAAATGGTCTAGCAATAAAAAGAAAGTTGCTAGTGTTAATGCAAAAGGAAAAGTAACAGCAAAGACTCCGGGAACGGCTAAGATTATAGCAAAGACGAGTGGCAGAAAGTTTGTATGTAAAGTAACAGTAAAGCCGGCAAAGGATGTGCAGCCAAGTATCGTTGCATCAGCGACACCGACTGTGACCATGACGCCAACGGTAACAGCAAGTCCAAAGGTGACGGCAACTATCAGTCCTACAGCTACTCCTACTGTATCACCATCTGCAAAGCCGGAAAGTTACACTTTCCGAACGGATGATTTATTCCAGAGTCATTATGAGAAGCATGGAATTGAAATGGGATTTGCAACTCCAGAGGAATATTTGGCAGCAGCCAATAAGGTGATTTTTTCATCGGATGCACTACATAAGTTAGAAGCAGAGGATGGAGATCATGTTTATTTTATGGAAGCCACAGGAGAAATTGTGTTTTTGTCTACGGACGGTTATATAAGAACTTATTTTATATCTGATTTAGACTATTATAACCGGCAGTAAGGAAAGATGATATTGATTAAGAGCTTATGAAGTTTGGTAAAAGACTTTGTGAGCTCTTTTGTATTATATGTTTTTATGAATGGAAATTCTAAAATGTAAAAAAAATATGAACTCTATTGACTTTAAAATTTCTTTGGTAGATAATAAGAATCACCGTTTATTTGTTGGATGTTCAACAATCGAAAGAAAGGTAAGTTTGACTATGGAGCATGATAGACCATTGGGGATGGATATCAACTGTGTTGCCAATCGGATACGCAGAGAAGTAGATAAAGAAGTGATGGGCATCTACGAAGATGAGGCCAGCCGAAGTAATGGATGGATTATCCGTTATATTGCTGCACATTCCGACCAAGATGTTTTTCAGAAGGATATTGAGAAGGAATTTTCCCTGACTCGTTCCAATATTTCTAAGGTAGTAGATTTAATGGTACAAAAAGGATTAATTGTGCGTTCTCCCGTAGAGTACGATGCCCGGTTAAAGAAACTGACGCTGACTCCAAAGGCAATGAAGCTTCATCAGCAGCTGGAAGAAGGTCATAATCAGTTTGAGCAAAGGTTGACAGAAGGTTTTTCAGAAGAGGAAATTATACGATTTCGAGAATATCTTCGCCGTCTGGAGAAAAATTTGCAAAAAGAGAAAGACAACAATAGCAAATAATTCAGACTATGACAAAACAGAAAACGCAATTTTTTCTTTTTTTTACATAGAAATAGTTATTAGTCTGAGTTGAAATAAAGTAGAGAAAAGGAGGTTGTGTATTACAATGTTAAAGACATTAAGTGCACATATTAAAGAGTTTAAAGCAGCGTCCATTGTGACTCCTATATTTATGCTTTTGGAAGTTGCCATGGAAACCATTATCCCATTAATGATGGCATCTATAATCGACAAAGGTGTTTATGCCGGTGATATGAACCATATTTATAAAATGGGTGTTTTGATGGTACTTACCGCAGCGTTTAGTTTGTTTTGTGGATTCATGGGCGGTAAGTATGCCGCGAAGGCTTCTACCGGTTTTGCCAGAAATCTGCGAAAAGCAATGTATGGAAATATACAAACCTTTAGCTTTTCAAATATAGACAAATTCAGTACAGCAGGTCTGGTAACCAGATTGACTACCGATGTTACCAATGTACAAAATGCATATCAGATGATTCTGCGCATGTGTATGCGTGCTCCGGCTAGTTTAATTTTTGCTATGGTTATGGCTTTTGTGATTAATGCAAAAATAGCTTCGATTTATTTAGTTGCAGTAATAGTTTTAGGTATTATCTG
>CAZEFX010000142.1:0-4385 GCA_964511525.1 uncultured Jutongia sp.
GTTCTGGAGGCAAATCCAAGAGCATCCCGTACTGTACCTTTGGTATCCAAGGTATGTAATATCCGCATGGTGCCTTTGGCAACAGAGATTATTACTGCAGAGCTGACAGGAAATCCATCTCCAATCGCTGATTTGAAGGAGCAGGAGATTCCAAACTTTGGTGTAAAGGAAGCAGTATTCCCATTCAACATGTTCCAGGAAGTAGACCCTCTGTTAGGACCTGAAATGCGTTCTACCGGTGAAGTGTTAGGATTGTCTCCTTCCTATGGTGAGGCATTCTATAAGGCACAGGAGGGAGCAGGTTCTAAGCTTCCATTAGGTGGTAAGGTATTAATTTCCGTAAACCGTAAGGATAAAGAAGAGGTCGTAGATGTAGCAAGAAGTCTTCATGAGACAGGATTTGAAATTGTTGCTACCAGCAATACTCATAAGCTGATTACAGAAGCAGGCATTCCTGCTCAGAAGATTCATAAAGTATCAGACGGAAGCCGTCCAAATACTTTAGATATCATTACCAATGGAGAGGTTCAGTTGATTATTAACTCTCCAGTAGGAAAAGATAGTGTAAATGATGATAGTTACCTTCGTAAGGCAGCTATCAAGGCAAAGGTTCCTTATATGACTACCATTGCAGCAGCTAAAGCAACTGCTACCGGTATTCAGTATGTGAAGGAACATGGAGATTGCGAGCTGAAGTCCTTACAGGAGCTTCACGCAGAGATTCATCCAAAGGCGTAACTTCATCTCTGAAATATAAAAAAGTCCCTCGGTGTTTTTTCAAACCACCGAGGGACTTTTTGTGTCGATATGTATTCCATATTTTTTGTTGCCTGTGAAGTTTATTATATAGAATTAAAAAAAGTCAAGCAAAAAAAGAAAAGATATGATATTATCTTTGTAGTCAGAAATAAATGAAGAATGGATGGAAATATTCTTTATGATAAATAGAAAGGGGATTCCTATGTTATCCTTTGAATGTGATTATTCGGAAGGTGCCCATGAGAAAGTGTTACAGCGCTTAGTGGAAACCAATATGGAGAAATTACCCGGATATGGTGCAGACAAGTATTGTCAGTCTGCAAAAGAAAAAATCAAGAAGGCTTGTGATTGCGAGACAGCAGAGGTACATTTTCTGGTGGGAGGAACTCAAACAAATAAAACAGTGATTGCATCTATGCTACAGCCCTATGAAGGTGTAGTGGCAGCAAATACGGGGCATATTAGTGTTCATGAAGGCGGTGCTATTGAAAATTCCGGGCATAAGGTATTGGAGCTGGAGCAACAGGAAGGAAAAATTAATCCTCAGGCATTGGAGCAGTATTTACATATCTTTTTTTCGGATGAAAATAAAGAGCATATGGTATTCCCAGGGATGGTGTATATTTCTCATCCTACAGAGTACGGAACATTATATACAAGTCAGGAATTAGAGCAGATTTCTGCTATCTGTAAAGAATATGAGATTCCATTATATTTGGACGGTGCCCGTCTGGGATATGGTTTAGTTAGCAGAGATACGGATGTAACCCTTCCAGATATTGCAAAATATTGTGATGTGTTTTATATTGGTGGGACAAAGGTAGGAGCTCTTTGTGGAGAAGCTGTGGTATTTACAAAAGAAAACACACCAAAGCATTTTCTTACCATGATAAAGCAACAGGGAGCATTGCTTGCAAAGGGACGCTTGCTGGGGATTCAGTTTGATGCTTTATTTACAGAGGATTTATATCTGGAAATTAGTAAGAATGCCATAGAGATGGCAGAATTGATAAAGGCTGCATTAAAAGAAAAGGGGTATCGGTTTTATTTAGAGACTCCAACCAATCAGATTTTTGTGATAATGGAGGACGAGAAATTAAAGAAGCTGCAGGAACAGGTAAGAGTTAGTTTTTGGGAAAAGGCAGATGCAGAACATACGGTGATTCGTTTTGCCACTAGCTGGGCAACTAGAAGAGAAGATGTAGAAGCATTAATCCATTTGCTATAGAGGAATGAGAAGGAAAGAAAGGAAATTCATAACATGATAAATAAAGGAATTGATTCCTATTGTGGGCTGGTATGTGCAGAATGTGATTATAGAGAGGAATTTAACTGTGGAGGATGTATTGCCACACAGGGTCGTCCCTTTTATGGAGAATGCGAATTAGCCAAGTGTGCCCAAAAGAAAAGAGTTGATTTTTGTGGGGAATGCAAAGCCTTTGCCTGCGAATTATTGAACCGGTATTCTTTTGATGAGACAGAAGGAGATGGTGGTGCCAGAATACAGCATTGCAGAAATGTGAAAAATCGTCTGGTAATGGAAGCGAGACAGGGAAAGGATCCCATGGGAAGATGTGGTTTGCACTGTGAGTTCTGTTTTCAGAAGGAGTGGTGTGGCGGATGCCGGAGTGAGTACCCGGTTTGTTCCTATGGCATGCTGTTTGATGACAAAAAATGTATGAACGTAGAATGTTCTAAGCAATATCAATTAAATGGATGTTATGAATGTGAGGGTTTGGCATCTTGTGAAAAAGGTTACTTCTCTATTCGTATGGAATATATTGCCAAAGCCTCTGCGTTGTTTATTCAGAAGTATGGGAAGCAAGAATATGTGGAGACCTTGAAAAAGGCAATCGAAGCAGGTTATGAGTATCCCAGAAGCTTTGATGCGGCAGGAAGTGTCCGGGCTGTTGTGGAAATACTGGAAAAATTCCGTATTCAGGATGACCTTTTTTAAATGGAGAAGTTTCCAGTATAGCATATTCCACGAATGTCTCTTTATACCTTAGAGTATAGCTACTCTAAGGTATGCTGCATATTATTCTGTATTTCCCGACGCCATTGTTTTGGTGTCATTCCCTTCCACTTTTTGAAGGTACGGATTAGATGGCTGCAATCGGCAAAGCCAGCCTCCTGACTAATATAATTTAAATCCAGATTGGTGAAAAGCAGTAGGTCAGCTACCTTATTTAGCCGGGCAAATTCAATATATTCCTTGCAGGATTGGTGATAGGTTTCCCGGAAAAGCTTGGCGAAATAGGAATAGCTCATGCCACACATATCTGCCAGCTCCTGTACTCTGAGATTTTCTCCGCAGTGCTGTTCAATATATTTGGAAACAGAATAGATGGAATCATCAAATTCATCAGGAGAGGTGATGATAGCATCGGTGTCCAGTCCCTTATTTCGCAGACAACGCATAAGGTAAGTCAATAAGGTGGCAATATTAGAGCAGATAAGTACATCATATCCATAGGTTTTATTTCTCATTTCTTCTAAGCTATGAGTCAGTAGCTGTAGCACGGGATATACCTGTAGTTCCTCCCGGCGAAAATGAATATAGGAGGGGTTCTGCTGGTATGCCATACGAAACAGCTTTGAAAACCGTGTGCGGTAACGGTTTGTTATATTTAAAAAGTTTAAATCAGCCATTACTACAAAGTAAAGCACATCCTCAGAGTCAGACATAGAAGGGGAGCGGTGCATAGCATGAACTGATTGAGGATGGAAAACAATTAAATCTCCGGGCTCCATAGTATAAACAGCACCGTCACAGACTGCTTCCAAAGTACCCTTTAAAATAAATAAAATTTCTAAATAATAGTGCCAATGTGGCGGAACGGAACCTTTAGTTTTGGTTTCTGTAAGAATAAATACTTCCAAAGGAGCATTTAGGCGATCCGTATCTTGAAATTCCATAATCTTTTTTTCTTTTGAATTCATAAATTCTCCTTTCTAAGTTGAAAATTTACTGCCTTTTACGTGTAAGAGGTTTTGATTTATCAAAATGGAAATTGATTTATACAATGAAAGTTTACAGAATGTTTACAAATCCTGACCATATAAGAATAGCATATATTCCCATGTAATAAAATAGATTTATTCTATTTTGTTCTTCATTCATTATATTATCCTGAAAATTACCATGCTATACTTGGATTCACTTAAGAGAAAGAAAGTGCACGGGATAGAAAAAGAGACAGGAGGTAGACAAAATGACTCCAATGAAATGGTTTTACAGTTTTTTACGGAAACATAAGTGGAAGATGACAGGAGGTTTATTGCTAGTTACCATATTAGCTGCGGCATCTTTAGTTGCGCCACAGATTTCAGGAATGATTGTAGATGAAGTAGTAAAGGGTGGCGACACAGAGCTTTTACCTACATTGATTGCGGTGCTGGTTATAACTGTTATTATAAAGGGAATCTGTCGTATATTTTCACAGGTACTCTTTGAATTAAGCTCCCAAGGTGTTTTATTCTCCATGAGAGATAAGGTATATCGTAAGCTTTTACAGGAAGACTTTGCATTTTACAATAAAAACCGTACCGGTGATTTAATGAGCCGTCAGACCGGTGATATGGATGCAATTCGTCATTTTGTAGCATATGTTATCTATATTATA
>CAZEFX010000143.1:0-4361 GCA_964511525.1 uncultured Jutongia sp.
AGAGATGTATTCTAATACAGGTGGTCAGGCTTCTAAGGCTTCCAACATCGGTGAAGTTTGTCAGTTCGCTGCTGCTGGTAAAGAAGTTGGCAAGAAGTCTTTGGCTGAAATCGCTATGAGCTATGGTTACGTATACGTAGCACAGATTGCTCTTGGTGCAAATCCAGCACAGGCTGTTAAGGCTATCGCTGAGGCAGAAGCTTACAATGGTCCATCCCTGATTATCGGTTACGCTCCATGTGAGTTACACGGTATCGCTAAGGGTGGTATGAACCACTGTCAGGATGAAATGAAGAAGGCTGTTCAGGCTGGTTACTGGAACCTCTTCTCATTCAATCCAACCATGAAGGCAGAAGGAAAGAATCCATTCACCTTCGCTTCTGAGAAGCAGACAAACTTTGATGGATATCAGGATTTCTTGAACAACGAGGCACGTTATACTCGTCTGATCAAGCCATTCCCAGAGAGAGCAGAGAAGTTATTCAAGGCTTCCGAGGAAGCTGCAAAGGCTCGTTACGAGCATCTGCAGAAGCTGGTTGAGCTTTACAAATAAGATAATTACTGAAAAGTAAGAGTCGATATAAGGTTTATTCAGGGAGCTGTCGCAAAAGCGGCAGCTCCTTTTGGTATAAAGGGAATTTTGTTATAATACTAAAAAAACAGGTTAGAAAAATGGAAAATAAATAATAGAGGGAAATGGTATAATAGAATATAGATTTGTATAGAGGAATGGGAATTAAATACAAGGAGGGAAGGAAATAAAATAAATTGATATAAGAATAATTGGAGGTAGGAAGTTTGAAATATAGCAAGAAACCAGCGATAAAAAATAAAAAGGTACTGATTTTGGCAATCGTTTCCTGTATAGTTATTGGAATTATTTTAATATGGGCTATTTGGGGGAAGAATGCTTCGGACAAGAAGGATTCCCAAAAGAAGAGAAAAGCAACAGTAAGCATTGATTGGAAAAATCAGAGTTTTTGCTGTTATATTAGTGGGATGGAAGGAAAGAGGGTATTATCCCAGAAGAAGGTACGTTATCGAGATGTGAATCTATTAGCGGTAGTAAATCCAAAGACTCACAAAATCCTTTTGGTAAATACTCCAAGGGATACCTTGTTGACGGTGCCGAAGCAGGCAAAGAAAAACGCAGGAAAGACAGAGAAATTAGATGCCATGCCACTATATGGAAAAAATGCTCCTAAATGGGCATTGCAGGAATTATATGATATTAAAGTAGACTGTAGTATTACTGTGGATTATATTGCATTAAAACAAATTGTAAATGAATTAGGCGGTGTTTCTGTTTATTCGGAATGTGATTTCCAATCGGATTGGGGACCGTCATTTGTAAAAGGGCAGAATCAGGTGAATGGAGAAGAGGCCTTGGCATTTGTCAGAGAGCGGCATCACCTGCCGGAAGGAGATATTCAGAGAGGACGAAATCAGCAGTACTTGATACAGGCAATTTATGAAAAGTTGAAGGAGGAAAAGTCTCTTATTTCTTATCAGAAGATTTTGTCGGTATTAAAGAAAAATGTATCTACGGATTTGTCAATGAAGTCTTTGCAAAAGCTGTTGCAGTGGCAGCTGGAGGATGAATCGGAATGGAATATTACGACTACAGGAATCACGGGGCAGCCATTGGCAGCGGTGACTCAGTCCAGTGAGGGAGAAGAGATTTATGTGCTGGAACTGGATGAAGACTCGGTGGAAGAGATAAAAACGCAGATTAAAGAGGCAATGCAGTAAGTTGATAGAGTAAGAAAGCATTTTGCATTTTCTTAACATAATATGAATGGAAAAGAGGAGTATCGGATGGAATCCTATTGGATATTCTTCTTTTTTTGCGTATAAACCTACTGTAAAGATAGGTTAGAAAAATGGAAAATGAAAAACAGGGGTGGTGTGTATAATAGTTTATAGTGACGTATGGGAGTGGGAAATAGACAAAAGAAAGGATGGAAAAAGTATGAAACACAGAAAACAATGGATTGCCCTTGTGGTAGCAGCTATGATTGTTGCACCAATATCGGAAACCGGAGTGGCAAAGGCGGCAGGAAAGACAAAGCTAAACAAGAAGAAAGTAACCTTAGAAGAAGGGGAAAGTAGCATCATTAAGCTGAAAAAGAATAAAAAGAAAGTAAAATGGAGTGTCAGCAAAAAGAAGATTGTAAGTTTAAAAGTGAAAAACAAAAATACAGTAACTATCACAGCGAAGAAAGCAGGAAAGGCAAAGGTAGTTGCCAAGGTGGGAAAGAAAAAATACACCTGTAATATTATCGTAGAGGAAAAGCCTACGGAGAGTCCAACTCCGACTCCTGTGGTAACTGTCCAGCCACCAGTAGTAAATACTACTGTACCTACAGCTACGGCTCCAATTGTTCAGGTGCCAGGGGTTAGCAATAATCCAGTACATACTAATGCACCGGGACAGACTGATGATGTAGTTCCTACAGGCACACCAGCAGGAACCATAGAAACAGCGAAACCAGCTAGTATATCTGGTTTAATTGTAGCTGCAGAAAGTACCAATGAACAGGTACAGGGAATTTCTATTTACAGTAAAGACAATGTAAATCTGATTGAAGTTTTTGGTGATTTTAAAGATATTCGAGATGTTATAGATTCCATTACATATACCTATGCTAATGATGAGGTTACGGTGGTGTCCAGTACCTATAGTCCGGAGTCGTATTTCAGTGATGGAAAGGTAGGACATTACCAGATTCAGGTTCAAGGGGAGTTGAACGGGGAAGAAGTAACCCAGACCTATTTCTTAGGAAGAGCTGGAAAGTTCTCTTATACGGGAACGGAAGAGGATGGTATGCAAATAACGAGATATGTAGGATGGGCGAAACAGCTTGCGATTCCTGAAAAGCTAGGAGGTAAGATAGTAACCAGTATAGATTCTTGGACATTTTATAAATGTAGTAGTCTGACAGAAATAAAAATTCCTGAAGATGTAACGAGTATATCCTATCTTGTTTTTTTGGGTTGTAGTAGTTTAGAGAAAATAATTGTTGCGAAAGGAAATGAAGTGTATGATAGTAGAGGGGATTGTAATGCTATTATAGAAACAGAAACAAATAGTTTAATAAATGGATGTAAAAATACAATAATTCCGGAAAGTGTAACGAGTATAGGAGATTATGCATTTGCGGAGTGCAGTAGTTTAATAGAAATCAATATACCAGAAAGTGTAACAAGTATAGGTTATTCTGCATTTAAGGAGTGCAGTAGTTTAATAAAAATCAATATACCGGAAAGTGTAACGAGTATAGACTATGGTGCATTTTCAGGCTGTAGTAGTTTAACGGAAATTTATATTCCGAAAAGTGTAATGAGTATAGATTGGTGTGTATTTGAAGGCTGTAGTAGTTTAGAGAAAATAATTGTTGCGGAAGGAAATGAAGTGTATGATAGTAGGGGGGGTTGTAATGGAATTATAGAGACACAAACAAATAGTTTAATAAGTGGATGTAAAAATACAATAATTCCAGAAAGTGTAACGAGTATAGGAGATTATGCATTTTCAGGCTGTAGTAATTTAATAGAAATAAAAATTCCAGAAGGTGTAACGAGTATAGACTATAGTGCATTTTTAGGTTGTAGTAGTTTAGCAGAAATTACAATACCGGAAAGTGTAACGAGTATAGATGGTTCTGCATTTTCAGGTTGTAGTAGTTTAATAGAAATCAATATACCAGAAAGTGTGACAAGTATATGTAGTTATGTGTTTTGGAAATGTAGTAGTTTGATAGAAATTACAATACCGGAAAGTGTAACGAGTATAGACTATGGTGCATTTTCAGGTTGTAGTAGTTTAATGGAAATCAATATACCAGAAAGTGTAACAAGTATAGGAGAATACGCATTTAACGAATGTAGTAGTTTGACAAAAATCAATATACCAGAAAGTGTAACAGAAATAGACTTTGGTGTATTTATGGAATGTAGAAGTTTAACAGAAATTATTATTTCTGGAAGTGTAACGAGTATAGATGGTTCTGCATTTTCAGGCTGCAGTAGTTTAGCAGAAATTACAATACCAGAAAGTGTAACACTTATAGGTTATTCTGCATTTTCTGGTTGCAACGAAAATCTACTCCTCTACGTCGTAGAAGATTCCTATGCCCATGAATATGCGGTTGACCAAGGATATGCCTACTCTTTCGTCCAGTAAGTTTTAACATATTTTAAACAAAAAGCGGTGAATGATTTTACATTTCATTCATCGCTTTTATTTGTAATATACCTCCAAATTTTTGCTTCCATATTCCCGTGGATTTTGTATCTTTTCATTCCACTTGACATTTTTAAGAAAACCATCCACAATAAACCTATTAAAAATAAGTTAG
>CAZEFX010000144.1:0-4329 GCA_964511525.1 uncultured Jutongia sp.
ATGTAAGGATTATATATATCAAAAAAATATAACGATTGGTTTTATATAGAAAGGATGTGGGTGATATGGGAAGAAATGTAGGGATCGGAATACAAGACTTTGAAACAATTAGACAAAACAACATTTTTTATGTAGACAAAACATCTTTTATTAAAGAATGGTGGGAAAGTGAGGATAGCGTTACTTTAATTGCCCGTCCGCGCCGTTTTGGAAAGACCTTGAACATGAGCATGCTAGAGTATTTCTTTTCTATAAAATGCGCAGATCGTGAAGATTTATTTGAAGGTCTTGAGATTTGGAAGGAGGAGAAATACAGACAGCTTCAGGGAACCTATCCTGTCATCAGCCTTTCCTTTGCGAATGTAAAAGAACCAGATTATGAATCAACTGAGTACAGAATGTGCCAGATAATGAAAAAACAATACGAGAATTTTTCCTTTTTGTTAAAAAGCCAGGTATTATCAGATGCTGAAAAGGCATATTATAGAAGAATGACCGAAGAAATGAACCGGCAGGATGCTTCTATGGCCCTTCATAATCTGTCAGAATATCTGTATCGTTATTATGGAAAAAAGGTAATTATTCTTTTAGATGAATATGATACACCAATGCAGGAAGCATATGTACATGGATTTTGGGAAGAAATTGTGTCTTTTACCAGAAGTATGTTTAATTCCTCCTTTAAGACAAATCCATATCTGTTAAAAGCTGTTATGACGGGAATTACGCGGATCAGTAGAGAGTCTATTTTTTCGGATTTGAATAATTTGAAGGTGGTAACAACGACTTCTAATGAATATGCTACAGCCTTTGGATTCACAGAGAAAGAAGTGTTTGCTGCATTAGAAGAGTGTGGTCTGTCAGAACAAAAACAAGGTGTAAAAAACTGGTATGATGGATTTACCTTTGGTGATTATACAGACATATACAATCCATGGTCAGTGATTAATTTTTTGGATACGGGACGATATGGGGCGTACTGGGCAAATACCAGTTCAAATAGCCTTGTAGGAAAGCTAATCCGGGAAGGGGATGCGGATATTAAGAATACCTTTGAATCGCTATTGCGGGGAGAAAGCATAGAATGTCCCATTGATGAACAGATTGTATATAATCAATTGGATGGGAATGAAACAGCGATATGGAGTCTGCTTCTTGCCAGTGGCTATCTGAAGGTATTAGATTATGAAAAACAGAATGCAGAAGGCATAACCAAGGAAATGATTTATACCGTAGGATTAACCAATGGTGAAGTGAAAATTATGTTTTATGATATGGTACGGGGATGGTTCCGAGGCGCTAGGAAGTCTTATAACGATTTCATCAAATCTATGATGGCTGGAGATCTGAAAACTATGAATCACTTTATGAATCGTCTGACCTTACAGGTATTTAGTTATTTTGACACGGGAAATGGTCCTATGGGAGCAGAGCCGGAACGATTTTATCATGGATTTGTCTTAGGTCTTCTGGCAGATTTGGATGATAGATATGTCATTACCTCCAATCGTGAAAGTGGCTTTGGCAGATATGATGTGATGTTAGAGCCTCGTTATCCCGAAGAAAAAGCATTTATTCTGGAATTTAAAGTACATGATTCTGAGGATGAAAAGGATTTAAAAGAAACTGTAGCAGCTGCCCATGAGCAAATCGAAGAAAAGCAATACGAGACAACATTAATTGCAAAGGGAATTGAAAAAGAGCGGATTTATAAATATGGTTTAGCCTTTGAAGGAAAGAAAGTTTTAATTGGATAAAATAAAAGAAGCGCAAGAATCCCTTTTCTCTTAATAAATTTTCGGTTTCGTAACCTCTGCACATAAAGACCTCACAGAAAAACTTCCGATTATTAATCAGGGCTTGGCAGAGCAGGTGCGTAGGGTCTTAGATGTAAACAAGTCGGAACGGCATATTCGTGGAGGTATGGCAACCAGAGAGAAATATTTGCAGCAGCATTTACATCAAAATTAGAAGGCAGGGCAAAACCAATGTTTTGCCCTGCCTGAATTTGTTTACTCTAAAGCAATTACTGCTTTTCATTAATGGCACGAATGGTATCCTGAATATCCTGCCAGGTCAAATCCTCTGTACTAAAGGAAAGAATGGAATGAAGTGGAGTGCCGGAGAACATTGCCTGCATCATTTCTGCAGTGCCGGCTCCCATACTGTCATCCCCGTCCTTGTTGGTGGACTCTGCAAATCCGCTCTTTTCCAGCATAGCATCCAGAGGAGATGGGTCATTAGCAAAAAGATATACATCCTCGCAGGAGGAAATATCTGTTACCCGGAATGGAAGCTTTGTCGTGCTTTCTAGTTCCAAAGCTAAAGTCTGGCGAATATCTCTGGAAGAAGCTGCCAGTAAGATTTCGTATTCTCCGGATGGAGCATACCAGCCGGAAAGCTCAGTATGATAATAAGCGAAGGAACGCTGTTCCAATTCAAAGGTCACTGTTTTAGTTTCTCCCGGCTCCAGACTTACCTTTGCGAAGTCTTTCAATTCCTTTTCCGGGCGGGTTTCTTCGTTAGGTGCATTTTTAACGTAGAGCTGTACGATTTCCTGTCCAGCTACGGAACCGGTATTCGTAATATCTACAGATACCATGATTTTATCATTATCCTTTGCCTTTGCAGCCGGAGAACCGTTTACAGTAAGCTTTGCGTTGGAATACTGGAAGGTAGTATAGCTTAGTCCATATCCAAATGGGAACAGCACATCCATTTTCTTCTTATCATAATAGCGATAGCCGATATAAATCCCTTCCTGATAAGTAACCTTATTGCGGTTTCCTGGGAAATTCAGGTAAGAAGGATTATCCTCTAAACGAAGAGGGAAGGTTTCTGCCAGTTTTCCGGAAGGATTTACCTTACCAAAAAGCAGTTCCACCGCAGCAGCACCACTAGTCTGTCCTGCAAGATACATTTCTAACACACCCTTCACCTGAGACAGCCATGGCATAACAATTGGTGAACCATTGTGAAGTACCACGATTACATTGGACTGTTCCTGACAGATTCTTTCGATTAAGTGATTCTGACAGTCCGGCATATTTAAGTGAGTTCTGTCAAAGCCTTCACTTTCGAAGGAGTCAGGAAGTCCGGCGAAAATTACGGCAACCTCTGCGTCCCTTGCAGCAGCAACGGCAGCCTCCTCCAGTTCAGGGATGATTTTATCTTCTTCCAGCTGATAGCCCTGAGAATAGGTTACATTACTGTCTGAAGAAAGAACATCCAAGGCGCTTTCTACCTTGAAGCAGTTAATATGACTGGAACCACCGCCCTGAATTCGTGGATTAGCAGCGAATTCACCAATTACAGCGATTTTGGTGCCCTCCTTTAAAGGAAGGATTCCATCATTCTTTAAAAGAACAGCGCTGTCGCAGGCTATTTTCTTTGCCAGCTGATGATGCTCTTCCTTATTATAGGTAGCATTTTCTATTTTATTGGAAACGTATTTTTCCACCATTTCCAAAATTCTGCCCACAGCAGTATTGAGAATTTCTTCCGATAAAGAACCGTTCTTCACTGCTTCAACAATCTGCTTATCCGTTTCACCGTGACAGTCCGGCATTTCCAAATCCAGACCGGCTTTTAAGGCTGGAACACGCTCATTCATTGCACCCCAGTCTGTTACAACAAGACCTTCAAACCCCCATTCCTCACGAAGTACCTTATTTAAGAGCCAGTCATTTTCGCAGGAGTAGGTTCCATTGATACGGTTGTAGCTGCACATAATAGTCCAAGGCTGAGCCTTTTTTACAATCCGCTCAAAGCCGGATAAATAGATTTCCCGAAGAGTACGCTGGTCGATTTCTGCGCTGATGCTCATACGGCGCCATTCCTGATTGTTAGCAGCAAAATGCTTTAAGCTGGTTCCTACATTTTTCTCCTGTACACCATTTACAAAAGCAGCTCCGATTTCCCCGGTGAGATAAGGGTCTTCGGAATAGTATTCAAAGTTACGGCCACAGAGAGGGGAGCGCTTCATATTTGCTCCCGGTCCTAAAAGGACAGCCACATCCTCTGCCTGACATTCTTCCCCAAGGGCATTTCCCACCTCACGAATCAAATCCCGGTTAAAGGAGCATGCCATTGCTGATGCTGTTGGAAAACCTACTGCCTCAACACTTTCTGCCACTCCCATATGGTCGGTAATCTCACCCTGTTTACGAAGACCATGAGGTCCGTCAGAAACCATAACCCTTGGAAGGCCTATCCGTTCAATGGTTTCTGTGTGCCAGAAGTCTGCACCGGAGCAGAGGCTGGCTTTTTCTTCTAAGGTCATTTCCTGAATCATTTTTTCAATATTCATATTATTGCATCCTTTCTATA
>CAZEFX010000145.1:0-4291 GCA_964511525.1 uncultured Jutongia sp.
ATGATAACAAATTTTGTCTGTAATCGTGACGATTTTTGTTAAAAAATATCGTCACAGTCTGGTGGAGAAATTGGAACTTTCAAAATAGAGATGTTATTTCGCATCTTCCAGATATTTATAAATTAAAAAAAATAAAGGAGGATGTGACCATGGTTTATGGAATTATTTCTTCTCTGGATGATGCTGGCACAAAGACAGTATTTCAGAGTAAAAAGATTAGGAATGAAAGGGTGTTTTATTTTAACCAGTTGAATGCACTGCGGGAAATGCTGGTATCTGGTGATGTGGTGTATGTCATGAGTGTAAACCGTTTTCTGAATCTTAGTCAGGTATGTGGAGTTGCTGAGTTTTGTTTTCAACGGGGAATCAGCCTTCGGTTTATAGAACAGCCTTATCTGAATGTTGGGAATGGTAAGTGCTGGAGAAAAAGTGTAATCTGTCTGACAGACAGAATGTTGCAGTTAGAGAAATATGCCGAGAATAGGATGCAACAGGTATTTCGCTTTAATAGTGAGCAGTGGGAGTACATGAGTCGATGCATTGAGAGGATGAGCTTGGAAATACTGGCACAGATATTTTCCAGTGACGGGATTATGAAACGGGGCAGTTGATTTTTTCTGGGGCTGACTGTGTGGGCGGTATTATAAACGGACATTTTTCTATGCCCTTACGCCTGCACACGTTGCCCCACGTTTCGTTTTACGTATTTTGGTGCGTACTAGTGCCATCACCGCCCTTTGGGGCGAAACAGGGCGAATTACAGCGTTGGCTTTTTGTTCGTATTCCTACTGGATTAGGAACTATGGCGGAAACTGGCGGTTGTGTAATATCGTGCTTGGATTTATGGAACTTTTGGTTTCCAATAATTGGAACTTGGTATTTTGTGTTTTCTTTCTGGTATTGTAAGTTGCTTTTGGAAGATGTAATTTTGACTTTTGGTGATATATGGATTGGAGCTGGTAAAATGAATAAATGTACGAGAGCAGTAGATGAATCTACGTTTAAGTTAATTATAGCTACCATGAAGAATGGTTTTATTTCTGGGGGTGTGCGCTACAAACCCAATGAACGGATTGCCACAGTACTGACTTTGGAATACAATCTTGGCTTGCGTGTAGGTGATATTTTAAATCTATGTGTAGATTCTTTTGTAAAGGATGCTGGTAGGTATCGGCTGGATATTTATGAACAAAAGACTGGGAAGTACCGCAATTTTACAGTGCCAGCCGAGGTGTATCAGTTTGTGAGAGACTACGCTTATCAGAACAACATTTCTTCCAAGGCGAAACTCTTTCCCATTACAGAACGGGCAGTATTAAAGCATCTGAAAGCAGTATGTGATTATCTTGGCTTGGAGGGTATAGGTTCCCACAGCTTCCGTAAAGGCTTTGCTACCAATATCTATGTCAACAACCATTACAACATAGAACTGGTGAGAACCCTGCTCCAGCATTCCAGTGTGAATGTCACCCAGAGATATATTGGTATCGGTACGAAGGAGCTGGAGGATGCCATCCAGAAAAATATCTGTCTTGGGTAGATTTTAGAAAAAATCAAAGAGAAAAAGAAATCGCTGCATCTTATATGGGATTTTCCGATAGGGTGCAGTTTTTCTTTTGATTTTGGGTAAAGAAATAAAAAAGTTTGTATTTTTAGAAAAAAAGTACTTGACAAGGGGGTACTTGCAACGTGGTTGTTTCGTAGCTCTGTGAGATATCGTGGTTATTGTGTCGGTTGTGCAAAAATGTCGTTTGTGGTATGACCGTAACCCTGCTACATGGTGCATCCGTAAACAGAATTTCAAAAATCGGATTTGTATAATAAAACTATGGGATGAAAATATCTGAAAAACCAGCAGAATTAACTTGAATCAAGGGCTGTTCAGAGTTAACATCCACACACCCTATCAATTCTGATATCGGGCAAAAGCAGTTCGTAAGCCTTTTGTCTGCCTGCATTCTGGCAGGAGTCCCATTTACATGAAAGTCGGCGGTGTCCAAAAAACAGAACAGAGGCACCTTGCGTCCGATCAGAAATATATAGACTGTGCCACCCTTGCCCACCAAGTTGCAGTAGCGTAAATCTTGGAAAGAGGCTTACCAGTTGAGGTTGTCGGTGTTTCGTAATACATGGAGAATGGAGTGAACTATTATGATTAATGAAAATTTAATTTATGTGGGAGTTGATTTACATAAAGAAACCCATACAGCAGTAATGATTGACTGTCGTAACATAAAATTAGGCGAAATAACATTTGCCAATACACCAGCCGAATTTCCCAAGCTGGTAAGAAAGGTGAAAAAGTGTTGTACCGATTGCAAAGAGCCCGTCTATGGTCTGGAGAATGCATACGGATACGGACGTTCTCTGGCGGTATGGCTTATTGACAAAGGATATATGGTAAAGGATGTGAATACTGCTATATCTAACCGACAGGCAAAACACCGAGGAGCCATGTACCGAAAAAGTGACAGTGACGATGCAGAAGCCATAGCACTTGCTACCTTAAATATGCTGGAAAAGTTACCCGATGCCTGCCCAAATGATGCCTATTGGTCGTTAGGTCAGTTGGTGAACAGACGGGACAATATCATGCGACACAGAACCAGATTGGTCAACCAGTTGCATGAGCAGTTGTGCATAGCATATCCAAGCTATAAAATATTTTTTACTGATATAGCAAGACCCACTGCATTGTATTTCTGGGAAAATTACCCATCCAGAAAGCATCTGAAGGGTAAGACGGTAGAGGAACTTAGAGAAGAATTAGTTCCTATCAGCCATAACCGATGTTCCACAAAGACCTGTGAAAAAATCTTAAATGCCATTGCCAGTGATAAGGTGAAGGAAAACGATTATCAGGATATGCGTGACATAGTAACGCTGGGTATTGTCAGTGATTTAAAGCATTACGAAAAGCAGTTGGAGGAAGTCGACCAACAGCTGGAGAAGATGTATCATCTGCTGGGGTGTACTCTTGCAACTATTCCGGGGGTGAACATCATAACAGCAGTAAAGATACTGGCTGAGATAGGAGACGTTAACCGCTTTCCGAATAAAAACAAGCTGGCACAGTTTGCAGGGATAGCCCCCATGAAGTATTCATCCAGTGGAAAAGGTAAAGACCTAGCAACCAAACAGGGCAACCGCAGGTTACAGGCAACGATTTATTTCTTAGCCATTCAGATGGTGCAGATATCTGCAAAAGGCACACCACGCAATTCACTGTTCCGACAGTATTATGAGAAGAGGACTGCGGAAGGAAAAAGTGGGCAACAGGCTTTGATTTGTATTTCCAGAAGATTAATAAACATAATTTATGGAATGTTGAAAAATGGTACAGAGTACCGAATGCCAGAAGTGAAAGAAGTGAAAGAAACTGGCGAAAAAATATAGGAAAATAGAATGATGTGTGATAGAATTTTAAGCAGATGCGAAATCGGCTTTGAGTAGTGTACTCATTTTTAAGGGGATTGGCATTGGCTTGGATTGTTATAAGGGTAAAGGGTGAATGTCAAGGGTGGTACTGACTCAGATAATAGGTTGGCACTAGGACTAAGTGATTATTTGGATGATTTTGCTTCAAAAAATAATGCTCATACATGGAAAGACTTTTCAGATCCGACAAATTGGAAAGAGGGAGTTCTTGATGCATTATATAATCCAGAAATGGAGATTATAGTAAACTTGGATGGCATTGATAATCCGATGTTAGCTGTGCAACGAGCAGCAAGTAACACAGGGGGTGCAACTGATTGGGAATTATTACAAATTAAAATGACACCAGAGTCATGGAATAGAATAACATGGTATAAGAACGGCGAGATTGTTCAAAATCCATTTGATTAGGAGGTGATATGATGGAAAAAGTTGATTTTTCGGGGAGAAAATTTAAATTTTGGTTTTATCAAGTTTCACATAGTGAAGCAATAATAAGAAGTCCCAAAGTAGATTTGAATAAAACGTATAATGCAAATATAGATATATATTTGGGAGATATTAATTATATTGAAGTGCCATGTGTACTTGATGGGATACTTATAGAGAAAGCCACAGAAGAAGAGCGATTGAATTTAAGTCAAAAATTAGGTAAAGATATCAATGCAAAAAAAATTGTGGTTTTTGTATCTGAGGGTAAGAAATATTATGCTGTAGCGAGTATTATTAAAATTATGGAAAATGACTTAGACTATGCAATGTATTGGTAACATTGCATAGTCTAAGTCATTTTCCATAATTTTTATAATAATCGCTACAGAATAATATTTGTTACCCTCAGATACAAATTCAA
>CAZEFX010000146.1:0-4162 GCA_964511525.1 uncultured Jutongia sp.
GTGCCGGTGTAGGTAAAACCGTATTGATTCAGGAGTTGATTACCAACATTGCTCAGGAGCATGGTGGATACTCTGTATTTACCGGTGTAGGTGAGCGTACCCGTGAAGGTAATGACCTTTATTATGAAATGATTGAGTCTGGTGTTATTGATAAGACCACCATGGTGTTTGGTCAGATGAATGAGCCACCAGGAGCTCGTATGAGAGTAGGTTTAACAGGACTTACCATGGCAGAAAATTTCCGTGACCGTTCTGGTAAGGATGTTCTTCTGTTTATTGATAACATTTTCCGTTTCACACAGGCAGGTTCTGAGGTGTCAGCGCTTTTAGGACGTATGCCAAGTGCCGTTGGTTATCAGCCAACCTTGCAGACAGAAATGGGTGCTTTGCAGGAGCGTATCACTTCTACGAAGAAGGGTTCTATTACTTCCGTTCAAGCAGTTTATGTGCCTGCGGATGACTTAACCGACCCTGCTCCTGCCACTACCTTTGCCCATCTGGATGCAACCACCGTACTTTCCCGTTCTATCTCTGAGCTGGGTATCTATCCGGCAGTAGATCCACTGGAGTCCACTTCCCGTATTTTGGACCCACATGTGGTAGGAGAGGAACATTACAAGGTGGCACGTAGTGTACAGGAGATTTTGCAGAGATATAAAGAATTGCAGGATATTATTGCCATACTTGGTATGGATGAATTGTCCGAAGAAGATAAGATTGTAGTAAACCGTGCTAGAAAGGTACAGAGATTCTTGTCTCAGCCATTCCATGTAGCAGAGCAGTTTACCGGTCTTCCGGGACAGTACGTACCAGTTTCTGAAACCATTCGTGGATTCAAAGAAATCATTGAAGGTAAGCATGACAACATTCCAGAGAATTATTTCCTGAATGCCGGCAGCATTGATGATGTAGTTGCCCGTATGGAGGAGAAGAAATAGTTCGGAAAGGAGAGTCAGATGGCTGAAAAAACATTTCAACTAGAAATCATCTCTCCTACCAGAGTGTTTTTTGATGAGCAGGTGGATATGGTGGAGCTTAGAAGTACCGAAGGGGAAATGGGAATTTTAGCTGGTCATATTCCTTTGACTGCTATTCTGGAACCGGGGGTTCTTCGGATTAAACAGTCAGGCAAAACCAGAGAAGCTGCCATGCACGATGGCTTTGTGAAGATTGAGAAGCACAAGGTAACCATACTTGCCGAATCCTGTGAGTGGCCGGAGGAAATCGACATCAATCGTGCCAAGGAAGCAAAGGCAAGGGCAGAGCGTCGTCTGAAAGGCGGCGAAAAGTCCATGGATATGCTTCGGGCAGAGATGGCTTTGAAGAAAGCATTGATTCGTCTGGATATGGCGGAGAGAAAATAAAATATACAACTTTTCATAATAAGGGTTATGGGAAGTGACACAGAACAAGGTCTATGGTTTTTCTTTTGCATCACTAAAAAAGAAAAAATAGACCTTGTATTTTGCTGTGAATGATTTGCTTACTCATTTACACTTTACTCATTTATGTTTGACTACACTTATGTTGTGTATTATAATATAAGTGTAAGAGGGAGGCAGAGCAATGTTTATAGGTAGACATAAAGAGTTAAATTCATTAGATAAGCTATATCAATCAGATAAATTTGAGTTTGTGGTAATCTATGGCCGTCGTCGTGTGGGGAAAACTGCTCTTATCAATCAATTTATTGGTGATAAGAAGTCAATTTATTTTATGGGAATTGAAAGTAACGAAAAACAGAATCTAGAGAATCTCAGTAAAAGTATTATTGAATTTAGTAGTGGTATTCAAACGGAGACATCTTTTGCATCTTTTCAAGTTGCTTTGGAGTATCTATTTAAATTAGCAACAAAAGAGAGAGTTATTCTTGCTATTGATGAGTATCCTTATGTGGCACGTTCGTCAAAGAGTTTGGCATCTACACTACAGCTTTTAATTGATAAATACAAAGACAACTCAAAATTAATGTTGATATTATGTGGCTCTTCTATGTCTTATATGGAAGACCATGTGCTTGCGTATAAAGCTCCTCTTTATGGGAGAAGAACAGCTCAGATGAAGATACAACCTTTTGATTTTGAAGAGAGTTGTGGTTATTTTCATAACTTATCTGACGAAGATAAAGCATTAGTATATGGAATTGCTGGTGGAACTCCTCAGTATCTTCTCCAGATGAGTGAAGAGTTAAGCGTAGAGGAAAATATTAAGAATACTTATCTTAATCCCATGTCATTTCTCTACGAAGAACCGACAAATCTTCTTAAGCAAGAAGTTCGTGAACCAGCAATTTATAATGCAATTATAACAGCCATAGCTACTGGATACTCACGTATGTCTGAGATTTCATCGAAAGTAGGAGAGAATACAAATGTATGCTCTAACTATATCAAGAATTTGATAAATCTTGGTATTATACAGAAGGAAACGCCCTATGGAGAAAAAGCATCAAAGAAATCCATTTATTCCATTGAAGATAATATGTTTTATTTTTGGTATCGATTTGTGTTAGATAATAATTCGGCTATTGCACGAGGTGCTGCAGATTTAGTATATAAGCGTATAGAATCGCAGCTTTCCGATTATATGGGAAGGGTGTTTGAAGAAATATGTAAGCAGTATCTTTGGAAACAGCTTCTTGCAGGGAATGCACCAATAGAATTTATCTCTCTTGGACGTTGGTGGGGAAATGATTCAACCAAAAAGTGTCAGGCAGAAATAGATATTATGGGTGAACAAGATAGAGAGTCTGCATTATTTGCTGAATGTAAGTGGAGAAATGAGAAGGTTGACATGGATATTCTTGAAACTTTAATTGGACGTAGTAAGTTGTTTCATTATAAGAATGTACATTATTATTTGTTTTCAAAGTCCGGTTTTACGAAAGGGTGCATAGAACGGGCAAAAGAAGTGGGAAATGTGACATTGGTAAGTTATAAGGATATTGTAGGTTCTATGAAAGAGAAAAAAGGGTATTAAAGGGATTGAAAAACCTCCTAAGAGGGCATTTAGCATGTCTTCTTAGGAGGTTTCTATTATTGACTGTTATTTGGTGTCAGAAAAGGGGAATCATTATCCCTTTACTACCTTTACTGTTTTTTTCTGACCTTTATTGGCAAAAAGTCTTTTATATTTATTTAACATTTTACCTGGAACTTTAATTTTGCATTTTGGAGAAATGCCTTTTAGTGCATTTTTTCCAACCTTTTTAATTGTAGTACTTTTTACAGTGATGGATTTTAATCCAGAGTATCCCCGGAAAGCATCCTCAGAAATAGCAACTACTTTGAAACTAAGCTTTTCACCATCTTCTTTGGCTGTTATTTTCTTTGGAATAGCTACTTGCTTTACTTTTGCTTTTGTTGGCTGATAATATGCAACGGTCATATTATCGATACTAAGAATTTCATAGTCAGAACCAGAGAAGGTCACAATATCGCCATCTTCAAGATATTCCTCATCCTCCTCATCCTCCTCGTCTTCTTCGTCCTCCTCTTCGTCTTCCTCCTCGTCCTCATCATCGCTGTCTTCCGTTTCTTCTTCCGCTTCTTCGTTTTCAGATTCGGCTGTATCCTCAACAGTATCATCTGTTTCGGCAGCAACATAAGCTGGAAAATGAATACTTCCTCCTGTGATGACAAGTGCTCCGATTAAAAGTGCAATAATAAGGTTTTTGATTCTTTGTTCTAATTTCATTTGTCTACCTCCCATATATTCTCTTTAAATAGGTGTTTCGTAAATTCCTATTTTTAAAAAGAGATTTTTTCTATGTATACTTTTATGAAGTTACGAAATTTTCTTTTCACCTCCTGTATATATTTTCTCCGTACATAAATGATAGTTTATTATATCATATTTTTTTACTTTTGAAACAATAAATTACATTTTTCTTAAGAAACGAATATGAGCCTTCAAAACCTAAAATTATGCCGGTAATTCATATGGAATTTCTTGGGTTTGTAAAAAAATTGCAGTAATTCAAGTGAAAATTAGCGTGATTTTTTCTAAAAAAAATTGTGCTAGTATTTTAAAAGGAGATAAGAAATTAAGGCACATATAAAATAAAAAGCTGTTGAAAACAGCAGATTGGAGGAAGGATGGCAGAGAATGTATTACAATTGCAGGGGATTAGCAAATACTATTACACCGATGCCAGTGTTAC
>CAZEFX010000147.1:0-4088 GCA_964511525.1 uncultured Jutongia sp.
GAATAATAGGGTTTGCACCTGCTGCAAGATTCTTCATACCTTCATTTACCATAGCCTGTGCTAAAACAGTTGCTGTAGTAGTACCATCACCTGCTACATCATTAGTCTTAGTAGCCACTTCCTTTACTAACTGAGCACCCATATTTTCAAAGCCATCTTCCAATTCAATATCCTTTGCAATAGTAACACCATCATTTGTAATCAATGGAGCACCAAAAGACTTATCTAAAACAACATTTCTTCCCTTTGGTCCCAAGGTTACCTTTACTGTATTTGCCAATTTATCTACACCAGCTTCTAATGCTGCTCTGGCATCTGCACCAAACTTAATTTCCTTTGCCATGTTACTTTCCTCCAATTCAAAATTTAAGTTAATTCTCTATTCACTAATACATAAAAACAACAAATTGTTTTTATACTGAAACTTACTGAACCTTTGCTACAATATCATTCTGACGAACAACGATAAACTCTTCGTTTTCTAACTTAACATCTGTACCTGCATATTTGGAGTAAATTACCTTATCTCCAACTTCTACTTCCATCTTTACTTCTTTTCCGTCAATGATTCCACCTGGACCAACTGCAATTACTTCAGCCTGCTGAGGCTTCTCCTGTGCATTTCCTGGTAATACAATACCTGATTTGGTAGTTTCTTCTGCTTCTAACTGTTTTAATACAACTCTGTCACCTAATGGTACTAATTTCATGAATAATAACCTCCTTATTTACGATTTGTCTATTAGCACTCACTTATTCCGAGTGCTAACCATAGTCATAATATTATTTCATTTCCTATTTTTCTGCAAGTGTGCTCTCCTAGTAATTCTTTCCATTTTCTCTTTATTTTATCATTTTCTCTTGTTTAGTCATTTTTTCTCTCTTTTTCTCAAGTTTTCATATCATAAAAAGCAAACTATTTTTTCTTTTCTCAATATTGTTTTCCTTGCCAGTTCTACCCTATAAATTCTATGCCAACCTTCCTAAAACATACCATAATCAAGAAAATATCTAGAAAAATTCTATTCAATTTCCCTTTCTTCTATTATAATAAGGTATATATGTTGTATTCCATGCAACCCTTACTAAACTGTTAGAAATGAGGTATCTTACTATGAAAGAACAATTATACACTATTCCTGTAAATGATGCATTTGCTGTAGACTGTGAATGTCCAATTTGTGCTATGTATGAGTCCTTAGAAAAGGAAGCCATTGAATTTACTATGGGGCCAAGCTACATGGAGGATGATATCCGTATGGAAACCAACCGCACCGGTTTTTGCCGCCATCATGTTAAAAAATTATACAAGCATCAAAATCGTCTTGGGCTGGCTTTAATGCTTCATACCCATATGCAGCGTACCAATGATGATTTAGCCCAATTACTTTCTGGTGCTATTCCTGCCAAAAAAGGACTATTTTCAAAAAAGACAGAAGCCTCTCCTGTAGTGGAATATATTCAATCCGTAGAAAATTCCTGCTACATATGTAATCGCATTGATGCTATTTTTAATCGGTATATTGCTACGATTTTTCATTGCTATAAGCATGACAAAGAATTTCGAGAAAAAATAACTGCCTCAAAGGGATTATGTACCAAACATTTTGGAATTCTCTATGAAGCAGCCCCATCCCACCTTTCTTCCAGCCAATTAGAAGATTTTATCAAGACCATAAATGAAATCTACTTAACAAATATGAAACGTGTTACCGAGGATTTGCAATGGTTTACTGATAAATTTGACTATCGAAATGAAAATGCACCTTGGAAAAATTCCAAAGATGCTCTTCCAAGAAGTATGACAAAAACCAATAGTATCCCTGTTGACGAAAGTTAATCTTTCTATATTTATAGATAGAATAAAAAATCTCCATAAAAATTTATGGAGATTTTTTACTTATCATAATTTTATGCTTCACTTGTCTTTTGCTCATTTAAAAGCTCTTTAATATCTCTTGCCTTATTCTTAATACGCTCATTAGCTGCTCTAGAGGTTAAAACTCTGGAAATCCAGCGACTGGACTCTTCATATTTTCCTGCTCTTCTGGCAAGTTCTGCCACTAGATAAGTTACTGTAATCTCATCCATTCCGCACATTGGAAAGGATTCCTTGGAAAATGCAGATTCAAATCCAGAATATGCATTTTCGATAAGCTCTGCCTCCTGCTGCTGTAATTCTTTAATCACTGCATCCCGGTCTGGAGTATCTTCCGGAAGATTTTCGGCTTTTCCCCGGCACAGCCATGCCATCTTTAAGCAGGTATATGCCTTCTCACTATCCTTGGCTTTTTTTACAACCGTATTGGCTAAAGCCAATTGATGACGAGCAATGGCATCATCATAAGAATAGGTACTTCCAACGCTATTCAAACCTTTAAAGTTTGCTGTAATATTTTCCCGAATCATCTTTGCCTGAGCCGGCATCATAAACTTAAAGAACCGGTTCAATGCAGCATAACCGCATTTTGGACAAACCAATGCATCATATTTCAAGCAGTCTACATGCTGATACTTTGGTCGTAAATCCGTATCTGCTGCTAACAGCTTTACTTTTCCTGTACGAACCATTCTGGAATGGAATTCCTCGTCACATACAGGACACACAAAGGTTTTATCAAACAAAAAATCTGCCTCTGATACTGTTGTTTTCACCGCTTCTACAGCAGTTTCCTTTTTTGCTTCTTCTTCAAATACTTCTAATTTTTCAAGCTTGCCTAAACCAAACTTCTCTAAACCAGAAAATAAACTACCCATAACTGTTCCCCCTTACTTAGGTCGATATGAACTCTTTAATGATACAATACGATTAAATACAATATGCTCTTTGGATGAATCTTTGGAATCCACACAGAAATAACCATGTCTTACAAACTGAAAGCTTTCCATTGGATCAGCTTCCGCTAATGCAGGCTCCACATAACATTCCTCTAATACCGTCAAGGAGTTTGGATTTAAATTCAAACTTCCGTCTTCATTATAGACTCCCTTTTCTTCATCTACAATATTTTCGTATAAACGTACTTCTGCTTTCTGGGCTGTATCAGCACAAACCCAATGAATGGTACCCTTTACTTTTCGTCCAGTAAAGCCTGAGCCACTCTTAGTTTCTGGATCATAGGTACAATGAACCTCTGTTACATTTCCATCCTCATCTGTAACATAATCTGTACAAGTTACAAAATAAGCATTCATAAGACGTACTTCATTGCCTGGGAATAAGCGGAAATATTTCTTTGGTGGCTCAATCATAAAATCTTCCCGGTCAATGTATAACTCTCTTCCAAATGGAACCTTTCTAGTTCCCATTTCTTCATTTTCCTGATTATTAGATACATCTAAATACTCAATCTCATTCTCAGGATAGTTGGTAATTACCAGCTTAATCGGATCTAAAACTGCCATCATACGAGGACGTTTCATCTTTAAGTCTTCACGGATGCAATACTCCAGCATGGCATAATCTACAGAGCTTTGCGATTTGGATACACCACATAGTTCCATAAACATACGAATTGATTCTGGAGTAAAACCTCTACGACGTAACGCTGCAATAGAAACCAGACGAGGATCATCCCATCCATCTACGATTCCTTCTTCTACTAACTTCTTAATATATCTCTTTCCTGTAATCACATTGGTCAGGTAAAGCTTAGCAAACTCAATCTGTTTCGGTGGATTGTCAAACTCTAACTCACGAACCACCCAATCGTATAATGGTCTATGATCTTCAAACTCTAATGTACAAATAGAGTGGGTAATTCCCTCTAACGCATCTTCAATAGGATGTGCAAAATCATACATTGGATAGATACACCATTTATCTCCTGTATTATGATGATTCATATGAGCTACACGATAGATAATCGGATCACGCATATTGATATTTGGAGATGCCATATCAATCTTTGCACGTAAAACCTTGGTTCCGTCTTCAAATTCATTATCACGCATTCTCTGGAACAAATCCAAGTTCTCCTCTATGCTTCGATCACGATATGGACTATTTTTCCCTGGCTCCTTTAAGGTTCCACGGTATTCTCTGATTTCCTCCGGGGTCAAATCACATACATAGGCTTTCCCCTTCT
>CAZEFX010000148.1:0-4054 GCA_964511525.1 uncultured Jutongia sp.
GCTGTTCACCAACAACTATAGCACTTTGGTAAACACTTGTCAACCTTTTTTCTTGTCTTTCCTTCCATTGTTTTCCTTATTACCATAAACTCCTTTCCAAAAAAGCACATGTTTCTATAATATCCGTAGAGAATAATATTGTGTACAAAAATAAAAGGAGGAATTTTCATGAAAAATACAACTTGCTGTTCTACACCTGAATCTCTGGCAATGGCATCTGTGCCCTGCCAAAAATGGTGCGAGCTTTACGACTTTGAAAAAGCTGTAGAAGAAGGTACCATTTTCCCATCACTAAATTTGTCTTTTTTTGAAAGTGAAAAAAATTGCACCTCTCCCAAACCTTCCACTTCAGCTTTAGACCCAAAACAAAAGCAAAGGGAAGAGCTTATGGCAAAAATCACTAATATCAGTTTTGCTATTAACGACCTGACTCTATATTTGGACACCCATCCGGACTGTCCAAAGGGAACTCCTTTGTTTTACCAGCTGACACAGGAACGGTTACAGCTCCTTGCTGAGTTTGCCAAGGAACATTATCCATTAACTCAAGCTTCCATGGTTACTGGTAATTTAAATGAAAACTGTTATGGCTGGTCCGATGGACCAATGCCTTGGGAAGGAGGATGTATTTAATGTGGAGTTATGAAAAAAGATTACAATATCCTGTAAAGATAAAAAAGACCTGTCCAAAAACTGCCCAATTAATTATCAGCCAATATGGCGGTCCTGATGGAGAATTAAGTGCTTCTATGCGTTACCTTGCACAACGCTATACCATGCCGGTCAAAAAAGTAGGCGGATTGCTGACAGATATTGGTACAGAAGAAATTAACCACATGGAAATTATCTGTGCCATGATTTACCAGCTCACCCGGGATTTAACTCCCGAAGAAGCCAAAACAGCAGGATTTGACGCTTACTATATCGACCATACCAAAGGATTATGGCCACAGGCTGCTGCCGGAATCCCCTTTACTTCTTTGGAATTTCAGTCCAAAGGTGACCCTTTCGCAGATTTATTTGAAAATTTAGCAGCAGAGCAAAAAGCCCGTACTGTTTATGATAATCTGCTTCGTGTCATTGATGACCCAGATGTCCGGGCTCCACTAAAATTTCTACGAACCAGAGAAATCGTACACTTTCAACGTTTTGGCGAAGCCTTAGAAATGACAAAGCAACAGCTGGATTCTAACAATTACTATTATTTTAATGCAGAGTTTGACAAGGACTTTTTCAAGCCCAAGGCATAAAATTTTATTTATCCTGCACACGAGAATTTTTATAAATAAGTAACGAAAAAAAGGTCATTGATTTTCTGTCTGAACGGTGTTTGAACTCATCCGCGAAGAAGAAATATCAATGACCTTTTGTGGCGTCACTTCCCCATAATTGATATAAACTTTTTTACATTATTCATTAATAAGTCCGCGCTTCTTTAACATACGGGTTTCAATGGTTGTAAAGATGCACTTATCAATAATAATACCCACCAGCACAATAACCACCATAACCAAGGTTACCTGATTAATATCTGCCAAATCACGACCGGTAATCAGCGTCTGACCAAGACCAATGGATGTAGTCATAACCTCACCAGACATTAAGGCTCTCCATGCAAAGGACCATCCCTGCTTCAATCCGGAAACTAGCTCTGGAAGACAGGCTGGCAAAATAACATCCTTATACAACTGGCTCTTCTTTGCCCCCATAGTTAACGCTGCCTTTGTGTAGATTGGCGGCACGTTTTTAATAGCATTATCTACAGAAATAGAAATACTAAAGGTGGCACCCATAATTACTACAAAAAGAATGGCTTCTGTAGACAGACCAAACCATAAAATAGAAAATGGCACCCAGCATACACTAGGAAGGGTCTGCATTCCAAGAATCATTGGCTTTAAATTCTTCTGAAGATATTTGGAACGATGAATCACAAGACCTAAAACTGCTCCGATTAATACGGCAATCACATATCCAATAAATCCTCTACCCAAAGAATTTGCTGTAGCTTCTAATAACGTGCCATCCTGACATAATTCGATAAATCGCTGTCCTACTCCTAATGGAGACGGTACGGTATAGGATTTTGCAATTTCAAGCACCTCTACTGCCAGAAACCAAGCCCCCTGCCATACCGCAATCAATAATATTAAGAAAATAACTAAACTCATTTTACACTTCCTCCCCTCGTACTTCTTCCAGCACTCTATGACGTAAATCTGCAAATTCTGGAGAGTATACATGTCTTGGACGCTCCAAATCTACTTTAATAATATCCTTAATCCCGTGAGTGTCTGGCGAAAGAACTACCACACGGTCTGCCAGATAAATCGCTTCCTCTACACTATGGGTAATAAAGAAAACGGTACGCTTAGTTTCCTGCCAGATGCGCTGCAGCTCTTCTCTGAGACGGTTAGAGGTCTGCTTATCCAAGGAGGCAAATGGTTCATCCATCAAAAGAATCTTAGAATCCATAGTCAATGCTCTCGCCAACGCTGTTCTCTGACGCATACCACCAGAGAGCTGATGAATCGGATAATCCTTGTAATCGTAAAGCTTTACAAGCTTCAGATAATGCTTTGCTTTTTCTTTCTGTTCCTCTTTTGGTACACCATGCATTTTCATGCCAAACATAACATTATCCATTACATTTAACCAAGGAAATAAACCATGCTCCTGAAACATTACGGTACGATCTGAACCTGGCTGGGTAATTTCTTCTCCATCTAAAAGAATCTTTCCGTTGGTTGGCTTTTCCAAACCGGCGATAAGATTCAATAAGGTACTTTTTCCACATCCTGAAGAACCTACTACACACACAAATTCACCAGATTCAATCTCCAGATTCACGTTATGCAAGGTATGTTCATCACTGTTACTAAACTGCTTGCTAAGATCTTTGATTACTAAAGACATTCCTTTTCCTCCTGTTTTGTACGACGGAATTTTCTTTTCCATCTTTTCTATATTCATACCAATAGTCAGGAGAAAGCCCCTGACCATTTGGTGTTTTTCTTACATTCCTTTACTATTTCATGATTATTTCGCATAAAGTACATCTTCAGCCGGAGCTTCTTCAATAAATCCCTGCTCTTTACTGATATTTGCAAAGCCTGCTATGGATTCCTTGTTTAAGTCAGTACTTACACCGATACGGGTAAACGCTTCTTTAATGATACTTTCACTTAAAGACTTACCAGTTGCCTCTTTCAACTCATTGTTGATAATCTGCAACGCTTCTTCCTGATTATCATTGATGGCACTTGTTGCTGCTTCATGCTGCTTTAAGAACTCCTCAACTAATTCTGGATGCTCTTCTTTAAACTCTTTTCTTACTACAACAACTGCTACGTCATATTTCCCTTCCATGTAAATCTGATGGTAATCTAACATTAAATCTGCATTGCCTTCCAAAAGAGTGGCTCCCCATGGTTCTGGAACTAATGCTGCATCAATATCTCCACGATCCATTGTGTTTGCTACGTCCGCATTTGCCACTGCACTAACCGTTACGTCCCCACCTTCTGTAGTTGGCTTCAAGCCATTGCTGGAAAGTAAATCCAGAAGAGAAAGATGCTGTGTATTTCCAAGCTGTGGAATCGCTACATTCTTTCCTGCTAAGTCTGCCACTGTTTCAATGTCTGAATCCTTTCTCTTCACCATAACAGCACCACCCTTAGTTGCACCGGATAAGATTACTACATCCCCCCGCGCCTTTACATTTGCTGTAACTGCTGGAACTGGTCCGATATATCCTATATCTATATCTCCTGCAAATAATGCTTCTACCTCTGCAGGACCTGCATTAAATGCTGTCCAAGAAACTTCTGTTTCCTCACCGTAGGCATTTTCTAAAGACTGCTGTGCTTTCATGTATAATGCCTGTGCATGAGTTACATTATTGAAATAACCAATGTTTACTTTCTGCTTGCCGGAATCCTTTCCACCACATCCTGTCATAGCCAGGACTCCAACCATAGTAATTGCTAATAATTTTGTAAGCTTTCCTTTTCTCATTTTCTACCTCTTTTCTGCGCTGCCTCAATGGTTCTTC
>CAZEFX010000149.1:0-4002 GCA_964511525.1 uncultured Jutongia sp.
CTACAGAGATTTTGAATTATCATAATATTCATGTGGTTTATACCAAGGAAGCAGAGACTGCGGATATGTTTATTGAAAAATTTGCCCATGAATATGGACAGAAATATGATGTAACCGTTGCAACCTCCGACGGGCTGGAGCAGATTATTATCCGGGGCCAGGGCTGTCATTTATTATCAGCAAGGGATTTTGAAAGGGAAGTGACGGCTATGCAGCAGAAGGTAAAGAGTGAATATCTGGAACAGCAGGAACAGCTGGGAAATTCTTTGCTGGATAATTTGTCGGAACAGTCTAGAAGACAACTGCAGGATGGGATGAAGACATGACGAGAGCATTTTGATAGAAAAAACTAGAAACGCTGGCAAATGTATTTCAGAAGAAAGAAACATTGAAAGAGGTAGGATTTGGAAAAGAAAAAGATTAGTTTAGAGGAAATTGCCAAAAAACAGAAAATAGAAGATTATATAACATTGGCAGAATACATTTACCAACAGATACAAGCGGAAAAAATAAAACCTGTAAAGTCTCACGGAACCAATGGAAAGACACCGGCTCTATATAAGGACTACCATGTGTTGGAGCAAAAGAAGGATTATTCTAAGTATTTGGAGGAAATCCGTTTCCAATTGTCTTCAAAGATTGATATTAGTTATTATCTGGCACATCCAGAGCAGTACGTCATAGAGAGGCAGGAGGTGCTTGAATTAAGCCGATATCTGAATCAAAAGAAAGATAAAATGGCTAAAGCGGTTTCTGTCAATGAACGAAGCTTTGAAATATGGGGAAGGGAAAAGTTTTTAAGTGGCCAAGGAAAGCAAGAAGGAGTTTCTGTTACTGGTAGAATGGTGTTAAAGCATACAGGAATTACACTGGAACAGTTAAATGTATATGAAACCATAGAGCCATTGACTTATTTTTGTCGGAGCAGACAGGTGCCTCAGAATATTTTAATAATTGAAAATTTAGATACATTTTATACCTTGCGTCGCTACTTAATAGAGAGCAGTGGCATGGTATTTAATATGCAGATTGACACACTGATTTATGGAGCCGGAAAGAAGATTATAAAAGCCTTTGGGGAACGTTCTCTTTGTGTGGAGCCCTATGTACAGGATAGCAGAAATCAGTTATACTATCTGGGGGATATTGATTTTGAAGGAATTCGTATCTATGAACAGCTCAAAGAAAAATATCTGGAAGAGGTTTGTATTAAACCTTTTGTCCCAGCCTATGAAAGAATGCTGGAAAAAGGGAAAGAACGAATCCAAAGGTTTGGAGATAGAGGACTGCCGGAGATGAAAAAAGGTCAGAATAAGACACTGGCAGGGAGCTTTATGGAATATTTTTCGGATGGTGTGCAAAAACAGATATATGAGATTTTAGAGGATGGAAAGTATATTCCTCAGGAAATTATAAACCGACAGGATGATTTAGAATAAGCTTTGACAAGTTGTCTGTCTAAAAAAACGGACTTGTCAAAGGAAGATAGAAAGCAGGAAGAGAAATGGAGTACGATTTTTTACAGCAATTTCCTAAGCGAATGAAAAGTGTAGGAATGTATTCATTGCTGGTGAAAAACAGTTGGCAGAAAACCACATGGAAACAGTTTGATTTTGACACGATGGATGAACAGTTGAATATGATATTTGCTGTTCTTCTTTTTGTCATGGAACAATCCCTAAAAGAAGAACCGTGTACCATGGACGATATTGGAGCCTATGTGGATTTTATTAGTAATCAGTATTTTGGAAAGCGTATGACCTATGATATGAGCAGGGAATTGTCAGACTTTATTGTCAATGTCATTCTTTGTGACGAAGGCCGTGCTATGTATTTTGATTGCTATGATTTTGAAAAGAGAAAATACAGACAGGTGAATATCAGTTATCTTTCTAATGAAATCGTATATCTAGAGGAGGAGATTAAAAGAACCTCTTATAAACTGACAGATAACGGATATAACCTGATTTTATCCACCCTTGAGGTGGAAAGTAATATGAAGCTTACCATCCACGAAATTATTTTTAAAATGCATTTGGAACGTGCTACCTATGATAAGGCACTGGATGAGGTGAAAAATATTTTTAATCTGCTGCGGATTCAGCTGCAGAAAATAGAGGAAGCCATGAACCGCATCCGAAGAAATGCGTTGAGCTACTCGGTGTCTGATTATCAGGAAATTCTGGAAGAAAATCTGGCAGCTATTGAAGATACCAAAGAAAAGTTTCTGGAGTACCGGCAGGTGGTACGTCTTCGGGCTCAGGAGTTGGAGGAACAGAATATTAATGTCCGGGCATTGGATGAAGAAGGTGCCGCAAAGCTAGCCAATCTTCAAAAGATTGAACAGTGTCTTGACCGGGCGTTGGATGAGCACCAGCGGATTTTAAATCATCATTTTGACTTGAAGGAGCTTTATGCCAAAGAACTGGAGCAGATGTCCCAGATGGCTATGATTAAGCGGTTTTCTTTGAGAAATGAATTATATGAACCGATATTGGAGCATCCGGGAAATCTTACGAAGCTAGAGTATTTTTTGCGTCCCTTGTTTCAAAATGATGTGAATAAAATTTACAATTTAAATCGCTGTATGGAGTTGCAAAGACCTATACGAAAGAAACAGGAGGAAGAGGAGGACGAGCTGCTGGAATTTGATGCAGAGGCCTTTGAGAGAGAAAAAGAGGAGCGTTTAAGACGACGGTTGAAAAAATATCAAAGGAGCATGACAACCCTTCTTCATCAAGTGGTTTCAAAAGGGGAATTACAGCTTTCCCAGCTGACAGAATTGTCACCAGAGGAACGAGGGCAGTTGATTCCTAGTGTAGAGATTTTTAAAGAGATTATGGTAGAGCTGTTGAAAACCAAAATCATGGATATCGAGGCTTTACGGGCAGAACGCAGTCAAGTGCTATCAGAGGAAAGTCTAAGCTTTCAGTTAAATGAAATGCTTTTGGATGTGATAGAACAGGAAGGGATGCAGGATGTGGCGAAGCTAGAGGTGCGAAAGACAATGGATGACACGGTTATTACCTTTGAAGAGGTAGAGGATGAAGAAGGAAATAAAAGAACAATCCATTGTTCAAATGTCCGGTTTTTGGTACACAAGACAGGGGATTTGGAAACAGAAGAACAGGAAGAAAACAGTTGATAGAATGATGAGAAAAACGCTTTAGATTGGAGATTGTTATGGCGTACGAATTAGAAGAAATAAAGGCAAGTCAGGAGATATTTTATCTTTTACTAAGAGAACATGAACTGCGGGAGGAAGACCAGCAGGAATTATTTAAGGCATATACCCAGAATCAGCATGTAATGAATCTGGTAAAGAATCAGGGACAGATTGCGGACAGTAATGTGGAACGGTATGGAGATGTGATTTATCTGATTCCCAAGGAGGAGAACGATTATCTGGGGTATTCAAAAAAGGAATTAAAGGCAGAGCTTTGTAAATCCAATGGAACGGATAAGGATTATTATCTGTCACAGTTTGTTATTCTGACTCTTTTGGTGGAATTTTATGATGGTCAGGGAAGCAGCAGTAAATCCCGGGAATACATCCGTGTAGGAGAGCTGATGAACTTAGTGGCAGACCGGCTTTTAGAGGCGGGGGACAATATGACAGAGGAAGAGGAAGAAAAGACGGGTCTTGCATTTTTTAATATGCTGGAGGCTTATACTGCTCTTCGTAGTGATGAAAGAGGAAGTAGAGCCAGAACCACCAAAGAAGGATTTATGCACCGTATTTTATTATTCCTGCAAAAACAGGGGTTAATTGAGTATGTGGAACGGGACGAGATGGTAAAAACTACTAAGAAACTGGACAGTTTTATGGATTGGAATCTATTGAATCAGAACAATTACAACCGGGTACGCCGGGTGCTGGGGTTAGAGGACGCTCAAGAAGAAATGTAAAAGCGGAATCGTTGAAAAATGTAAAATCCAAATGACTAGTGAAATGTCAATAAACTGATAAAAGTGAGGAAAAAATGAGTAAGATAAATACAT
>CAZEFX010000150.1:0-3921 GCA_964511525.1 uncultured Jutongia sp.
GAGTTCCAGACTGCATGAAGAGATGTTCAATAGGGGTTTGGACATCGTAGTCGTTGCAAGAAGTACGGCGCGTGATATCTCATATCACGAAGTGGAGAGCGCGCTATTACATCTTGGAGGTCTTCACAAAATTACAAAGACGAATTAATTTGACAAAAAGAAGATGGAATCATTTTGAAAAAAATTTTAATTGGTTTAATTAAATTTTATAGAAAGTATCTTTCTCCTATGAAGACTACCAAGTGTCCATATTGTCCGACTTGTTCTATGTATGGGTTGGAAGCTGTCGAAAAGTATGGTGCTATTAAGGGTGGTGGTCTTGCTTTGTGGAGAATCATACGATGTAATCCTTTTTCAAAAGGTGGATATGATCCAGTTCCATAGTGGAGGTATTTTAAGTGGAAAATATGTTATTAACCGCATATAATGGTTCTATTCTTGGACCAATCGCGAAATTACTTGGTTGGTTAATGAGTGGAATCTATACTTTAATGGCTCAGATTGGCATTGAAAACGTTGGTTTAGCAACCATTATTTTTACAATCATTATTTATTCATTTATGATGCCATTAACCTATAAGCAGCAGAAGTTCTCGAAGTTATCTCAGAAGATGCAGCCGGAACTTCAGGCAATTAATAAGAAATATCAGGGCAAAAAGGACCAGGCTTCCATGATGGCAATGCAGGAAGAAACTCAGGCTGTTTATGAGAAATACGGAGTTTCTATGATGGGAAGCTGTTTGCAGATGTTAATTCAGATGCCGATTTTCTTTGCATTATATCGTGTGTTTATGAATGTACCGGCATATGTTACATCTGTTAAGAATTTATTTGTAACTCCAGTGAATGGTAATACAACCTCTTTAGTAGAAGGAATTATGGCTACGGAAGGTTATCAGGATACCATGGCGAAATTGGTAACTGATTTGAAAATTTTAACGCAGCCGGCAGCTGATTTTACATTATCAGATACATCAGCACTTTCTAATTACATTGTAGACGTTGTTTATAAGATGAATGGAAACGGTTGGGATGCATTAGCAGATGCTTTTCCTAATTTAACAGAGGTAATTTCATCTGTACATGAATCTGTATCTCATGTAAATACATTTTTATGTTATAATATTTCAGATACACCATGGGAAATGATTAAGGCAAATTTTGCTGAGCACAATTACTTATTAGTAATTGCAGCATTAATGGTTCCGGTTGTTTCTTATTTGACACAGATTCTGAACAATAAGTTAATGACATCTAATTCAACAGCAAACACAAATGACAGTAATGATGCAATGGCACAGCAGATGAAAATGATGACAAAGACAATGCCAATTTTCTCTTTAGTTATCTGTTTTACTGTTCCTGTTGGTCTTGGTCTTTACTGGATTGCCAGTGCGTTAGTAAGATTTGTTCAGCAGTTTGCATTGAATAAGCACTTCGAAAAAATGAACCTGGAAGATATTATTAAGAAGAACCAGGAAAAAGCGAAAAAGAAACGCGAGAAAATGGGTATTGCTGAAAATCAGATTTCAAACGCTGCAAGAATGAACACCAGAAGAATGGAAGAGAAGAAGCAGACAATGACATCTGCTGAAAAAGAGCTTATGTTAGAAAAAGCAGCTGCAGCAAAACAGAATGCAAAGGCTGGAAGTATGGCAGCAAAAGCCAATATGGTGCGCGAATTTAATGAAAGAAATAATAAAAGATAAGAAATCTTTATAAATTTGGGAGGTTAGTATGGACTTTATTCAGGTATCAGCCAAAACAGTAGATGATGCTGTTACAGAAGCACTCATTAAATTAGGAGCTACAAGTGACCAGATTGAGTACGAAGTAGTAGAAAAAGGAAGTGCCGGATTTTTAGGAATTGCAAGAAAAGATGCAGTCATCAAGGTTCGTAAAAAATGTACGGTAGACGACAATATCAAAGGCTTTTTAAATAAAGTTTTTGATGCAATGAATTTAGAAGTGGAAATTATTATTACAAAGCAGGAAAACAGCAATAATATTGATGTTGAATTAAAAGGTCCTGATATGGGAGTTCTGATTGGAAAAAGAGGACAGACTCTTGATTCTCTTCAGTATTTAACAAACCTTGCAGTGAATAAGAATTCAGAAGAATATGTTAAGGTTAAAATTGATACAGAAGATTACCGCAAGAGAAGAAAAGAAACTTTAGAAAATCTTGCAAGAAACATTGCTTATAAAGTAAAGAGAACCAAACGTCCTGTTTCTTTAGAGCCAATGAATCCATTCGAAAGAAGAGTCATTCATTCTGCATTACAGAATGACAGATTTGTTACAACCCAGAGTGAAGGTGAAGAACCATACAGACATGTAGTGGTTAAGTTAAAGAGATATTAATCTTTGGGAAAAGAATCAGGAAGCTGATTTTGAATGAAAAAATAAATGGGTATCCTTTTTGGATGCCCATTTTTGTGAGTATAGGATTTAAAGATAAGTAAATAGATTAGTTGGAAAATACACTAAAAATGGAGTGTCCGGAAAGGAATTATATATGAAAACAGATACAATTGCTGCAATTGCAACTGCAATGAGTAGTTCAGGTATTGGAATTATCCGTATTAGCGGTGATGAAGCAGTTTCGATTACCGAACAGATTTTTCAGATGAAGAATCAAAAAAAGTTATCCGAAATGCCAACACATACCATCCATTATGGACATATCCATGATGGTGATGAACTGATAGACGAAGTTATGGTTCTATTAATGAAGGGACCGAGAAGTTATACAAAAGAAGACACTGTTGAGATTGATTGTCATGGCGGTGTCTATGTCATGAAGAAGGTATTAGAAACGGTTATTAAATACGGAGCAAGGCCGGCAGAACCGGGAGAGTTTACAAAACGGGCATTTTTGAATGGAAGAATTGACCTCTCACAGGCGGAATCCGTTATTGATGTGATTCATTCTAAGAATGAGTTTGCATTAAAAAGCTCTCTGAGTCAGTTATCTGGTTCTGTTTCAAAGAAAATTAAGGAAATTCGTGGTGTTGTTCTGCATGAAATAGCATTTATTGAAAGTGCCTTAGATGACCCGGAGCATATCAGCTTAGAGGGATACCCGGAGCAGCTATTTGCAATTGCAGAAGAGACAGCCATTAAAATAAAGAAGTTATTAGCAAACAGTGATAATGGAAAAATGTTAAAGGAAGGAATTTCTACCGTAATTGTAGGAAAACCAAATGCCGGTAAATCTTCTCTTTTAAATACTTTAGTAGGGGAGGAGCGGGCAATTGTTACAGATATTGCCGGCACGACCAGAGATGTATTAGAAGAGCAGATTAACTTAAACGGAATTCTTTTAAATATTATTGATACTGCAGGAATTCGTGATACGGAGGATGTGGTAGAAAAAATCGGTGTAGATAAGGCAAAGAAATATTTAAATGATGCAGATCTTATTATTTATGTGGTAGATACTTCAACTGCTTTAGATGAAAACGATTATGAAATTATGGAGCTGTTAAAGGATAGAAATGCAATTGTTCTTTTAAATAAGTCAGACTTAAATCCGGTAACAACCATGGAAATGATAAAAGAACATCTGGAAAAGAAGATGATTTCTATTTCTGCAAAAGAACAGACGGGAATTGAAGAATTAGAGGAAACCATTAAGGAAATGTTCTTTGCAGGAGAGGTTACCTTTAATGATGAGATTTATATCACAAATATTCGTCATAAAAATTCTTTACAGGAAGCTCATAATAGCTTACAGTTAGTAAAGCAGAGTATTGAAGATGGAATGCCGGAGGATTTTTATTCCATTGATTTGATGAATGCATATGAAGAACTGGGGAATATCATTGGTGAGTCCGTAGAAGATGATTTAGTAAATGAGATATTTAGAACTTACTAAATATCTCATTTACTAAATCATCTTCTACGGACTCACCAATG
>CAZEFX010000151.1:0-3884 GCA_964511525.1 uncultured Jutongia sp.
TTCCCGTGTACACGGAGATACTAGATTGAATGATGCCAAAATGGCAGAAATTGCAGAACGAAAGTCAATGTAAATGAAAAATATAGGTAACTATGAAGGTACTGAATAGTTACAATTATAGAATTATATTCAGGAGGGGAATATAATGCGTTATCATAATATAACAAAAGATGATATGTTAAATGGAGATGGATTGAGAGTTGTTCTTTGGGTAGCAGGTTGCTCCCATTGCTGCAAGGGATGCCAGAATCCTTCTACATGGGATCCGGATGGTGGCTTGTTATTTGACGAAAGTGCCAAGCAGGAAATCTTTGAACAGCTTGAACAGCCATATATTGATGGAATCACTTTTTCCGGTGGAGATCCTCTTCATTGTGCAAATAGAGAAGATGTAAAACAGTTGATGCTTGAGATAAAGGAAAAATATCCAGATAAGACAATCTGGTTATATACTGGTGACAGCTGGGAGAATATCAGGAATTATCCAATGATGAAGTATATTGATGTGCTTGTTGATGGTGAATTCAAGATAGATTTAAGAGATATTACATTATTGTGGAAGGGCAGCAACAATCAGAGAGTAATTGATGTGCAGGCTACACTGAAGCAAGAAGATATCTCAGTACCTGTACTTCATTGTGCAGATCATGATGATATTCCGATGGGAAGAGAGACAAGCAGTGCAAAGATAGCGAATGAGGAAAATATCATCCGTTTTAAGGGTGGTATGGAAAATGCCTGCTGCGAAGCATAGTCAGAAAGGTGTATTTAGAATAATGATAAATATTAAAATTAAGTATTTTAACGATAAGTTAGAAAAGCTTACCAAGATTACAAAAGGCAATTGGATAGATTTAAGAGCTGCTGAGGATGTTACCTTGAAGGCGGGTGAATTTAAGTTAATTCCGTTAGGAATTGCTATGGAGCTTCCAAGAGGCTATGAGGCACATGTTGTTCCTAGAAGTTCAACGTTCAAGAATTTTGGAATTATTCAGACGAATCATCAGGGTGTTATAGATGGACCAGACCGTGAAACTGGTGAGGGTGGTTATTGCGGAAATGATGACCAGTGGTTTATGCCGGTATATGCTCTTAGAGACACAGAGATTCATCTGAATGATAGAATTTGCCAGTTCCGTATTGTGGAACAGCAGCCGGAGATAAGCTTTGAAGAAGTTGCAGAATTAACAGGTCCGAATCGTGGCGGACATGGAAGTACTGGAAAACAGTAAATTAAATAGTTAAAAATGTAATAAAACAGACCTCCATAGGACATTCTATTGATGAAATATCAAAAGAGAACTATCCAATGGAGGTTTTTATGTATCAGAATTTTGAGCAGAACAAACAATATTTGCAGGACAAGCTGCAAACAGAGGTCAATTTTGATCTGGTTAGTAGAGACATTACGATTGGTAATAGAAAAGCTGTCTTTTTCTTTATAGATGGATTTTGTAAGGATGAATTAATGCAGAAGCTTTTGCAGTTTCTAATGGGATTAAAAGAGGCTGATTTACCAAAGCAGGCTTCGGAACTAAATCTTGTTTTGCCTTATGTAGAGGTAGACATTTCTCCTGATTTTGATGCAATTATAAAAAATATTTTAAGCGGTGTTTTTGCCGTTGTTGTTGATGGATATGAGGAATGTATTTTAATCGATTCCAGAACCTATCCGGCAAGAAGTGTGTCGGAGCCGGAAAAGGACAAGGCATTACGAGGTTCTAAGGATGGCTTTGTGGAAACCGTAGTATTTAATACAGCTTTGATAAGACGAAGAATAAGAAGTACGGATTTGAGGATGGAAATATTAAGTGCTGGCGAAAGCTCAAAAACGGACATTGTATTATGTTATATGGATTCCAGAGTGAATCATGATTTTTTGAATAAGATAAAAAACAGGATAAAGGATATTAAGGTTGATGCGCTTACGTTGAATCAAGAGAGTCTGGCAGAATGTCTATTTACTTCAAAATGGTATAATCCTTTTCCTAAATTTAAATTTACAGAACGACCGGATGTTGCTTCTGCTCAGATATTAGAAGGAAATATTATTATATTAGTAGATAATTCGCCTTCGGCTATAATTTTGCCGATTAGTATTTTGGATGCGGTGGAAGAAGTGGATGATTATTATTTTCCACCAATCACAGGAACTTATCTTCGTATATCAAGATTTTTAATTTTTCTTATGACTTATTTGCTGACACCAACCTTTTTGCTGTTTATGCAAAACCAGCAATGGATACCGGAGGCTTTTCAATTTGTAGTAGTAAAAGAAAAAATGAATGTTCCTTTAGTGTGGCAGTTTTTGATTTTGGAGTTGGCAATAGATGGTTTAAAGCTTGCTGCAATTAATACACCAAGTATGCTTTCAACTCCTCTAAGTGTTATGGCAGCTTTGGTTCTTGGTGAATTTTCGGTAAAAAGTGGATGGTTTAATTCAGAGGTAATGTTATACATGGCATTTGTTGCCATTGCCAATTACACGCATCAAAGCTATGAGCTTGGTTATGCTGTGAAATTTTTCCGTATGATAAATCTAGTGTTAACGGCTGTATTTAATTTGTGGGGATATATTTTAGGGCTTGTATTGTTTGCGTTGGCAATCATTTTTAATAAAATGGTTTCTGGACAAAGCTATCTTTATCCATTGCTACCATTTAGCTTTAAAAAACTTTCCAGAATTTTGCTTCGGAGGAGATTGCCAAAATCGAGAGAATAATGTTATTTTACAATTATATAAATCTCTATAAAAAGGTGTAGCTTTGTTGGTTACACCTTTTAAAGTTATGAAATTCCTAATCAAAAGCCGGATTAAAAGCATAAAAGTTTTTAGAATCCAGATTTTCCTGTGCAATTCTTAATGCCTCCCCAAATCTCTGGAAATGTACGATTTCTCTAGCTCTAAGGAAACGAATCGGGTCGGCAACTTCAGGATCTTTTACCAGGCGAAGAATGTTGTCATAGGTAGTTCTTGCTTTCTGTTCTGCGGCAAGGTCTTCCGTCAAATCAGTAATAATATCGCCTTTTGACTGGAATTGATTTGCATTAAATGGAACCCCACCGGCAGCTTGAGGCCATAATGCAAGCGTGTGATCCACATAGTATTTATCAAACCCGGATTCTTTTATTTCTTCTGGTGTAAGATCCTTGGTTAATTGATAAACGATAGCACAGATCATTTCAAAGTGGGCCAGCTCTTCTGTTCCAATATCAGTCAGCAATCCGGCGACTGCATTATGTGGCATAGTATATCTTTGTGCGAGATATCTCATTGATGCGGCAAGTTCACCATCAGGACCACCGTATTGACTAATAATAACCTGTGCAATTTTAGGGTTTGTCTGTGTGATTCTTACCGGATATTGTAATCTTTTTTCATAATTCCACATTAATGATATCCTCCTTCCCATGGCCAATCCTGCAATGCCCATTTCCATTCACAGGCTTTATCATCCATACAATCACGCATTAGAGGACCATAAAGTTCTGTATATTCCTTCACAAGTTGTTTTTTTGTTTCCTGAAAATGACGTATGTTTTCTAAAGCCTGTTGGTCAAAAGGATGTGTATCAAGATATAGATTTAATTCTACAATGACAAAATCAATTTTGCCGATTTCTTCCAACAAACGTTTTCTGTCACGACAATTACAAGTTCCATTCATTAACGGCATCTCCTTCCTGTAAATGGTCTGTTTAAAATAGGGAAAATAGTGCCGATATTATAGGCTTCATCTAATCTTTCATACATGGTACAATCCTTTTGCCACGGCACATAAGCCATAGCAACAGGAAATTGGTCCATATAGGGCATTTGTTGTTTCCAGTCCTGCATAATGATTTCTCCTTGTGATAATTTTAGGTTTATTAACATATTATGAT
>CAZEFX010000152.1:0-3774 GCA_964511525.1 uncultured Jutongia sp.
TCATTTCTGTATATACTAAATTCGCACCTTGTTCCTTACATAACAGACGAAATGGCAGGTCTGTTACTCCTGCCATTGGTCCTAAAACTAAATTTCCCGGAACAGATACATCACCAATCTGAAATCCATTCATTTCCTTCTTATCCTCCGTGTGAATAATTTTTTTCACACTTTCCTTCCTATTTTACCTTCTGCTTTTCATAAATAATTTGAAGTCCCTTTAATGTCAAATCGCTGTCATAAATATCAATTTCTTCGGTATAATCAGAAATCATCTTACCGAGACCACCTGTAGCAATTACTTTAATGTCCTTTAAACCGGACTCCTCTTTAATTTTATTAATAATATATTTAGATTGACCTACGGTTCCTAAAAACAAACCTGCCTGCATAGCAGTAATGGTATCCTTCGCCACTACATTATCTGGACATTTGATTTCAATCTCCGGCAGATTTGCAGTATCATTCCACAATGCATTTGCAGAAATCCGTACCCCTGGGCTAATGGCTCCTCCTAGGAAAGCTCCATCCTCTGTCACTAAATCATAGGTGGTTGCTGTTCCATAATCCACTACAATAATAGGACCTCCATATAAATTATGAGCCGCCACTGCATCTACAATACGGTCCGGACCTACTTCTCTTGGATTGGCTGTATCAATACGAATCCCCGTCTTGATGCCTGCCCCAACAATAATAGGCTGACAATCCAGATATTTGATAATACTACTGGTAAAAGAGTACATAATCTTTGGAACTACAGAAGATACTATTACTTCATCAATGTCCTTTGCAGAAAAACCTTTTCTCTCTAAAATATTACAAATCTCGCTTCCATACTCATCCGATGTACGAGCCTGTTTCACAGTAAAATGAAAACGAGTAATCATTTCAGTACCTTCAAATACTCCAAATGTAATATTAGTATTTCCTACATCTACTGCTAATAACATGTTTTCCTCCATCTGCATATTTCCTATGCTTGTTTCTATTCTAACAAATCGCTGATATCTTCCCCTAGGAAAAATGCTTTATAGTATAATTCTAAAGCTTCTAACAGCTCCTGTTTTTCTCTCTGAATCTGTTTAATCTTTAATACACTTCCAATTTCATCAAAGAAATAGTCATTCTCTTCGGAAGTTACATTTAATAACAAATTTCCTTTTTCGTCAAATTGCAAGGTAAGGATTCCGCCAACATCTGAGGTATACAATACACACATAATCTGCAACTCTTCCTTAATACTTTCTGGAAGCTTTGCAAACTTAGGACTTAAATAGTACTTTTTTTCATAGGAACTGGCAACACAAAGAATAATCGCCCCTGTTTCTTCCGAGATTCCTTCAAAAGCACCATCAAACAATTCATCTAACGAATCCATAGTTCCCCCTTAATCCAATAGTCATTTTTTCGCCATTCTATCATGTTTCTTTCTATTCTGTAAAGTTTTATTATACATATCCATAAATTCCCCGCACAGAAACCTCTCCAGATACAATTTTTTTCAAGCCTCGCTCTGTCTCCACCAACAGTGCCCCACTGGTATCAATTCCTTTTGCAGTTCCTCTCTCTGCCACTTCTGGTCTCTGCTCATCCACCATACCATGATATACCAGAACTTCCCTATCTCTGTTCACCAAGAGCTCATTATATTCCTGCCAAAGCAGCGTCATATCTCTGTTTTTTAAATATTTCTCATAATATATCGTAAAGTGTTCCATAACCTCTGCGATAAAAACCTGTCGGTCAACCCGCTGCCCGGTTTCCAAATAAATGGAAGTTGCCTTATCCTGAAGCTCTTGGGAAAAGCTTTTATGGTTGGCATTAATACCAATTCCTATCACTACGTAATGAATAAAATCCATTTCCGAGTTCATCTCTGTTAAAATACCACAAAGCTTCTTCCCATTTGCCACTACATCATTAGGCCATTTTATTTTTGCATCAATACCGCAAAAATTTTGCATTGCCTTTGCCACCGCCATGGCTGCAACCAGCGTAAGGCAGGAAACCTCTGCCGGTTTTACTTTAGGTCGAAGCAGCAGACTCATCCAAATACCAACCTGCTGCTTAGAATCCCAATCTCGTCCTCTTCTACCCTTTCCCGCAGTCTGAGTCTCAGCTACTACCAGAGTTCCCTCTGGTTCTCCTAACTCCGCCAACTGCTTCACTCTGATATTGGTAGAATTAATTTCTTCATGGCACTCCACTTTCTTACAATAGCACCGGTTAGAAAATAGTTTTTCTATATCCGGTGCATATAATCTGTCTGAAACTTTATCCCTCATAACCTGTCTCCGTACTTTTTAGAAACAATTTTAATCTGGTATGTATTCTTCTCCTAAGGTTGCCACCATAACGGCTTTAATGGTATGCATACGATTTTCTGCTTCATCAAAAACAACAGAAGCTGCTGATTCAAATACTTCATCTGTCACTTCCAATTCACTCATGCCAAACTTTTCAAACACCTGCTGTCCAACCTTTGTCTTTAAATCGTGGTATGCAGGAAGACAATGCATGAAAATCGCCTGGGAGCCTGCATTATCCATCACCTTTTTATTAATCTGATATGGAGATAATGCATTAATTCTCTCTTCCCAAACCTCTTCCGGCTCACCCATGGATACCCAAACATCGGTATATAATACGTCTGCATCCTTGGTTCCTTCCATTACATCTTCTGTTAATGTAACAGAGCCACCGGAAGCCTTTGCATATTCCTTGCACTGTTCTACCAGCTCCTGCTCCGGAAAATATTCCTTTGTGGTACAAGCGGTGAAATGCATTCCCATTTTTGCACAGGCAATCATCAGAGAATTTCCCATATTATAACGGGCATCCCCCATATATACCAGTTTCACACCTTTTAATCTTCCCAAATGCTCCTGAATCGTTAAAAAATCAGCTAACATCTGGGTTGGATGATATTCATTTGTTAAACCATTCCAAACAGGAACACCTGCATGCTTTGCTAATTCCTCTACGATTTCCTGCTCAAAGCCACGATACTCGATTCCATCAAACATGCGTCCTAATACTCTGGCAGTATCTGCAATGCTTTCCTTCTGTCCAATCTGAGAACTCTTTGGATCTAAGTAAGTTACACCCATTCCCATGTCATTAGCTGCTACCTCAAAGGAACAACGGGTACGGGTACTGGTCTTTTCAAAAATCAGAGCAATATTTTTTCCTGTATAATAATTCACTGGAATCCCCTGTTTTTTCTTTGCTTTTAATTTTGCAGCCAATTCTAATAGATGGCTGATTTCTTCTGGTGTATAATCCTTTAATGTCAAAAAATTTCTTCCCTTTAAATTCATTTTTCAATTCCTTTCTTTATTTCTATAAAAGCAAAAGTTTCCTGCCAAAACAATGACAGGAAACCACTAATCAAACTCTACATTTATTTTGCAGCATCTGTTCCTGCAGATTTTGCAACCTCTGTAACAGAACTTACCAAGCCTGCCATTCCCTGAATATCAGATGGGATGATAATCTTGGTTGCCTTTCCATCAGCCGCCTTTGCAAATGCCTCTAAGCTCTTTAATTCAATAACCTGTCTGCTTGCATTTGCCTCATTTAACATACGAATACCATCCGCATTGGCCTGCTGCACTGCTAAGATAGCCTGAGCCTGACCTTCTGCCTCACGGATAGTAGCTTCCTTCTTTGCTTCTGCTCGAAGAATTGCTGCCTGCTTCTCTGCTTCCGCTTCCAAAATCGCTGATTCCTTATGACCTTCTGCTACAGTAATTGCGGACTGCTTTTCAC
>CAZEFX010000153.1:0-3728 GCA_964511525.1 uncultured Jutongia sp.
AAACTATATAATATATAGTGCCAGAAAAAAGGAATAAAAATAATCCATAAATTCTAGGAAGTCTCTCTGATTGTAAATGTTTTGAAAGACTTATGTTGTACAATGAAAGCAGCTGGCGAGTTTATGACAATATCTTGATATTTGCAGCAGTAACAACAGGGGGAAATTAATATGAAATGTTCTTTTATTCAGATAATATTATTAAGTGTGAAACGCAGAAAACGAAGTCTTTGGAAGGTTGGTCTGATTTCTTTTTTGTGTGTATTTCTCTTTGCGGGAATTATGATTTTTCAGGATTGCATGAACCGATTTCAACGAGAAGGTGCCTTTTTGCGAAGTGGGGAATGGATACTTGCTGCATCAGGAGATTCTCAGCTTATTAAGGAGCATGCATGGATTGATTATTCGGGAAGCGTACAAAGTAAGGTGCTTTGTTATAGTGTCCGGGAAGATATGGAACAAATCAAAGAGGAAGGCTGGATTGGAACCGCAGATAAGAATTTTATGAAATTATCCAATATAGAAATGTATTTAGGAAAAATGCCTGAAAAATCTGACGAAATTGCAGTTACCCAACATGTACTGTCCGATATGGGGTATAGCTATAAATTAGGTCAAAAGATACAGATACAATATACGGATGGCTCCTATGATATGAGCGGAAAGCCGGTGTATTATTTGTTAGAATATACTTTGACTGGCATTTTGAAAAATTACACTTCAGATTGGGTAGATGAAATCCAGCAATTACCGGAATTTTTTATATCCCGGCAGGGACTGGAACAAATCACCCAAGCAAAAGAAGGAAAAGAATGGCATTTTTATCATTTAAATCGTAAGAAGTATGAGATTCAGGGAGAAGAGTTTTATGAAAGCATGAAAAACTTAGTGGGAGATAGTCCGAAGGAAAGTACCTATCAAGTAGTTTACAATAAGAAAGTATATGAAGTAACTATGTGGGGAAATAAGACCATGTATTTGATTATGATGGTACTTTCGGGAATGCTTGGAAGTATGTCATTAATCTATCTTTTTTTATCTTGTTGCAATCATCGACGACCGTATTATTTTAAACTGCGGGAAATCGGAGCGGATTCCAGACAGATTCGGGAAATGTTATGTATCGAATGGAGTGGGGTATTTTTACCATTTGCTTTCTTAGGAGTAATTGTAGCTATGATGATTGCAGTTCCGGTAGCATGGGGGATTTCACGATATTTTGGGATTGCTTTTATCTTTCATTTAACAAAAGAATCTCTCGGAATGATTCTAAGCTTTACATTGGGAGTATTTCTGCTGGTTATATTGTGGAGCTGCCTCTTTTTCCGTGTTCAAAATTTACACGAAATGACGGGACAGATTCCTATCAAACGATTAAAAAGAATGTATCGGAAACGAGATAAAAAGAAAACTCCAGTATCTCTATTTCTTCGGCGGCAGAAACGGACAGAACCTGGAAAAACAGTGGCACATATTTTATTTATAATTGCTACAATGACAATTTTTTTGTATTCCCTGTATGTAATAGAAACTGCTTATGAAAAATATTGTGAAAGCGAAAAAAGAGTAGATGTATCCGCAAATATACTTGGGAACGGAAGTTCATCTACAAATGCTGGATATATCATTACTGAGGATGGAAAAGTTGAAGATTCCCAAATTGTCAAATCAGTAGAGGTGAGAAATGGAACCCTAGGATTAAACAATGGATTTTCAAAGAAAACCATGCAGGAAATATTAGATTCTCCAAATGTAGACCATATAGAAAGGGGGATTTATGATGAAAGTTTTTGTTTTTGGTGGGATGGACAAGAAAAAAGTACATTTCGAAATAACTGGTATCTAAAAAAATATATAGAAAAGACAGCAAAATCTTGTCTGGCAGATTTAACCCAGACCCAGGACAAAGAAATAGGAATAAATCACTATAATCAGGTTTTTTCGTATATTTACCCTAAAGCGGTTATGGAGGATGCACAGAATAAAGGCAATCTTTATCAAGAGAAAATAGTTGGTTTACAAAAAAATGAAAAAATGGAAAAAGCATTACAAGAAGTCTTTGGAGATGAGTTTCAAAGTAAAGCATTCTGGTCGGGAGAACAAAGTATATTATTTGAACTTCCTCCAAGCGGTGAAAAGGACTATAGCTCTTATTCGGATATACGTTGGGATAGTCCAATGAGAATGCCATTGCAGGGAGAAATGAACTATAATAAAGTTGCACAAATGTATCAGTTCCAATGTAAATATGGGAAAAAATACAACTATACTTATACTGAAAATACGTTAAAAACAGGAGAATCCATTGAAATTCGTAAAGTTATGAATGAAACTGGCTTGAAAATGTCTGAGGAAGGGGTTTCGTATAAAGCCATAACAAAAACGCAAGTATTATTATGTCAGGATGTAGAAATATTCTCTTATATTTGTGCACTGATAGAGAACCAGAAATTGACATGGGCTGTCAGTGACATTGAAAATGGACTTTTTGATGGTGGTACCTACTTGTTTGCATCGGAAGCACTCTTGCAGCAGATAGCATATATAGAAAATGAAGAATGCAAATATAACACTTTGGGAATACATATAGCAGATGATGTAGATCGTAAGGAAGCAGAAAGCAGCATTGCAGATATTTTAGCCCAGCAGGAATGTGAATTCCATAGTAATATACAAGAAAAGACGTATATTCGTACAGAATTTTACAAACAATTTATTATGTTTGGTTTTATGATTATTTTAACGACTTCCAGTTATTTATTTATCAATCAGAGTATGCAAAAGAAAGCCATAGAGTTGTCCCAAAAAAGACTACAGTTGCTATTACAGATGGGATGTGACCGCTCCTTGCTTTGGAAAGAATATGCTGTTGCAAAGCTTAAAGACAATTTATGGAGCATTCTTGGTCTGCCACTTTGCATTTTGGCAATTTTTTCGGGAATTGTAGTGCAATATATAAGGGAATGCAAAGAGAATTTTTCTGAAATTGATATGATATATCTTAAAGAATCCATATTAGATATTACTTTAGATTTTAACCGTAATAGTATTCTCTGGATAGGATTTTTATCATTCTTTTTTATCGACATATTTTGGGGCGTATATTGGCAGAAACGAAAATTACAGCAAACAGAGTTTATGAATAAGGAAGAATAAAAAAGGAGATACTGGCATGATTTTAAAGGCAAAACAGATTTCAAAGACCTATAGTAATGGTATTATAGAAGTTCCAGCGTTGAAAACTTGTGATATATCAATAAAAAAGGGAGAATTTGTAGCAGTAGTTGGAAGAAGTGGTTCTGGAAAATCAACATTATTGCATGTACTTGCAGGTTTGGATGTACCAGATCAGGGGAAAATTATCATTGATGAAAAAAATATTACCACCATGAAGGAAAAGCAACGTTCCGCTTTTCGCAGAAGAAAAATAGGTTACATATATCAGGATTACAATCTGTTTCCGGAGTTTACTGCTTATGAAAATTTGACATTGCCTCTCCGTCTGGATGGAAGACAGGTTCCAGAGGAAGAAGTGATGGAAATGATGGAAACATTGGGAATTGCTCATTGCGCTAAAAAGTTTCCACAGGAAATGTCTGGTGGAGAGCAGCAGAGGGTTTCCATCGGAAGGGCTTTGCTGATTCAGCCAGCTATTATCTTCGCAGATGAGCCAAGTGGTAATCTGGATGCAGAAAACGCCAGAAATGTGGCAGAACTATTAGCCAAGG
>CAZEFX010000154.1:0-3726 GCA_964511525.1 uncultured Jutongia sp.
ATATAATATAAAAGACAATGTTTTTCTCAAAACATTGTCTTTTATAAATTAATATTATTTACTTTTTGTCTTTTTTTGGTATTAATAGTTTTTTCACTTATCGACGTCTTCTTTTTTTTCTAATTCTGGTCTTCTTTACACGAAACTGCTCTCTTCTAATTTTCCGTACCATCATGTTATGACGAATAATATAAAAATTATCATATGCCCATTTTCCCAAAGCTGCCATTACTAATAACAATATCACTGCAACGACGATTAGAATAATCTGAACCGGATTTATTTTGATTGTGGATACTTCTTTTTCATTTACGATATTTTCCGGTTTTTGATTATCAAAGACATATCCCTGAATCATAACACCGGTGGTCTTAATATCTGCTGAACCAACAGTTCTTCCTGCGTAGGTATAGGAAATTGTTCCAGCCACATCTGACACCTTATCATTATAAGAAATCACTGCTTCTGCATCTGCAAATTCTGCTGTTTTAGGCAGGATAAGCACCGCAGAATCATCTAATTCTACAAAAGAATCGTTTGTATTTAGACTTCCGCTTTTTGCTCCGGCATCTGCTGTATATTCCATCTCATTATCTGATATATTCAGTGTCTGGAAGTTATCAAAACAATAATCCAAAATATTTATCGTATCTGTCCACTGGTTTGGTGACTCTGTCTGCATTACCACACAAATAAGAGTCATTCCATCTCTTTCTGCATAAGTAACCAGCGTACTCCGGGCTGCATCTGTATAACCTGTTTTTCCTCCAATACAGCCATCATACACATATTTTGTATAATGGTATGGAACCAGCATATCATGATGATTTCGAAGAATTGTTTCTTCTTCATGCTTATTAGTTGGTGGTATGGTATATATTTTAGTCCCGGTTATAATGCGAAAGGTTTCATTCTGATAAGCTGCCTTGGCAATTAATGCCATATCCTTACAGGTTGTATAATGATTCTCGTCGTGAAGCCCGTGGGGATTTGCAAAATGTGTATTTGTACATCCTATCTCTTTCACTTTTTTATTCATCAATTCCACAAAGGCTTCCATATTTCCTGCCACATGTTCAGCAACAGCATAGGCACACTCATTTGCTGATTCCAGCATAACTGCATACAGACACTGTTCTACCGTCATCTTTTCACCATAATCCCTGGCTATTCCGGAACCCTCTGTATTGTCAATCGAGGCATCGGAAAATGTAACTACTTCACTTAAATCAGAATTTTCCAACGCTATTAATGTAGTAAGTATTTTGGTAATACTTGCCGGATAATGTGAATCCTCACTATTTTTCTCATACAGCACCGTTCCGGTAGAAGCCTCCATTACTATAACAGATGGCGAAACTGTTTCCGGCCCTTCCGGCCAATAATCTGACGCCTGGGCTTTTACTGGATTTATCTGCAATAAACATAAAACGCTAAGAGCTGCCGCTAACGTTTTTTTCCATTTTCCTTTTTTTCTCATTTATATACTCCATTCATCTATCTCTACGATTATCTTTTATTTATCTTTATATATCATTATCCACAACAAATTCTCTTTTTATAACAAACTTTGAAAATAAGAGCTGTTTCCATGCTAGTATCAGTATAAATGCAGAAAAAAATACATGCAACTATTTTTCCATAATTTTCACTACTGTTTTTAACCTCTATTTTCTATTTTTCATATAGAACTGTTCTTGTGTTATTTAAGTATGGAAAATCCTCCTTTTTTATTGTAGAATACAACATAGATATTATTTGGTATTTATTTTTAGAAAGGTTACTATTTATGAGATTAAGAAATATTCCAGGTGCCGATGAGGCAATTGAACAAAGTGTTTATTGTATAAAAAATCCAGAAGAACAGAAGGGAAACTGGCAGGCTCAGTATGAAAAAAAGCAGCCTCTTCATATCGAAATTGGTATGGGAAAAGGACGTTTTATTATGGATATGGCAGCCCTTCATCCGGAGATTAATTATCTTGGTATTGAACGCTATTCCAGCGTTTTATTGCGTGCTCTGCAGAAAATGGAAGTAAATCCTCTTCCAAATCTGAAATTTATTTGTATGGACGCAGCTGATGTGGAAGAAGTTTTTGCTGCTGAAGAAGTTGACCGGATTTACCTGAACTTCTCTGATCCCTGGCCAAAGGACAGACATGCAAAACGTCGTCTTACTTCCCGCCAGTTCTTTTCCCGATATGATAAGGTACTTTCAAAAAATGGTCATTTAGAATTTAAAACAGATAATCAGGATTTATTCTCTTTCTCTTTGGAAGAAATTCCAGAAGCCGGATGGAAATTAGAAGCCTCTACGAGAGATTTACATCATGATGAGATTTTAAACAACGGTAATGTTATGACTGAATACGAAGAAAAATTCTCTTCTATGGGCAATCCTATTTGCAAACTGATTGCTTCCCGATAGGGATTATAGCATCTTATCTAATATTCTTTTAAATATAATAAATGGGCGGGATTCTTAGAATCCCACCCATTTATTTATCAACAACTTATTTAAGTTGCTTTTACAGTTCCTTTCTTTGGATCTGTCCATCCATTATAAGAATACCATGTGTATTTTTTACCTTTTTTCATTGATTTTTTCAATGTCACAACAATTTTGTTACTACCCTTTTTTACTACTCCGGTTGCTTCAATCTGATTATAATTGCTATCCCATATCCAGAATCTTACACTCAGAGAGTTCTTTTCCTTTACTTTCTCTAAATCATACATTGCTTTCATATAAGCTGTACCAAACATCTGATCTTTGCTTACTTTATTTTTCAAAGTGATGGTTATTTTCTTGCCACTAGCCTTAACCGATTTTACCTGAAATGCCTTAGCTGACCTTGTAGAAAATGGATTCATCTTCTCACAGTAAATCTCAAAGGCTCCCTTCTTAGCGGCATATCTTGCTGATACAGGTGAAACAATATATGAAATTACTTTTCCATTGTTATACATATTAACAACACCGCTTGACCAGCCAATTTGATCACAGTTTCTTTTCAAAGTAAGTAATTCGTAACGGTCCTTTGATACATTTTTACCATTACCATATTTCTTTACAAATTTCTTTGCTTCCTTCTCTTTCTTGCTGAGATTGCTATCTATCTTACGAACAGATTCTACACTTGATACAACCTTAAATTTCTTGGAAATCGTTTTTCCTTTATATTTTACTTTGATTGTAGTTGTGCCCTTCTTCTTTGCATTCAACTTTCCGTTTTTTTTATCAACAGTTGCAACCTTTGTATTACTGCTTGTATAAGTAACACCACTTAACATTGAAAGATATCCAAGATACTCATATGCATTGCTTGTTGATTTATATGCAAATATATAATCTCCTACATATACATCCTTTGCACCTTTCTCCACCTCAACTCTTGTACCATTTGCTGACCACATAAGATCATAAGTTGTTGCTGCCTGAACCTTCTCTGTCGGAAGCGCCACAAGCACCGTACTAACTGCCAACAGAATTGCTAGAAACACTGAAATTCTTTTCTTTACATATTTCATAACCATTTCTCCTTTCTGTTACTATAGTACTAATTATAACTGCTATTCTCCCTATTTTCAACCTTTTTAAGCACAAAAAAAGCACCAACCCCGCAGTCCTATGCTGCAAAACCGGTACTTTCTAGTGCGCCTCCAGGGGTTCGAACCCTGGACACCCTGATTAAGAGTCAGGTGCTCTACCAACTGAGCTAGAGG
>CAZEFX010000155.1:0-3659 GCA_964511525.1 uncultured Jutongia sp.
CACTCTGACTCACTTGGTATGGACTCGATACCTAATTCGTAAATCTTACGGTTAGATTCTGGAGAAACTACCACCCGGTATCCAAGTTCAGTAAAGAAGGTGAACCAGAATGGATAGTTTTCGTACATATTCAGTACACGAGGAATACCTACGGTACCACGGACTGCCTGCTCCTCATCCAATGAGGTATAATGCTGGAATAATCGTTTGTTTTTAAAATCAAACAGATTCGGAATCTTTTCTTTATTCTTTTCTTTTCCAAGACCACGTTCACAACGGTTACCGGAAATAAACTGTCTTCCGCCAGTGAAACGGTTAATGGTCAGAAGACAATGGTTGGTACATCCCTTACAACGAGCCATGGAAGTCTCAAACTTTAATTCATTAATCTGCTGGATTGTCAGCATAGTAGAAGGCTGACCGTCATAGTGTTTACGAGCAATCAGTGCAGCACCAAAAGCTCCCATGATACCAGCAATGTCAGGACGTACTGCCTTACAGCCGGAAATACGTTCAAAGCTGCGTAAAACCGCATCGTTATAGAAGGTTCCACCCTGAACAACAACCTTTTCTCCTAAATCCTTAGGGTCCGTAAGCTTAATAACCTTTAACAACGCATTCTTAATAACAGAATATGCCAAACCAGCAGAAATATCCGCTACTGTAGCCCCTTCCTTTTGAGCCTGTTTTACCTTAGAGTTCATAAATACGGTACAACGGGAACCTAAGTCGATTGGATTTTCTGCAAATAATGCCACTTTAGCGAAGTCAGCTACTTCGTAGTTTAAGGACTTGGCAAAGGTCTCTATAAAAGAACCACATCCAGAGGAGCAGGCTTCATTTAACTGAACCTTATCCACGGAATTATTCTTAATCTTAATGCATTTCATATCCTGACCACCAATGTCTAAGATACAATCTACATCTGGTTCAAAGAACGCAGCAGCATTATAGTGGGCAACGGTTTCTACTTCTCCCTCATCCAGTAAAAGAGCTGATTTTAACAATGCTTCACCATAACCGGTAGAGCATGCACGAACAATCTGAGTTCCTTCTGGCATTTTAGAATAAATTTCCTTGATAGCCTTAATAGCAGTCTTTAATGGACTTCCGTTATTGTTACTATAGAAAGAATATAATAATGAACCGTCTTCTCCAATAACTGCAACCTTTGTGGTGGTAGAACCAGCATCAATACCAAGGAATAAATCTCCCTGATAAGAAGCAAAATCTCCTTTTTTGACATCATTTTCAGAATGCTTTTTCAGGAAGGTGTTATATTCTGCTTCATCCTTAAATAATGGTTCTAGACGGGTAACCTCATGCTCCATGGTGATTTTTTCTGACAAGTCACCATTTAATTTGCTTAAGGAAGACATAACCGTATCGGTCTTTGCATTCATAGCAGCACCAGCAGCTGCAAAAAGGTGGGAATGCTCTGGTGCAATAATCTGGTCACCGGTTAATTTAAGAGTACGGATAAATGCCTGTTTTAATTCTGTTAAGAAATGAAGAGGTCCACCCAGAAATGCTACATTACCACGGATAGGCTTGCCACAGGCAAGACCGCTGATAGTCTGATTTACCACTGCCTGAAAAATAGAGGCAGAAAGATCTTCCTTGGTAGCACCTTCATTAATCAAAGGCTGAATATCAGTTTTTGCAAAAACACCACATCTAGCCGCAATTGGATAGATGGACTGGTAATTTTTGGAATACTCATTTAATCCCGCAGCATCTGTCTTTAAAAGAGATGCCATCTGGTCAATAAAGGAGCCGGTACCACCGGCACAAATACCATTCATACGCTGGTCAATACCGCCAGTGAAATAGATAATTTTGGCATCTTCACCACCCAATTCAATAGCAACATCTGTGTGAGGCGCAAAGTCCTTTAAAGAAGTAGCAACCGCAACTACCTCCTGCACAAATGGAATATTCAAATGTTTGGATAAAGTCAATCCACCAGAACCGGTAATAACAGGAGAAATTGGCAGGTCACCTAGTTCATCATAGGCGTCTGCTACAATAGACGCTAGTGTCTCCTGAATATTGGCATAATGACGCTGGTAATCAGAGAAAATAATTTCTCCCTCTGGATTTAAAATTGCAATTTTTACAGTAGTGGAACCTATATCGATTCCCAGTGTATGACATGGTAATTTCATAATAGTATCTATTCCTTTCTCTCAGTCGGCAAATTGGGCTTCAAAAACCAAATTTGTGTATGAAAAAATCATACAAACCTCAAAAAAATCATCAAATGTATTATGGCGAAGAATCGCCATATTTTCCTATTATATGACAAATTTTTTATGAATGCAATATAGCAATTAGACGGATTCTGAGAACCAAACACAGGATTTTATGTGAATAAATGCGGATTTATGACAAAAAACTTGGGTGAAATTGGTAAAAAAGGTTCACATAAGGAGAAAGTGGGGAATATATTAAATAGGATAGAAATTTAAGACCGTGGAAGGAAACGGTAAAGAAATGGAGGAATGTATGGATTTTTGTGACGGAATGATGGTTACGGTAAGACAGGGGGACACCTTGTATTCCCTAAGCATGAAGCATCAGGTGCCTTTGGCTGTGCTTCTGCGGGCGAATCCTTATGTAGATGTATATAATCTGCAAATAGGAGATTCTATTTGTATTCCTAAAGCTTCTGGAGAAAATCAGGCTATGCCATCTCCGGAGATGGAAATGAGAATGTCGACAGAATCGGAGCCGGAACGAAGGAACATAGAGGAAAGTATGCCTCAATGGGAAAGATATGTAACACAACAGGGAGATACTTTGGATATGGTAGTGGGAAATGCCAGAAGAGAAGAGGATGACTGGGAAGACTTTTTAGAGGAGTTTGTGGAAAGAAACGGCAGGGATAACATCTATCTTTTGCCAGGGGTGGCATATTACAGACGGAAGTAGAAAACCCTGTTTTTTGTAGCCTTTACGGTTTGACAAAGAATAGGGCTATCACTATAATAGATTATCAGGGACAGTTGTCTGTTTCTGATAATCTAACGTAAGAATTGGACAAGCTGGATTCTTGGATTTGGCAGGTCTTTTATAAAGAAAATAGAGAAAAGGAAAGTGTAAGATGGGTCAGTTTTTTTATAAGTTGGAACGAAAGTTTGGTCGTTATGCCATACCTGATTTAACAAAGTATGTAGCGATTTTGTATTGTGTCGGTGCTTTTCTGGGGTTTGTAAACGAGGGAATCTATTATGGATTTCTGTCCTTGGATTTTGAAGCGATTTTCCGAGGACAGGTTTGGCGTTTGTTTACGTACCTGTTGGAACCTTACGGTATAAGCAAGGGAATGGGATTTATTTTTAGCATTGTTTTCTTTGCCATAAAGCTAAACCTGATTTTTCTATTCGGAAGATCTTTGGAGCGGGCATGGGGAACCTTTCGGTTTAACATGTACTTTTTTAGTGGATTTTTGTTAAATATTGTGGCGGCATTGATTTTATATTTGTCCCCATTTCATATTCGTCCGTATTTTGCAGGATTTGAATATATTTATATGGCAATGTTTCTGGCATTTGCTATGCTGAATCCAGATATGGAATTTTTGATTTATTTTGTGCTTCCAGTAAAGGCAAAATGGCTTGCAATCATAGATGCTGTTTATTTGGGGTATCAGATAC
>CAZEFX010000156.1:0-3485 GCA_964511525.1 uncultured Jutongia sp.
ATAAAAAAGTGATAAAATAGAAATAGAAGGTAATTTTTAGAAATCGTAAAGGAGGAAAGAAATATGCAGGAAGATAAAACACAAGGAATAAAAGAATTAATCGAGCAGGCAATTCTTGCAAGAAAAAAATCTTATTCTCCCTATTCTCATTTTCAGGTAGGTGCTTGTCTGGAAGGAAAAAGTGGGAAAACATATACGGGGTGTAATGTGGAAAATGCTGCTTATTCTGTTACAAATTGCGGAGAAAGAACAGCATTTTTTAAGGCAGTTTCAGAAGGAGAGCAGGAATTTACAAGAATTGTTATAGTAGGCGGAAAGGAAGATGGAGATTTAGAACTTTGTCCGCCTTGTGGTGTTTGCCGTCAGGTAATGATGGAATTTTGCAATCCGGAAACCTTTGAAATTATTCTTCCGGTATCTACGGAACAATATGAAATTTATTTATTAAAGGATTTATTACCACTGGGATTCGGCAAAGCAAATTTAGAAAGTGAAAACTAAATAAAAAAGGAATCAAAGAAAACATAATTTTGTAAGGGGGTAGCGGACATGAGAATGTATGATGTGATTGATAAAAAGAAAAAGGGTGAGGAATTAACAGAAGAAGAAATTAGATATGCCATAGAGGGATATGTAAAAGAAGAAATTCCTGATTATCAAATTTCTGCTCTTTTAATGGCAATTTATTATCAGGGCATGACAGATCAGGAGCTTTTGGTGCTGACAAATTGTATGGCAGAATCCGGAGATATGGTAGACTTGTCTGGCATACATGGAATTAAAGTTGATAAACATAGTACCGGTGGAGTGGGAGACAAAACCACATTGGTGGTTGCTCCTTTAGTAGCAGCCTGTGGAGGAATGGTTGCCAAAATGAGTGGAAGAGGATTAGGATTTACTGGTGGAACCATTGATAAGTTAGAGGCGATTCCAGGTTTTCAGACAGCAGTTCCTCAAAAAGAATTTTTTGATACGGTAAATAAAATTGGACTTTCTGTCATTGGCCAGTCAGGACAGATTGCTCCTGCGGATAAGAAATTGTATGCTCTTAGAGATGTAACAGCAACGGTGGATAGTATTCCTTTGATTGCCGCATCTATTATGAGTAAAAAATTAGCCTCCGGCAGTGATAAAATTGTTTTGGATGTTACAGTAGGTAGTGGTGCTTTTATGAAAAAAGTAGAGGATGCTGTGGAGCTGGCAGAAAAAATGGTTGCCATAGGAGAAGGAGCCGGTAGGGAAACTATTGCAATTATTACAAATATGGATGTGCCTTTAGGAGTCTCAGTAGGAAATGATCTGGAGGTAGTAGAAGCAATCGAAACTCTTCAAGGTAATGGACCAGAGGATTTTAAGGAAATTTGTATCGAGTTTGCTGCTTATATGCTGTATCTTGGAGAAATTGCGGCTTTAGAAGAGTGCAAAGCCATGGTAATAGAAGCTTTGAATAATGGAAAAGCCATTGAAAAGCTGATACAAATGGTAGAGTACCAAAAAGGGGACAGCTCTTATGTGCAGGATGTGAAAAAGTTTACTCCAGCAAAATTCCAATTAGACTATATCATGGAAGAGGATGGATATATTACTCACATGGATACCGAAATCTGTGGAAAAACCTCTGTGGTTTTAGGGGCAGGAAGAGAAACAAAGGAAAGTGAAATTGATTTTAAGGCAGGAATTAAGTTCTATCATAAGACAGGGGAATATATAGAAAAAGGAACCGTTTTAGCTACCTTGTATGCTTCGGATGAAACGAAGCTGCAAAATGGACTTTCTTGTTTGAAAACCGCTTATACCTTTGGACAGGAAAAAGTGGAGCCAATGGAAGCTATCATTGCTCATGTTTCCAAAAATGGGGTCATATATGCTTAAAATTTATATAATATCGATTACGAATACTATGACGACAAAAAGTGTCATTGGTGTTTCTTCTTCGTGGACGCCTTGCGGCTCGGGATGAACTACGCAACGGTTGCATAGAAGGATAACTTCACGTAATACGTTTGTTATCCTTCAAGCACCGGCGAGTTCAAACGCCACTTAGGAAGAAAACCAATGACACTTTTTGTCTGTTCACTGGCTGTCTTATAATATATTATTGGGAAGAATTCTAAAATAATGAGCATGAATTTTTTAATTTTAATATCTTTAACATAAATAAAATTCAACCAATATTAATCTATGTAGTGCCAGTGCACAGCAGAAAACGGTCTTATATTTTCCGAACGAGTGGTGTTTGAGCTCGCTGGTGTTTGGAGAATATCAAGTGCAATAGCACAAAGATATTCTCCTATGCACCATTGCGTAGCTCATCCCAAGCCGCAAGGCGTCCACGAGTTGGAAAATATAAGACCGTTTTCTGCGTCACTATACACAACTATAAGAAATTTGTGCAAATGATATTGCATTCAGGCAATTTTCTACGCAATAATTCATACTGTTTTCTGGATAGCCCAGTGTTGGATATATTTAGTGTGGTTAATTGTTTCATTTGTAATAATGAGTTGATGTCGGTGAATTTTGGATTGGATGATATATCTAAAAAGGAAAGCTGTGGAAGTTTTACCAGGGGGGAAATATCCTGTAGGTTATTATAGGATACGCATAGAACTTCCAAATTTTCTGCGTGGGATAAGCCGGTAATGTCATATAATTTATTATCGTTTAAATAGAGTTCTTTGAGGTTAGGAAAGTCAAAATCAGAGGAAATCTCTGTAAACTGATTTTCTCCTGCATAGATATAGGAAACTGAGTCTGGATTTGTAATATCTATAGGAAAAGAGGTTAGTCCGTTTTTTTGGACATCTATTTCTTTTGTTACAGATAATATGGTGGATGATGTTGTAGGAGATGCTTCTATATTTGTGGATGAAGTTACAGTGCTAGTTTCTATAGGAATGGAATTAGAATTAGAATCAGAATGTAAATGCTGGATAAGCCGGTAATGTCATATAATTTATTATCGTTTAAATAGAGTTCTTTGAGGTTAGGAAAGTCAAAATCAGAGGAAATCTCTGTAAACTGATTTTCTCCTGCATAGATATAGGAAACTGAGTCTGGATTTGTAATATCTATAGGAAAAGAGGTTAGTCCGTTTTTTTGGACATCTATTTCTTTTGTTACAGATAATATGGTGGATGATGTTGTAGGAGATGCTTCTATATTTGTGGATGAAGTTACAGTGCTAGTTTCTATAGGAATGGAATTAGAATTAGAATCAGAATGTAAATGCTGGTATAGTGCAGTTAGAAAAATACATCCAGTAATTATAATACCAATCCAAAGACTAATAAAGAAAACAGAGTTTGTTTTATTGGAAAGAGAGATGGTTTTCTTTTCAAATAATGGATGATTCATTTTTTCTATTTGAAAGAGGGAAGAGTTATCAAAGCTTTCCTGTTTTCTTTCTTTTAATAATAAATCTTTAAATTCTTCTAAAGAAGAAAATCTTTTTTCAGGATTTTCCTGTAAACCAGTTTCTAAAA
>CAZEFX010000157.1:0-3468 GCA_964511525.1 uncultured Jutongia sp.
ACGTATGCAACATTTGATGTAAGGAATCCCTTGTTTTCGGGCTTTTCAAGCTATCCAAGCGTTAACAAAGAGATAATCTTATTCATATTTCAAGATCATACAAAACCTTGCAAGCAATATGTTTGCAAGGTTTTTTTGTAATAAAAAGTATGAAAAAATAAGCGAAATAAAGGAGATGATATTTTATGGATCAAAAAGAGTATTATAAAGAATTGGGAGAAAAAAGTGGTCGCAGATTAAATACTATAATTTCTGCAGTGCAAGCCAGAATACCAAAAGAAGAGGCTGGTTTGAAAGACGAAGTGGAAGAAATGTTTTTTGACAGCTTGGAAAAGCAGGCAGCAGAGCATATTGAAAAATATGGATTTTTTCCTACTTTTGAACTTTGCGAGATTGATTAGAAATTAGAGAAAATAACAGAGTTGAGGAGTGACATTAAGAAATGGAAAAATCAGCATTTGAATTAATCTACGACATAGTAAAACAAATCCCAAAAGGAAAAGTGGCGACGTATGGTCAGGTGGCAGCGCTGGCAGGCAATAAAAGATGGTCCCGGGTAGTAGGATATGCTCTTCATGCCAATCCAGACCCGGGGCAGATTCCCTGTCATAGGGTAGTGAACCGGTTTGGCGAAGCTTCCAAAGCCTTTGCCTTTGGGGGAGAAAACCGTCAGATTCAACTTCTGAAAGAAGAAGGAGTGAAATCAGTAGATGGAAAAGTTGATTTGAAGAAATATCAATGGGAGCGTGTGACAACAGAGATGCTAGAGAAAGACCTCTAATAGCGTCGATATTCATTATGGAAAGATAATGAAGAAATTAGTAACCCCCATTTTGAAATGGGGGTTACTAACTTGATATTACGAGTAAATTATGCCATTGCATCTTCCAAGCTGGTGTATTCGATGCCAATACTTTCAGCAACGTTCAAATTGGTACATTTTCCGTTGTAGATATTCACACCATTTGCCAGTCCCGGATTTCTCTTAACCGCTTCCTCCATGCCAAATTTTGCAATCTGCTTTGCATAACCAAAGGTAGCATTGGATAAAGCAACAGTTGAAGTATAAGGAACGGCTCCCGGCATATTTCCTACACAGTAGTGAACCACACCTTCCTCGATAAATACTGGATTGTCATGAGTAGTTACATGAGAGGATTCACAGCAGCCACCCTGATCGATAGCGATATCTACAATTACAGAGCCCTTCTTCATTAGAGACAGATGCTCTTTACGGATTAACTTTGGTGTAGAGCCACCAGGAATCAGTACAGAACCAATGACAAGGTCTGCTTCTGCAAGGCATTTGCGGATATTTGCCTCGGAGCTGTAGAGGGTGGTTACAGATGCACCGAACACATCCTCCAGATAAGAAAGACGGTTTAGGTTAATGTCCAACAAGGTAACCTGAGCATCAATACCTACCGCTGCTTTTGCTGCGTAGGTACCTGCCACGCCGCCGCCGATAATCACAATTTTTCCACGTTCCACACCAGGCACACCACCAAGGAGAATACCACGTCCGCCAAAGCTGCGCTCTAAGTATTTCGCACCTTCCTGAATACTGAGACGTCCTGCAATCTGGCTCATTGGACGCAGACAAGGAAGATTTCCTTCTGTATCGGTAATAGTTTCATAAGCAATCGCCTTTACACCACGGCTGATTAACGCCTTGGTTAATTCAGGGTTTGGTGCAAGGTGAAGATATGTATAAAGAATCTGTCCTTCCCGCAAATAATCATATTCACATGGTTCTGGCTCTTTTACTTTTACAATCATATCTGATTTTGCAAATACTTCTACTGGGGTATCCAGTATGATAGCACCAGCCTCTACATACATTTCATCGGAAAATCCCGCGCCCTCTCCTGCACGTTTCTCTACATAAACGGTGTTGCCGGCAGCAACTAACTCCAACACATTGTCAGGGGTAAGTCCTACACGGTATTCATGGTTTTTTAATTCTTTGGTTGTTCCAATAATCATTTCATTATCCTCTTTTCTGCGCTGTGTTTATATACTTAATTATAGGTTGTTCCGGCAGCGCACAGACACAAACCTGAAACGTATGATAACGTTTTTACTATTAATTATAGTAATATGTTTTTAGAATTTGTTCAATTCTTTTTTTGGGTTTCATGATGAAAGATTATTTTTAATAGATAGATTGTACACAAGATTATTTCTTGAAGAAGGGAGGAAGGGATGGTACAATGATAAACGATTTAGTTTTTTGCATGGAATGATATAACAATGAAGAAAAAAAAGGAATAGAAAAATGAGAGAAAATCATATAAAAAATATTGGACAGGCAGCCATGTTTATTGCTATTGGTCTGGTACTGCCATTTTTTACAGGGCAGGTTCCCCGCATCGGAAATATGCTTTTACCCATGCATTTGCCAGTGTTTATCTGTGGCTTGCTTTGTGGATGGAAGTATGGCTTAGGTGTGGGTTTTGTGCTTCCGCTTTTGCGGTCAGCAGTATTTGGGATGCCATTATTATATCCAAATGCTATTGCTATGTCAGTGGAACTTGGGGTATATGGTCTGATAGCTGGACTGATTTATGGTCTGTCCCAAAAGAAGGATATAAAGAAATTATATTTGGCAATGGCAGCTGCCATGATTACTGGGCGTGTTGCCTGGGGGATAACAGAAGTCCTGCTTTTGGACCTGGCAGGAAATGTATTTACTTGGCAGATGTTTATAGCCGGTGCATTTTTAAACGCCGTTCCAGGGATTGTTTTACAATTGATTCTGGTGCCGGTTATTGTTACAAGGATTCAGTCCGCCAGAGCAGATGAAATGTAGAAAAATTAATTTATATTTTGGTAGCGTTGATAACCCTGTAATACATAAAGCAAAATACCAATTAAGGAATTTATCATGGAAAAATTAATGTTATCTATTGCGGAAATCATAGACTCTTATCTGAAAGAAAAAAATCAAATGATTATAGCCATTGATGGCAGGTGTGCTTCCGGCAAAACAATGCTTGCCTTACAATTACAGAAAAAACAGGATTGTAATGTAATCCATATGGATCACTTTTTTCTAAGACCAGAACAGCGAACCCCGGAGCGGCTTCAGATTCCCGGAGAAAATATAGACCATGAACGATTTATTGAGGAAGTCATGCTGCCTTTAAAAGAAGGCAAAAACTTCTCCTACCGCCCATATAATTGCCAGAACCAGCAATTATCCCAACCAATAGAAATATCACCGAAAAAAATAACCATCGTAGAAGGTTCCTATTCTTGTCATAAAAATCTATGGAAATATTATGACCTTAGGATATTTCTAACCGTAGACCCGGAAGAACAGCTTCGCAGGCTCGAAGTCAGAGAAGGCGCTGAAAAAGTGGAAATTTTTAAGAGTAGATGGATTCCTTTGGAAGAGCAGTACATCACAACCTATGGTTTAGAACAACGCTGCGACTACTGTTTTTATTCTTCACAGAATATTGA
>CAZEFX010000158.1:0-3445 GCA_964511525.1 uncultured Jutongia sp.
TTCGGCATTTTAGGAATTTTGGAAATCAATAAAACATAAATTCTATAAATTACTGCTTGTATGCTTACATTTTATTAAAACCTCCTGTATTTACAGGGATTCCGGGGAACCCCTTATTCTCAAAATAGCCTTACTACACACTTACTACACACTTCTGAGCTTACACAGCCTTTTCCATCTTCATCATCTCTGTAAACAGTGTATCCTCTGTCACATGACAATACAAATCCATTGTCATCTGCAAGGAGCCATGTCCGAGAATCTTCTGTAATGTCTTTGGCTGCATTCCGTTCTCAATTGCTCTGGTTGCAAAAGTATGTCTTAAGCAATGTGGTGAAAACATCTCATAGTCAGGATGCTCTTTTCGAATCCGGTTTACAATGGCACCGATTGCCTCCTGCACTATGAACTGTTGTGTAGGTCTGTTATTTTTCGTAACAAACACCAAGTCCCTGTACTGTTCCTCTGTTTCGATTCCCTTAAAGAGAATCTTCTGTTTTTGAATGCGCTGTCGTTTCAATGCCTCCAACGCCCTCGTGGTTAATGGAATCGTTCGTCTTCCATTCTTGGTCTTTGCATCATGCATCTCAAAAATGTACTTACCATCTTTTTGAAAATAGCACAATGTGTGACGCACATACAGTACCTTCTTATCAAAGTCAATGTCCTTCCACTGAACACCACAAAGCTCTCCGATACGCATTCCGGTTTCTATGGCAAGCACAAACAGATTATAGTAGAAACTACTCTGTGCCTCACCTAAAAACAACTCTGCTTCACTTACTGTCAGTACACGTCTTTCCTTCTTATCTTCCTTGGAAATCACCGTGTTTAATTGCTTTGCAACATTTTTTGTAAGTAAATCAGAGTCGATTGCTTTTTCCAGCATATCCACCAGAATCTTTTTCGTGTTCTTTCTGGCATTATCAGAAACAAGTTCATTGAGTGCATTCTGCATGATAATCAGGTTCAATGATGTCAGCTTACGCCACCCAAGCTCCTTCTGTATCCGCTTATAATGTGTGGCATAGGATTCCCTAGTGGAATTCCTGCAATTCTTCTTACAGGTATTCATCCAAATCTCATACCACTCATCAAGGGTTACATCCTTGGTGACAACATTCAGTGCCTTCTCATCCTCATACTGTTCCTCACGCATCCTTTTACGAAGTTCATTCAAGCTACTTGCGTATATAGTCTGCGTCTTGCCGAAACGATTCACAAATCATCCCTGATAAAGTCCATCACTCTTTCTCTGCGTAATGCCTTTACCAAGTTCTTTACCTTTTATGGATTTACCCATATCTGCCTCCTTCCAGCGTGTATATACGTTGAAAGGAACCATCAGCCCATCCAATTGTAGCATATACACGCTTAATTTTCAATTAGTTTCATGGTTATTTAATAAATTCATGTTCATGGTTATTTAATAAATTCATGGTCTTTTCTGATTCAAAAGCCATTCATCCAGCTTGCCCTTGTGAGCATACAGTCTGTTTCCGATGCGAACCGCGAATACATCAGCATTTTCAGCCAACAACTCACGTGCCTTTGCCTGACCAATCCCCAAATAAGAGCAAAACTCTTTTACAGTCAATAAAGCCTTATCCTTCATTCTTCTACCTCCTCAAAATCCTATTTCTAAGCCAAACACAAATAAATTTCTGTTTTTTCTCCAAAAATACAGAACATTTGTTTGTATCATATTATAATGGTTATGCGCATACCATTTCTTTTCAAAAGTAATCGTTTCTCATCAAAAACTATTACTCTCTCACTTATAGGAGATTTAGGAGGGGTTTTGCGGAAGTGTTTTTAAAAAAAGCTGCAAAGAATTTTAAATATGTATATACAAGGCAGGTTTTACGGATAAATGAACATTAGAAAACATCAGGAATTGATGGACTTCTGGGAATATTCTCATAACTTCGACAGCGAAGACGGAGCCTTTTCCATAGATGAGGATATTACCTTTGAGGCATCCCAACAGGAATTACAAATTGAATTAGAGCATTTTAATGAAATGGATTTGGAACAGGAATTACATCCCATAAAAGATGATGATTTCCAGCCGGAAGATGAGCACCCCAATAAGACCATGTTAAAAAGGGAGCTTCGTGCCATTGCTTTAAAGCAACTGGAGGACGGTGCCCGCACTGTTTCGGATTTTGAGGAAGTGATAAGGGAATGGAATCATCTGGATGACAATAGGGAACGCAAGGAAAGATATCACGAAATCGGCAGGGAAAATATAGACAGTAAGAAAGATGTTGCACCACTTGCCATCGTTATCCCGGCTCCCATCAATCATGCTTACTGGCGACAGCTTATGAAGGGAGGTTATATAGATATCATATCTAATTGCCCTTATGAAATGCACAACTCCCTTTCCGATGAGGACTATTCCAAGATTATTTATGACTTAAAGGACGACCATAAGGAGTTGATATACTTCCTATATCTTAGAGATTTCACTACCAGTCAGCTTGCTACTTTGCGTAATCAGAGCGACAGAAATATTCGTGGTGTCCGCTCTACCATTCTTGGGCAGATTGAAAAGAAGGTTCTTATGATACTTGTGGACCGGCGGGGAGAGAATTTTCCTTCTACCAATGGTAACTTTACCATGGAAGAACTGAACTTCCTTACAAGACACGAAGAAAAAATTCCGGCTACTATGGAAAAGCTTGATAAAGAGAAGCTGGCTCTTTTAAAGGAAATCGGCGTTGTGGTAAGAAGAATTGCAAGAGAGCAGGAAAAGCAGGCGAAGGAAGAAGCCAAGAAATATAAGAAAAATAATCGGACCAATCAGAAAAAAGAAGTTTAAAAATGCATACAGACATGCTATGATAGTAATAGTTTTTATACAGAAAGGAATTACTATGAAGAATATCTTTCAGAAATCCAGTTCCAACTGGGTGAAATATGATAAATACGAATGGCGCACAGCCACAAACGGAAAGTGTTATATTACACCTTCTGCGGATGCCAAGCCATCCATCTACAATCCTATCAAGGATTATGAGAAGCTGGTGCTGACCGCCATCAATATCGGCACTGCTACCATGAACAAGGCAAGTGAACCTGAATTAAAAGAAGCCATTATGAACTTTGTAAACGAATACGGTATGCTTGGACTTATTACAGCCCTGCCTACCACACCGGATTTCATTACATACGAGGCAGTCTATCTGCCAAAGAATCATTTTATCAAGGAAGAAAGCATCTCTACAGAGAAGTATCTGTCCTACTTCTTCCCTTTTGACAAAATTGATTTTCGAAAGAAGGGCATGGAATCCAGTTGGAGTACGGACTGCGTGGAAATGATTGCCTTGATTATGACCATGAAGAATAAGCCGCAGGCTGTTATGATGAGCTTTCAGAAAGAATATGCCGAACCCTATGAGTGGCTTGTGGAAGTATTCCGGGACTGGGCATTTACCTT
>CAZEFX010000159.1:0-3363 GCA_964511525.1 uncultured Jutongia sp.
CCATATAATTCACCAAAAAAAGAAATTATAAAACAGACAATAGCATAATGTTATATATTCTTATATCACCAGGAAATACAATTCTAACTGGCATTGCTGTGGCAATACTAGGATGAATATTTCCTTTTCCAAAGGCTGGATCTGGTTCAAAGGATGCATTTGTCGAAAAGGAAATAATGACTTCTGCCGACTGCGCTCCGGATAACTTCAAAGCTTTTTTGGACGGCAAATTCCTCCAAGCACCCCCTCCCTCTAAACCTGATTCATTTTTCAATATACCTGTAGCTATAATCAACGCAGTTACAAAATGCATAGTTAGTACTATAGTTCTAAAATTTGCATTTGAAATAATTTTAATTTTTCGAGCATCTCTTGCAATTTTTCAGCTGAAATATATGTTTCAATAACCTCCAATTCCTGAAGATTGTGAACACACTCTTCCTTTAAATATTGTAACTTGGACGCTAAAATTCTATTTTCACCATCTTTACTAACCATAAAAACATAATAACTATTATCCCATAATACAAACGGTGTTATATTGTAACTATAGTCACTATCTACATTGTAATCTTCTGGAAATATTAACTTATAAATATAAACAAAAGCCTCTTCTTTTGACATCTGAAAAAGATTAATATTTTCTTTTATGTTTTCGAGATTTTTTATTAATTCATATACTTCTGTATTTAATGTAGAATCTATTATCTCTTTCGGAAAAAATACTCCATTAATACTAAGAAATAGTAATCCATTGTTAAAACTTTTGTCAGAATTCCATGATTCTACAACATCAGCAACAATAGCAAATATATCTGGATCTCCTATTATCATTTTACCACCCTTTCCTAGGTAATAGGTATAGTACCATAACTGGTTGTTTCTTTCCAGAGAAATTAACTCTTCTCCCCGGGTATAGTAAGCCTTTTCCTTGCCTTCCCTGTCTGTTTCCGCTGTTACCTGCGCCAGACCTGTGCTGGTATCTACTACATAATAAACCGATTCCTTGTCCCCTTCCGTCTTGGAAGTACGGTTTCCAGCATAGTCATAGGTATAAGACTCTATGGTAACATCGTTACCCTTCTGGACAGTGGCACGAAGCAGATGTCCTTCTAAGTCATAGCGGTAGTCTATGGTCTGGTCACCGGTCTGCTTAATCAGGCTTCCCTTTTCATCATAGGTGTAGACGGTGCTGTTTCCTCTCCGGTCCCGGATGGTCTGGGTACGTCCTTCCATGTCATAGTCATACTCCATGCGGTTGCCATCGGCATCCATAACAGCCACCAGCCTTCCGGTTTCGTCATACTCGTTTCTGGCAGTGGCGATTCCCATTGGGTCAATAATGGAAATCAGGTTATGCTTCTTATCATAGGTGAAGCTTACCTTTCTGCCGGCAGGGTCTGTGACAGTGCTGAGATTGCCACAGTCATCATAGGTATAAGCCGTAATATTTCCATTGGGATCCTCTGCCTGAATGATGCGGTCTTCCTCATCTCTGGTAAAGGTAATGCCCTTTCCGTTGGAAGCTTCATAGCCATTGTCCGTTACTTTAATTTCATTGTCATTATTGTCCATAATTTTGCTGACACCATCAGCGGCGGTGAGATAAATCTCCATGCCCTCTTCGGTGGTAAGCTATGTGCTTCTACTAACGGAAATTTTAACTTCATCATACATATTTTTCTCTATACATTCTTTTATTTTGCTATCTATTTCTCTTACAATCATTCGTAATAAAATATATGCCTCCTCTCTACTTTTTTTCATCAATAGATATATTACCTCTTGCTCGAATTTTTTTGTTACAATCCCTTGTATCTTTTGCCCATTATTTTGTTCCAAGAAAATAAATATCTTCGTTTCTTTTTCGTCAACAAATGCTTCAATTATAATATCACTTTTGCCATATGTAAGTAATTTTTGTTCTATGATATTACATTGATTTTTTAACAATTTATCATTTAAAAGTTTTCTTCCTTTAGAATAATTCAAAAAAGCTTCTATTTCTAACTTTCCATAAATTATCACATTTTTTTTATCCTTTAAACGAAAATATATATCTTTTAAATACAGTAATCTTAATATTTCTTGAATTCCTTCTTGTGGTTCATTCAAGTAATCTAATGCAATTTTATATGCCTCTTGATTTTTTTGTTTATAAATTAATTGGCATATTTTTTCACAATTTATCATATATCTCCTTCCTGATTTATAATTCAAAGCGCATATCAGTGATATTTCCCGGATTAGCCGAGGAAGAATTCTGAACACGTTTACCTTTTAATCGTAATTCCGAAAATCCCTCTTCTTTGGCTTTTATTATAACATTTTTCACTCAAGCCATTATATTCTTCACTCCTATTTCTCCCTTAACGTCTCCACCGATTGCATATACAGCAATATCTTTCAAAATCAATATATCATTATCAACTTCAACCTCTGCTATCCCCTGCACTGTTATATCATTAACAACTATTTCATCCTCATATATATCATTATCGAAACACTTATTATGCACCAACACCTTATCCGCCGACACATAATAAGTATGACTATCCTCAACCTCCAGATTATAAACCTTAACCGCTTCCTCCAGTTTTTCAACTTCTACTCCTGAAACAGTCTCGGTTTCTCCATCCTTCGTATGAAGCACATCACCAGATTTCAGTTCAGCCGCAGCAATCCAGCCCTTGCCTTCCACATAGAACGGATGATTCTCTGTAGTGTCAATCTTCGTTCCATTCTCTGTAGTGACATGAACTAACGTATCAGACTCCGTTACAGATACCGCTAAAACTTTTTTCAGTTCAATCTCGCCAGTCTCTGTATCCTCTGCCCAGACATAGTCCCCTACTTGGATTTCTTTGATTGGACGCAGTCCTGTTTCTGTGGACACCAACGTATCTCCTGTGAAGCACTGGCTGGTGAGACCAAACAGCATACAGATAAGCTGCACAAATGCTACTGCAATCTGATCTGGTTTTCCACTTTTTATTGCTTCCTGTATCTGGTCTACCTGACTGCCCAGACCGAATACTGTCATGATTGGTTTCAGGACAAACCCCAGACCCAGCTTACACATGCCATCCGTCATAAAACCAATGGCAACACCCTTTAATAAGGAGCCAATGACATCCACAATGCTTCCACCGCCCAGCATCACATCCTTTATCTGTGTAGCGGTATCATACGCTGTTGTCATGGCATCTGCCCATTTCATGATATTCTGCAAAGACTTCATGTTGTGGATGGTCTGTAAATTAGACTGGATTGCCTGGGTCATGCTGCAGTCTGCCAGTGAGAAATATCCCGTCGGGTCGGTATACTTCACCGGATTGGCATTAGCATACAGATACTTATGCA
>CAZEFX010000160.1:0-3327 GCA_964511525.1 uncultured Jutongia sp.
TCATATGGTAGAAACCATCAACAAACTGATTCGTGTTTCCAGACAGCTGCTTCAGGAGTTAGGACGTGAGCCAAGCCCGGAAGAAATTGCAGCAGAAATGAACATGCCGGTAGAACGTGTACGTGAAATCTTAAAGATTTCTCAGGAGCCGGTATCCTTAGAAACACCAATTGGTGAAGAAGAAGACAGCCATTTAGGAGACTTTATTCAGGATGATAACGTTCCGGTTCCGGCAGAAGCAGCAGCTTTTACTTTATTAAAAGAGCAGCTTGAGGAAGTATTAGGAACATTAACAGAAAGAGAGCAGAAGGTACTTACTCTTCGTTTTGGATTAGAGGATGGACGTGCAAGAACCTTAGAAGAAGTAGGTAAGGAATTTAACGTTACTCGTGAACGTATCCGTCAGATTGAGGCAAAAGCGCTTCGTAAGCTTCGTCACCCAAGCAGAAGCCGTAAATTAAAGGATTACTTAGAGTAATGCTTAAGCTGTCAAATCGTCTGATGGCTGCCGCTGCCCTTGTTACAGAAGGGAATAGATTAGCAGATGTTGGAACAGACCATGGTTATGTGCCAATTTATTTGTTGCAGCAGAAGAAGATTGCCTCTGCAATTGCTATGGATGTAAATGCAGGACCATTAGAGCGGGCAAAGGAGCATATCGCATTATATGGATTGGGTGACTACATACAGACCCGGCTTTCTGATGGCGTAGCAGCACTTGCCAAGGGAGAGGCAGATACGATTCTTGTGGCAGGTATGGGCGGTGGACTTGTAATGCATATTTTAGAGGATGGAAAAGAAATATGTAAAACAGCCCGGGAACTAGTATTACAGCCACAGTCAGAATTAGAACGTGTCCGGGAGTATCTGATTGCAGAAGGATATGAGACGATAGAAGAGGATATGATTTTAGAAGAGGACAAGTTCTACCCTATGATGAAGGTGCGCTATGTGACACCGGAGCAGACAAAAGCACATTTTGAAAAGCTATCTGTTACAGAACAACGTTTATATTGTCTCTATGGTGGATTGCTTTTACAAAGAAAACATCCGGTGTTAAAAACATATCTGGAAAAGGAAGAAAAGCAGTACTGTGACATCTATGAGAATTTGAAAAAACAGCCTGTTTCTGAGAAAATTAGCCAAAGAATACAGGAAGTGGAACAGATACTTAAGGATAACCGGGAAGCACTTCGTCTTTTTGAATAAGATTTTAAGAAGGCTTTGGATTTTTATTCACAGCCTGTAAAGGATAGAAGGTCAGTTGCAAATAATATAGTTTGCAACTGACCTTCTTTTTCATTATAATAAAGAATATAGGCATAGGAAAAAACTCCTATTTATGGGTAGTAAGAGTTGAAGATTGGAGAAATGTATATAATATGAGAGGGAGGGCTCATTTATGGAAGAAAGACAGGTTTTACTACAGATTAATGGGGAAGAGAAAGTGTACCCATATGGCACCAGCTTTATTAGAATCGCCGGGGATTATCAGGAGCAGTATTCGGACGAAATCGTTTTAGTTCTTTTTAACAACAGACTAAGAGAGTTGAATAAAAAGGTGGAAGCGGATGGAACGTTAGAATTTCTGACAGTCACGAACAAGATGGGGAAAAAAGCCTATCGCAGAAGTGTAACACTCCTGATGCAGAAGGCAGTCCATAATCTCTGGGGAAAAGAGGGAATCAGAGTAAAGGTGAAATACTCTTTAGGACAGGGATACTATTGTGAATTAATCAGAAAAGAAGATGGAACAAGGGTAAAGCCGACAGAGCAGGAAATTAAGAATCTGAAGAATGAGATGTATGAGCTTGTAGTGGCAGACATTGAAATTAAGAAAGAAAATATTAATACAGACGAAGCGATTGCTCTTTTTGGAAGACTTGGAATGGAAGATAAAGAAAAATTATTCCGTTACAGACGAAGCTCCCGTGTGAATATTTATGATTTAGATAATTATAAAGATTATTTTTATGGTTTCATGGTTCCGTCTACCGGATATCTCAGATACTATGATGTGATTTGTTATGAAGATGGATTTATGCTGCTGTTCCCGGATAAGAATTCTAAAGAGGTGGCGGAATTTAATCCGTCGGTGAAATTATTCCATACATTAAAATCCTCAAGAGACTGGGGCAAAATGTTGGAAATTGATACCATCGGGGCGCTAAATGATGCGATTTCACAGGGCAGAACCCAGGAGATGATACTAACTCAGGAAGCACTGTTTGAAGAGCGTATCGGAAAACTGGCGGATGAGATTGTGGCGGCAGGAGACCGGAAATTTATTATGATAGCAGGACCGTCATCTTCGGGAAAGACTACCTTTTCTCATCGTCTCTCCATTCAGCTGGCAGCAAGAGGCTTAAAACCTCATCCATTCCCGTTGGATGATTATTATTGTGACAGAACCTTATGTCCAAGAGATGAGAATGGCGAATTGGATTTGGAATGCTTAGAGGCATTGGATGTAGAGCTTTTTAATCATGATATGAATGAACTTCTGGCAGGAAAAAGAGTAAATCTTCCAATATTTAATTTTAAGACAGGAAAAAGAGAATATAAGGATAAAATTATGCAGCTGGGAAAAGAGGATGTACTTGTAATAGAAGGAATCCACGGATTAAATGATAAGTTATCCCATTCTCTTCCGGTGGAAAGTAAATTTAAAATTTACATTAGTGCATTGACCCAGTTAAATATTGATGAACATAATTGTCTGCCAACCACAGATGGAAGACTTATCAGAAGAATTGTAAGGGATGCCAGAACCCGTGGTACCGGTGCGAAGGAAACCATTGCTATGTGGGATTCCGTAAGACGTGGAGAGGAGAAATATATTTTCCCATTCCAGGAAGGGGCAGATGTGATGTTCAATTCTGCATTGATTTATGAATTGGCAGTATTGAAGATTTATGCAGAGCCATTACTATTTTCTATTGATAAGGAATCTCCGGAATACTTAGAAGCAAAACGACTGCTTAAGTTTTTAGATTATTTCCTTCCGTTGTCAGCAGATGGCATTAATCAAAATTCCATTATACGTGAATTTATTGGTGGAAGCTGTTTCCACGTATAGTAAACGATTAAGTTGAAAATGGAATAATTTTTTGGCTGGATAAGCCTTGCGAAACATAAAAAAATGGTGTATATTGTTTAACGGTTGTGACCAGATATTTGATAATAAAATAAGTAGGACAAATGATCGCGGCTACAAGTGTCCGGCATGCCGGACAGCAGTCATGCTTTGCATGATTGCGTCGAAAGACCGTAGGTGAGGAAAGTCCGGGCTTCATAGGGCAGGATGCCGGATAACGTCCGGTGGAG
>CAZEFX010000161.1:0-3254 GCA_964511525.1 uncultured Jutongia sp.
CCTTAGGATTACGAACGATTGCACGTCCCATAGCAACTCGCTGTCTCTGACCACCAGATAAAGCCTTTGGTTTACGATCTAATAATTTCTCAAGGTCAAGAATTCTAGCAGCTTCTTCTACTTTTTTCTTGATTTCATCCTTTGGAACTTTTCTTAACTTTAATCCGAATGCCATGTTATCAAATACTGTCATATGTGGATATAAAGCGTAGTTCTGGAATACCATTGCGATATCTCTGTCTTTTGGTTCAACGTCGTTCATGATTTTACCGTCGATTTTGAATTCACCAGAAGAGATTTCTTCCAAACCAGCGATCATACGTAATGTTGTAGATTTACCACATCCAGATGGTCCTACGAAAATGATAAATTCCTGATCCTCTACCTCAAGATTGAAATCCTTAACAGCTTCAAAACCGTTAGGATAAACTTTACAAATGTTCTTTAATGATAAACTTGCCATTGTGTTTCTTCCTCCTAAAAAATGTGTTCGTTTCTCGATATGTCTACTATACAAAAAAACGCCCAAAAACACCATATGTCAGCTACACAAAGAATTTTTCTTTTTTTGTGTAATGTTACAGTGATTTTGGACATTTTTTCTATTCTTCGTCATCTTGACGGATTTTTATGTTTTTTCTAAGCAGTTTGACGAACTAAACTTTAGACTTCTTTTAGAAAGTTTCCATTTATTTCCTTATTTCACACCAGTACTTCCAATACCCCCACGGTCTTCATTTCCCAGAAAATCTACCTCTTCAAAGGAAATTACCGGCTGGTGCTTCTGTATGCGGAACTGACAGATACGGTCATTGACATTAATTTCTGTATCTCTTAATGCATATGCCGGCATCATCCACTGGTCATTATCACCACAATAGGTTTCATCAATCACTCCCATATGGTTTGTCTGAATAATTCCAAAATTCTTATAGGTCGAACTTCTTGGTACAATTACTGCTTCATAGCCTTTTGGAAGCTGCATGGAAATTCCCAGCTTAATCAGATGAAATTCTCCGGTTTTCATAACAACATGCTCTGCCGCACGCAAATCAATCCAGTCACTTTTCCCATCAATATAGGTCAGTTTCTCAATCTCATTGGAATGATATTTAATCTTAATTGTTTCTTTTTCCATTATGTTATACTCCTTTTTTACCGACAAAAGAATACCCACAATGCACGTTTGCACTGCGGGCTTCTCTTTACGCTTCCCACTCTAAATTACTATGTTCAATCTTCTTATCACGAAGCATTAAATCCTTCACAGCGTCCTTCGCAGACTTATCTTCGAATAATACACGGTTTACCTCTTCAATAATCGGCATATCCACGCTATATTTTTTTGCAAGACCAATGGCTGCTTTCGCAGAATAAACACCTTCCACTACCATTTTTACTTCATCCATTGCCTGCTGCATGGTATATCCCTGTCCGATTAACATTCCGGCTTTACGGTTACGGCTGTGCTTACTTTCGCAGGTAACAATTAAGTCACCAATACCGGTAAGACCATTTAATGTCTCCGGTTTTGCCCCCATTTCTTCCGCTAAACGCACCATTTCTGAAATTCCTCTGGTAATAAGGGCTGCTTTGGTATTATCTCCATAGCCGAGTCCGTCTGCCATACCTGCTGCTAATGCAATCACGTTCTTTAAGGAACCGCCTAATTCCATTCCCAGTACATCCGGACTGGTATAAACACGAAATACTTCATTCATAAAGATATCCTGGATACCCTCTGCTACTGTGCGCTTTTTCGCTCCAGCCACAACCGTTGTAGGCAGACCTGTTCCAACTTCTTCTGCATGGCTTGGTCCGCACATAACCGCAACTTCTGCTGTAGGAATCTCATCTTCTACCACTTCTGAAATTGTCATAAAACTATTTTCTTCAATTCCCTTTGCCACGCAGACAATTACCTGTCCTTCTTTTACATAAGGAGCCATCGCTTTTGCAGTGCTTCTTGTAAATACAGAAGGAACTGCAAGAATCAGATATTCTTTTCCATCGATTGCTTCTTTTATATCTGTTGTAAACACCATATCCTCAGGAAGCTTTACACCCGGAAGCTTATCTAAATGCTCATGCTTTTCACGAAGCATTGTTATCTCAGCCTCCATAATAGACCAGATAGTTACTTTGTTCCCATTGGTATGTAATACCTTTGCTAACGCTGTTCCCCAGCTTCCTGCGCCAATTACTGCAACATTTGCCATTTTTCTTATACCTTTCCGATTTCCGGCTGTGTTCCCTAAATGCCGTCATCTAACCTGTCATTCATTTTCTGTCACGCATTCAAAAGTTTCTGAACACTATTTTTCTTCTTTTTTCTTTACACCAAACTTATTTTCCGTTCCGGATAAAAGTCTCTTTATATTTGCTTTATGCCGCCATAAGCCCATTATGGTAAAGCAGGCGCTGATAATATAGAATTCCGGCAGATAGGAAGCTTCTAAAACAAGAATTCCCGTCTGTCCAAAAATAATTACCTGAATCAGATATGCAGTTACCACAAAAATGGAACCTAATGACACATATCTTGTAATTGCAATTGTTCCTACAAATAAAATCAGGCAAACCGGAACTGCCAGCGGACATACTGCCGCAATCATTCCCGCTGTACAGGCAATTCCTTTTCCACCTTTAAATTTCATGTAAAATGGGAAATTATGACCTAACACTGCACCAAAACCGGCATAAAGCTCTAATATCATAATTCCTTCTGCATACTTTTCCCGAAAAAGTAATTTTACCAAAAGTACTGCAAATATTGCTTTAAAACCATCTCCAAGAAAAGTAATGAGTCCTGCTTTCCAGCCTAACACTCGTAAGGTATTTGTGGTTCCTGCATTACCACTTCCTTCATTACGAATATCTATGCCCTTACTTTTTCCGTAAAAATAACCTGTCTGGAATAATCCAAACACATATCCGATTACCACTGCGATGATTCTTGCTGTTATCATTTCTGCTCTTCCTTTCTCTCACGGGTAATAAATTTTAAAGCTGTACCTCTAAATCCAAAGGTTTCACGAATCCGATTCTCCAGATAACGGGTGTAGGAAAAATGCATTAACTCCTTATCATTTACAAATACAACAAAGGTTGGCGGTTTAACCGATACCTGTGTCACATAGTAAATACGAAGCCGCTTTCCTTTATCGGAAGGTGGCTGCTGCATTGCAACCGCTTCCGCCATAATCTCATTCAATACACCTGTCGAGACACGCATCGCATGATTCTCACTCACC
>CAZEFX010000162.1:0-3182 GCA_964511525.1 uncultured Jutongia sp.
AAGCTATAGTATAGCTGAATCTCCTTTCCCGATGAAAGAAAATTATAGGAAGCAGGCGAAATTTTCTTACCTGAACTGTCATATAATTTAAAAGATAAAGAAATATTTTTTTTGGAATGAACAGTAATTAAAATAGATTCCTTCTTTGTGCCAGAATAAAGGCAGTAGTAGTGTTTTGTATTTGGTGAAAATGTGTTTTGATATAAGGAATCTCTAATAATAGGTATGGCATTAGAAATAGAATCCTCAGAAAGCTCAGCTGCTTGGGCTAGTTGTCCAAAGGGCTTAAAAAAGGAATATTTGTCATTAAATGAAGAAAATAAAAGACAGACTACGGAAAGAAAATAAAATGAAGTAACGAAAGTAACCCATCTTTTTATATTGTGGAAAGAAAAGTGTTTCATAAATTTGTCCTTTCTCCACTTCAAAGCTTTTTTATTGTAGCGCAATTCTTAGGAAAAGGCTATTACCAATACTGAACAAAATCTGAAAGATAGAAAAGAAGAAAAATTGGTTATTCTGTATATTGCATTTTATAAGAAATATGGAAAGTAAGAAAGGATGGGATTTTTTAAGTCTCATCCTTTCTGTGGATAAATACTATTTCACTTAAATATAACTAACAAAGATATATCCTGCTTCTTCAAAATAACTTTCTGCGCTGCTTAATAAAATTCTGGAGCTGGCGCCGGTAGATGGATCGTACCAGGTTACATAGGTGCTGTCATAACCAGTAATTAAAACAGCCTGATTATTATTTTTCATTGCAATAACTGGTTTTTCATTACTTACAAAATATAAAACTTCGTCTACAGTACAGCCTGTAAGGTTTACAGGAGTAGCCAGATGATCCTTCAGCATATCCATAAGAGAACTTCCTTTTAGCTGGGATGCAGAAGTGGTTACCTGGGCAGACTGTAGAAGCATTTGTACACAGGCTTTCTTACTGGAACCTGCACTGGTAGAAGTAGTTTTCATTATATTGGAAAGGGTTTTGCTATTAAATTTACCTCCACGTTCCCAGATAATATGGGACTGATTATCCATTACAACACCCATTTGCTGGTCAGCCAGCTGGATTGCTTCTCCAGCATTGTCCAGAGAATCTGTAATTTCACCAAAGGCATATACATAATATTTCAAAGCATTGTTCTTTGGTGAGTCAGGCAGGTGAAGGGTAGTATTTTCTGTAACCATCACATACTTGGTAGAGGTGGTAGCTGGTTTTTTCTCCATTACAAAACCGGATGGCAGTCGGATATACTTTTCTGTCAAGGCTTTGTCCGTAACACGGGAGGTTAAATCAAAGGACTTCACATCATCGTTTTTCTGATGCTGGATACTGTCGTCAGAAATCTTACGGAACATGCCTCCTGCCTTCTTCGCACGTTTTAAACGGATAATATTATCGTCTACCTTTGCCTTAGTAATGTATACATTTTTTGAATAGTACTCTTTCAGTACATTTCCCTGACAGTCTGCAATAATCATTTTATAAACAGGAGAAATCTGTTCACCGCCAGTGGATTGATAGATATCCGAATTGTGTACAAAACCGTATACAATATTGGACTCAATGGTTCCTAATACTTTAATGCTTTGATTTTCTTTTGCGTTTACCTTAATTCTATTTTCTGATTCCAAATCCAGAATCGTAATAGAGGATGCAGGTTTATTTTTTGTAGCATTGGACCAGACAAAACATCTGGCATTTTCCAGCATGGCAAAATTATCACTGGATGCATTTTTCGTTAATATTTCGTAATTACGGGAAGTAATATTATAGGCATAAACAATATCGTTTAATGAGAAATAAAATACTTCCTTTTTGTTTACATGACAAAAGCTTCCAAAGTCCTCTTTTAACTGCTGGTAGGTAGTTGTTAAAGGAATGTAAACACGCTCATTAATCTGATTTTCCTCCGGAAGGTAATTGTATAAGAGAATACCAACCCGTCCTTCGTAGTCGCCACTGTTCATATAGCCATAAACAATGAATTGAATGGTTCCATCATTATCAATACTAAGAATCCGGATATCATGCTGGTCATAGTAGTCTCTAAGATAATCTTGGGAATTTTGAATAAAGGAGAATACCTGATTCAGCTTATTTTTCTCTAAGTCATAGTACCAAAGGGAGCCATTTCGCACAAAAGCCACTTTATTTTTATCTTCATTAGAGGTAATATCCAAATCCTTTTGATTTGTAATACCAATCTTAAATTCGCTTCGGGTCAGAGAAGTCAGCTCCGGATCAAAAACTGCCTCCATGGTACGTTGGAAATATAACAGATAAATTCGATCGCTGGTATAGCGTACACGATAAAATTCTTTTACCTGATAGGTTTCTGTACCAGAATCCGTTTTTGCTCTTACATAGTAAGCCTGTTCAATGGCAGCAGTTTCTATATTTAATTCCTTAATGGTTGGGATACATGGAGTAATGATTTCCGGTTTTAATTTATTCCAGGTAATCATTTTGTAGCTGGAATGAATATTTACATTAGCCAGGGTACTGTCATCCGAGCCATCTGGTTCTAAATAGGTTTCAATATCTAAGGATTTTTTCTTTCCAAAGGTTGCATCATGGAAAGCATTAACAAAATCCAGTTTTTCTTTTAAATAAAAATCGCTGTCATAGTATTTAATACGGGTATAGAAATGGATTTTTTTACTGTAGTTTGTGGTTAAAGTAATTTTCAATCCATATTCTGTACTGGTATTCAATGCCGTATCTAATTTGATAGCAGCTGTTTTATAATCTTTTTCATTGGAAAAAGCAGTTAAGGAATTGGATAACATAATTTTGTCATTGCCAATATCCTTCAGCTCATAATCTAATTTTTTTATGGTAGATTCATTTTCACTGATTTTAACCATAAAGCTTTTGGAACTATCCAGTGGTGTAATGGATTCTCTGACCTTTCCACTATCTAATTCACTGCTGTAGCCATGTAAAGTATTTACCGTGTATTTATTTAATTGAAGATACATAATGGGAAAGGTTGAATCCTGCAAGCTGGTAGCAGTAGCCGTTCCCACTGTAATATCAGGAATATTACGGCTAAATAGGAAAATTGATAATCCAAATAAAACAAATAGTCCAAAAATTTTATAAAAATATTTCAAAATATGCCTCCATACTAACAATCAAAGTTAAAAAAATCTATTCTATAGTATAG
>CAZEFX010000163.1:0-3134 GCA_964511525.1 uncultured Jutongia sp.
GTAAGATACTGTATTATTTTATAATAGAATAGTTAATATCATTATCTAATGCATAGGTATGTGCACAAGAATTTTCCTTTACCTTAAGGGTAAAATCCTCACTTGAAGGAAAGGCAGCGTCACCAATTTCTTTTACACCTTCTGGAATCTCCAATTCCTTTAAACCGTTACAAGCAGAAAATGCATATTTTTCTATTGAAGTTAATCCCTCTGGAAGAGAAATAGAAGTTATACCAGTACAATAAAAAGCAGATTGTCCAATTTTTGTTAAATTATCTGGTAAGGATATTTCCGATAAGCTATTACAAAAACCAAATGCATAGCTGCCAATGCTCTGTACACTGTTTGGAACAGAGATGGACGTTAACTTGCTACATCCCATAAAGGTACTATCTTCTATCGCTGTTAAACCCTCTGGTAAAGTGATGGAGGTTAATCCGCTACACATTGAAAAGACATTATTTCCAATGCTAGTAACTCCCTTAGGTAGGATAATAGAACTCAAAGCATTACAAAACGCAAACGCTAAATTCCCAATGCTAGTCAGACTATCTGGTAAATTAACAGAAGTCAAGCTATAACAACTTGAGAATGCACCTGCTCCAATGCTAGTGACTCCCTCTGGTATTTGAATAGAAGTTAGTCCCGTACATAAGTTAAACGCATTCTCACCAATACTAGTCACTCCTTCCGGCAAGGTAATAGCAGCTACACTGGCACCACGAAATGCTCCGCCTGCAATATAAGACACTCCTTCTGGCACAGCCACCTGGGTTCCTGCCCTTCTTCCATCTATTAAGAATTTATCTACAATCACTAAACCATCTTCCGCATTTTCCATTAACTCTGTCATCCATAAGGTTCCTTCAAATGCTGCAGAACCAATCTCTGACAAATTATCCGGCAATATGATTTCTTCCAACCCAGAACAGCTATCAAAAGCTGAACCTCCAATATGAATCAAATTTTCCGGTAAAGTAATTTCTGATAACGATGTACAAGTACTAAACGCATAATTTCCAATACTAGTCAGGCTCTTTGGTAAGGTGATTTCTGATAACGATGTACACTGCATAAATGTGTTTTCCCCAATACTTGTTACACTATCTGGCAATATTACTGTCCGCAAATTACTGCACCATAAAAATGTACCATACTCAACTTTCGTAATTCCCTCTGGTAATTCCACAGTTTGCAAACCGCTATAGGAAAATGCTTCAAACCCAATTTCCACAATAGTATCTGGCAATATAATTTCTTCTAACTTCTTACATCCATGAAAAGCCTCTGCGCCAATACTTGTTATCCCATCTGGTAACGAAATAAAATTTAAATCGTCACAGACACAAAATGCCCCTCCTCCAATCGCAATTACATTATCCGGTACAATAACTTCGTTTCCTGCATTTTGTCCATCAATCAATACATTATTTATTATGACTAAACCATCTTCCGCATTTTCTCGTTGCTTAGTCAACCATTTTGTATTATTAAATGCATTACGTTCAAATCGTTCTACACTATTTGGAATCTGAACCTCAGATAAATTATCACTATGAGAAAATGAATAACGTCCAATTTCCACCATCCCTTCTGGTATCACTACTTCAGTCATTTCATCACAGTTATTAAAAACCATTGAACCAATCACTGTCACTCTTTTTCCATCTAACTTCTCTGGTATTGCAAGCTGTTTTGCCCATCCATTATAATCTGTCAATCGAATTGTATCTTCTTCCGAATCAACTTCTGCCTCGGTATACCAAAATCTTCCTGCTCTTCCTAAAAAGTATGTCTGGGTTACTTCCTCTCCATCCAAAGTCCCCTTCACCTGAATCTGATAATACCCCGGAGTGGTGTCACTAAAATACGATTCAGAGCTATAGTTTGTTGAAACCACTTCTACGTCATCATTACTATAAGCATATCCTATGGAATTATAAACCGTCTGAATGTCCTTAAAGTTACCAAAAACTTCTATCAAATTCACTTCGCCTTTACTATACACAGAAATCCCCTGTACTCTTCTATCTGTGCTAGCTGCACCTGCTATCAGACCTGTTTTGCTGTCTGGATTTGGTGTCATCACTGGCGGTACTGCTGTAGTTTCTGCATCTGCAGGCTTTGTTGTTCCTGTTGGCGGTATTGTGGTTCCCGGAGTCACTGATGGTATCACAGAGTTCCCCGGTGCATTGGTTGCAGGCGTATTAACGATAGGTGCTGTAGCTGTAGGGGTCTGGGTGGTTAATGCTGGTGTCTGGGTTGCACCTTCCTCATTTTTTTTCTTTGCCTTTACCGTAATATTACAGGTGTATTTTTTCTTTCCCACCTTGGCAACTACCTTTGCCTTTCCTGCTTTCTTCGCTGTGATAGTTACTGTATTTTTGTTTTTCACTTTTAAACTTACAATCTTCTTTTTGCTGACACTCCATTTTACTTTCTTTTTGTTCTTTTGCAGCTTAAGGGTCGTACTCTTCCCTTCTTTCAAGGTGACAGACGTTTTGCTTAATTGCGTTTTTCCTGCTGCCTTAGCCACTCCAGTTTCAGATACTGGCGCTATTACCATAGCCGCCGCTACCACAAGGGCAATCCATTGTTTTTTGTGTTTCATACTTCTTTCCATCCTTTCATTGAGTATACTTCCCACTCTATTTACAATCATATATCCATTATACTCAGAGCCCCTGTATTTCATTTTCCATTTTTCTAACCTATACCTTTAGTATATAAAGAGGAGTATTAAAATGCACATACACTGCACTTAATACTCCTCTTTTATAAATATTAAATTTGTCTAGAAACATATTTCTTCTAAGTCTCTTCTACAACTCGAATTCTTCTTTGCAATTCATCAATCATATTTTTCTGTTCATCTATGATGCTACGCATATCATTTATAGTATTTTTTTGCTCATCTATTGCAGTCCGCATATCGTTTATAGAATTTTCTTTCTCATCTATAGCCTCCTGCATTTCGCTAATCTTATCCTTCTGTTCCTCTATTTTTTCTTTCTGCTCATCTATGGTGTCCTGCATCTCATCCATCATATACTGGACTGTATTTCGGTCTAATTCCCTCAATTCCTTTGAAAACATTTCCATCACCTTCTCTGTATTGAGACACAGGTTATATA
>CAZEFX010000164.1:0-2777 GCA_964511525.1 uncultured Jutongia sp.
ATGTGTTAGGCACGCCGCCAGCGTTCATCCTGAGCCAGGATCAAACTCTCATGTTTAAGTTTGTTCCAGCCTAGTTAAACTTTGGCTAGTCCGTTTTGATTTACCTCAAGGCTAATCTTTGATTTGCCTTTGGGTTCGTCTCGCTTCTGATAAAAGCATGTTTTTATCAGAACAATCTTGAAATTCATTTTTTAAGAAGTGAATCCTTCTTTTTTTTAGAATTTTCAGGGTTGTTTTACTATTCAATTATCAAGTTTCGCTTGTGCTGACTTTTTGCGTCAGCGAGATATATCTTATCACGCTTATCTTTCTTTGTCAACACTTTTTTTATTTTATTTTGAAATTCTTTTTTTAAGAACTTCATGTTATTTTGTCACTCCTTTTGCATCACCTGCTCAAGGGCGACAACGAATATTATTCTATCAGCCACTTTCTATTTTGTCAACACTTTTTTTATTTTTCTTTTTGATTTTGTTGTCCTAAATGAAAAATCATTCTCTGAAAAGGCTTATAGCTAATATTATAGAGGGTTGCATGAATTTTGCATAAGCGAAGTTTTTTGTTCCTTCTCTAAAATAGATTTCCATAATTTGAGTTATTTATACATTTCCTGTAAGATTTTATATAAAATAGGTATATAATAGGTGAATACCATTACAAGGGAGGAGATTTTATGGAAGATGCAAAAATTGTATCACTGTTTTGGAAAAGATCAGAACGGGCAATTACAGAATTGGCCAATAAATATGGAAAATTGGTGTATTACATTTCTAATGGCATTCTAAACAATCATGAAGATGCTGCAGAATGTGTGAATGATACCTATCTCGGAGTCTGGAATACCATTCCTCCGCAAAAGCCAACCCTGCTTCAAGCTTTTGTATGTCAAATTGCCCGTAATATTTCTCTGAAAAAATACAGATATAACACCGCACAAAAAAGAGACAGCCGTTTTGATGTTTCTATGGAAGAACTAGGTGATGTTTTTTCCTCAGAATCACTAGAAGATATTATTTCCGCAAAGGAACTGGGGGAAGAAATTAACCGCTTTCTAGCTACATTGAATCCGAAAAGCCGTAAAATATTTGTACAAAGATACTGGTTCTGTGCCTCTATTAAAGAAATGGCAGACTATTTTAATATGACCCAGAACCATATTTCCTTATAATAGAAGAAAGAGGGTTTTCCGTGCAGCAATTGCTGTTATCCTATGTGCAGCAATGATTACCTATGTCTTTTTTAACAGAAAGGTTGGTGTGTACATCCCAAGAAAGGAACTATATCTTGTAAAACAAGAAGGAGTTGCCTATAGCTGGCGAGCACCTCTAGCGGTTTACAACGGGCGCTGCTATATTGGACTGACGGCTTCTGAGGGGGGAGACGATTCTCTGCTTGGAGAATATCTTGGAACCTGTACCGGCTTATTAGATGAGTGGTCGGAAAAGGACTGTTATGTGGATTTTGCCAGCAACATCGAAGGAAAGCTTTATACCGTAAAGGGATATGACACTGATTTTATGATAGGCTTTAAGGCTCACATCGATGAACCCTCCCATTCCTTCACTCCCTTAATTAATGATAATGACATTAATTTAAAACATGGTGCTGACCTCTTTGAGGACCGTCTGCATCTTGCAGGCAACTATAATAAAGTAACCTACCAGTCCTATGCGGATTGGTCTTCGGAATCTGAAAAAGTGGTCAGGGTTTTCGATGATGCTTCCCAAGATATTCTTACTGAATTTGTAGATAGTCTTAACAAGGGAAAGTTTTTTCCTATTGAAGCTATTCTATCCGAAGATGAAAATGGTGCGAATTATGAAGATATATCAAAAAAACCATTTGTATTTTAAAATTTCACAAAACCGATGGCATAACCATCAGTCTGTCTTGCTTAGAAGATGGCTATGTTATTTTCAATGATATGTTTATGGTGTGTGTGAAAATGCAGGAAAAGGCTTTTAATGAGGTCTGCTATGGATTTGACAAATAATAGTATAAATCCAAAAAAAGAAAACGCTTTGGGAAACGGGAATTCCCAAAGCGTTTCTTATATATAGAAAGTTTTCAAAAGGATCAATAGAATTATTCTTCTGATGACTCTTCCGTAGAAGTAGCATATACAACTTCACCTTCTACTTCCTTTACTTCTGTTGTCTCAGATTCTTTCTTCTCTTCCTCTTCTTTTACTCCGTTAGCTGCTGCACGACGCTCTGCAATGGCTAATTCTGCTGCTTCATCACAGTCAAGCTTAACAGAACGATAACGTTTCATACCAGTACCTGCTGGAATCAGCTTACCAATAATAACGTTTTCTTTCAGACCAACTAATGGATCAACCTTTCCTTTAATAGCTGCATCTGTAAGAACCTTTGTGGTTTCCTGGAAGGATGCCGCTGACAGGAAGGAATTGGTAGCAAGAGCTGCCTTTGTAATACCCAGCATTACCTGCTTTCCTTCTGGTGGCTCTTTTCCTTCTGCAGTTAACTTTTCAACTGCATCTTCATAATCCAGAAGATCTACCATTACACCTGGCAGGAAGTTAGAATCTCCGTTGTTTTCAATACGGATTTTCTTCAGCATCTGACGTACAATTACCTCGATATGCTTATCGTTGATTTCTACACCCTGCAGACGGTATACACGCTGCACTTCACGAATCATATAATCCTGAACTGCACGTACACCCTTAATAGCAAGAATATCATGTGGATTTACGCTACCTTCGGTTAATTCATCACCAGCTTCCAGTACCTGACCATCCATTACCTTAATAC
>CAZEFX010000165.1:0-2687 GCA_964511525.1 uncultured Jutongia sp.
GTGCTTTCATTTTTTCTCCCTTCCATTATGCATGTTTTTTGTTAATACTTTTTTCATCCTTGTCCTCCGTTATTCAGGCAGCACAATGCGCACTGCCTTATTTCACGTATTTTTGTTGCTAAAAATCTCATATACAAACTTTGTACCATTTCCCGTACTATCGTATATCTAACCTTTAATTTTCTTCTAACCCTTTACATCACATCGAAAAGACGTATTCATGTTTACCCTATTGGCAAGAAGCTTTTCATTCAGACAATGAAATTGAAATACGGCATCTTTTAGCGGTGTGTTCTCCATCTCTCTAAGAAAATGACTTCTAATGATTTCCTCCTTTGTTTCTGACACAATATATATATCAAAATAATCCCATTTTCTCTGTATGATTTGATATTGTTTCATATCCACTTCTCTCTGGTACATGATTTTCAGAAAAGCTCTGGCAAAATCAGAAGAATGAAAACATTCTCCGTTTTCCCATTGAATCCATCCACTTTCCTGTCCCCGGGTAATTTCCAAGACTTCTCCTTCCAATCCACAGTTACAGCTTTTTCTCGCTAGAATTCCCCTGTCATCCGTATCATACCGGACAAATGGTGTGACATGATTTTGCATAGATGTCACAATAATGTTTCCTTCCATTCCTTCAAAGACAGCATGTCCATCCTTGCAAATCTCTACATGTACGCTTTCTGTCATTACATGCATTTCTCCATAAGGACATTCATAGGCTATGGTTCCCACCTCTTTGCAGCCATATCTCCGCCTTGCAATACACCCAAATGCATTTTCAATTTCTTCTCTCTCCTGTGGCGAAATTAATTCTCCATAAAGCTCTATGTATTTTATGGATTCGATTTTTTCTAAGCCTGATTCCCTTATATATTTTGCCAGTACACAGGCAATGGAAGGGGCAATTTGTATCCATTCCGGCTGATAGCAAAGAAGCCTTTCATATATTTCTTTTACTCTTTCCTTGTTAAAATTACATTTTGGAATACCCATGCCATGGTTTACATTATGATATTGGCGTTCCTTCGTTTCATGATTTTCAAAGGTATAAAAATAGCAATACGTGCTTTGTGGCTTTATCCCATACCACAGCTGCCGATATTTCCATACCGCATCCTCTTCTCTTTTTAAGTCCTCTTTACTCCAGAAAAGCTTGAGACACTTTCCGGTAGAACCTGATGCCAGCTTTACCATCAGCTTTCCTTTTGCTTTTTCTGAATAATAAGAAAATGGAATAATATTTTCTCCTGCCTGCGCAAGCATTGTCTTATTTGTAATAGGAATAGAGTCCCAATCCTTTCTCATTCTGGAAAATTCTAAATGATGTTCCTGCATAAGATTTTGATAAAAGGGAGAACACATATATGCGAACTCCAGCATGTCTTGTCTTTTCTCTGTCATGGATAATCTTTGAACCTCTCTTTTCTTTTATTGCGGCTGTTACTGTAATCTGCTTTCCTTCATTCCCTTTTTTGATTCTATATCCACCCTTTGCTGTGATTTATAAGTTTATCTCGATATCAACATGTTGCCGGTGTTTAACCAGTAATAGCAATGTAGCATGTTGTATTTTATTTATTTTTCATATGAATTTTAGTAGTAAATTATATAACTGGCATTTGCATATCCCCAGGTTCCAGTTTTCATACGTTTTAAGTAATACCACTTTGTACCTGATTTTGTTACTGTCTTATCAGGGTTGACCCCTACGGCCTCACCATCATACATTAATTCCAAAACACTAGCAGAAGAAGATGCTTTTGCACGCAATCTCACACCATTTCCATCTACTTCTCCATTTGTAATAATTCGGCTTACATTTGTCATAACAGTTTCTTCTGGAACAGCAATTTCTGCTATTATCAATTCTTCAGAATTACTATTTTCTGTTGGTTGATTGACACTTTCAGCCTTTACTCCTGCAGAACACAATAAGCTAACACATAATGCACTAGCTACAATACCTTTAAAAAATCTTTTCATATTTAATTAGCCTCCTTTTCAGCTACATTGCTCTTTGTCAACTCAACTTTCATAACCTTACATCCTCTTTGTTTCGCTCTATCTTTATAATCACTCATATATTGTGAAACGTTTTCCACTTTATTAATGAAAAAGAAACATTTTGTCTGTAAGCTATATCTAAAGACATATCCTTTTTGATCATTCTGTAAATAAATAAAATCCAAAATTCCCATAGAGACTCTTTCCGAATCTGGTGACATATATTGGCATTGCATTTTTTCAAAGGATATATCTTTTTTTATTTTTTGAATCATAACTAATCCATTCTCATGTAATTCTTCTATCTCCTTTGATGAAACAAAATGTCCATCTTTATAATGAGATACCTTCTTATATTCCATCGCCAACACCGTACACTCTTCAGTTTCTCTATTAATTTCAGCTATATATTTCTTTTTGGACGTATTGATTTCAAATTGAATAGTATAATATGTTCCTTTGTCAGAATCCGTTGTGTACTTTTCTATCTTATATTTCCATCCACTTACGTCCTCTCCATATACAGCCTGCACAAATCCTTTTGCTAATATAACAGCCTTTTTCTTTGAAAGTTTTCCAATACTTTCCTCTATATTCTCTTTCTCTTGAACATTCACCATAAGGCTGTAATCTCTTTTAAAATAAAAATCGATAATCTCTAACAATTCCTC
>CAZEFX010000166.1:0-2671 GCA_964511525.1 uncultured Jutongia sp.
GTGGAAGTCCGCTCCTGCTCCGGTTCCGTCTGTTGTAGCGATAAGCTGTCCGTCATCTTCCTTTGGATTACCGCTTTTTTGACCGATTTTTGTATCTGAAATATCGCCTTTTGAGATTATTTTTGACCTTATGACACTAAATATTATCATGCAGAAAACGCATTGTCTCCACAGCACCAAGTGCCATGAAAACAATGCGATCTAAGTCTGTAAAAACAATTCGGTTTTGATTTCGGATATCTTTATGTACACCCATATGGCAAATTTCGCCCTATTGTCTTTAAACTAGTCTTGATGGATGTCATCACTATTAATGTGAACCATTCCGATTAATTTAAAGACCGTGGTTAATTTTTTAGGTGGTGGGTGTCCTTAAGTGGAGACAAAATAAATTCTAGGAGTTATTACATTTAAATCTTTACTAAATGATTTTTGAAATAATTTACAAGAATTTCTTCATTCTTATTTTTAGAATTTCCAAAAGCCCTATCTGCAATATTTATCTGTTCAATTGACAGAAAAAGTCCAACTTCACTAAGAATATCCAACAAGTTTTCTAAAGCAATTCTTCGCTCACCAAAACCACCTAATTCTTTAGCTTCATTTATTGCACTCTTAACTATCTGATATCCCCTTTCTGTTTCCACTTCATACCGAAAACTCATTTCACCAACTGCTATTGAGTCAATTATCTGTAAAAATTCTTCATAAGCTTGAATATCCATCTTTTCTCCTCTATCTACCACTGTTATAACCAGTTATTATTCCCTCACCATGTGGTTCAACAATTACTGTTATATTTAATCCATGGTTACGACCCTTAACAATAAATCTAACTGGCGTACCTTTATTAGTCATTGAAGGTGCATTTACATCTGGTGCTCCGACAGTTATTGGTGCATTGCTTGCTCCTGCCCCAGTTGATTGTTTCCATGTCGAGTTCGGATTATTGGCAACATCCTCTATAGCTGAAATCACTTGATCATCAGTCCAAGTATCAGGAAAAGCACCTTCAGTAAACCCTCTATTTGGACCATGTCCAGGGTCTGTAGGTCCCTCACCTTCTAATATATGATTTCTTCTGCTATCACTAACTCTATAACCAGACGAACTACCACTCTTGACATAAAGTCTTTACTCTTATAATTATCCAAGCCGATGCCCATCTATCGAAAAAAGAGTACACTCTCCAAAGCCGACCTTTACATCTGCTTAAAATCCTATCACATATTTGCCATTTTTACTATACATTTTCGCCAGTATTTTCCACTACTGGCATTCGGTACTCCGTACCGTTCTTTAACATCCCATAAATAATACTAATTAACCGTCTGGAAATACAAATCAGTGCTTGCTGGCTGGTCTTACCTTCAGCTTTACGCTTCTCATAGTACGCTCGTACTACTGGATTTCTTGGTGTGCCTTTAGAAGATACCTGCACCATCTGAATCGCAAGAAAATAAATAGTAGCCTGCAGTCTTCTGTTACCTTGCTTGGTAGCAAAATCTTTACCTTTACCGCTGGATGATAAATGAAGCGGTGCTATACCAGCAAACTGTGCCAGTTTATTGGCATTACCAAAACGTTTGATATCACCGATTTTAGCCAGAATCTTTACTGCTGTGATGACATTTACCCCGGGAATGGTTGTAAGCGTACATTTAAGCATCTTATACATCTGTCCCAGCATTTCATCCATTTCAGCAAGCTGTTTATCGTAATGCTGTAAATCGCTGACAATACTTAAAGTCACCATATCTCTGGCATCTTGATAATCGATATTTTTTACTTTATCACTGGCTACCGCATCCAAAATTTTTTCACAGGTCTTAGTGGAACATTTATTATGACTGACAGGAACAAGTTCCTTTCGCAAATCTTCCACAGTCTTACCCTTTAAATACTTTCTGGATGGGTAATGCTCCCAGAAATATAATGCAGTAGGTCTGCTGATATCATTGAAAAACTGCTTGTAAGACGGATACGCAATGCACAACTGCTCATGCAACTGATTCACCAGTCTGGTTCTCTGTTTCATGATATTGTCCCTACGATGAACCAACTGCCCCAAAGACCAATAGGCATCATTTGGGCAGGCATCCGGAAGTTTGTCCAGCATATTTAAAGTTGCCAGAGCAATGGCTTCCGCATCGTCACTGTCACTCTTGCGGTACATAGCTCCTCTGTGTTTAGCTTGGCGATGAGATATCGCAGTGTTTACATCCTTAACCAGATCCCCCTTGTCAATCAGCCATACTGCTAAGGCTCTGCCGTAACCGTAAGCATTCTCAAGACCATAAACTACGGTCTTTGCATCAGTATTGCATTTTTTTACTTTTGTTACCAGCTTAGGAAAATCGGCTGGTCTGTTGGCAAAGGTAATCTCGCCCAGTTTGTTGTTATAGCAGTCAATGATGACTGCGGTGTGGGTCTCCTTATGTAAATCAATACCCACATAAATAAAATCCTCTTTTGTCATAAAAATCAACTCCTATCTCTCAAGTATTCTTTGCGTAAGACATGGCATTCATATTTTGTCATTCAAACCTTATCAAAAGTTTATATGTCTCACTTGAATAGCAAAATAGTGGCAATCTCAACTGTTAAGCATCTTTCTCGGAATTACGCATCTTTTCAGCAACCAAGTGTGCAAGAGTGGTACAGCCTATCC
>CAZEFX010000167.1:0-2330 GCA_964511525.1 uncultured Jutongia sp.
AGTATCAGGACACCAACACTGCCCAGTTTAAATTAATCAGCCTGATGGCTAATACCCCATCGGAGGATGGCGGCATGGAACAGAACCTATGCGTAGTAGGTGACGACGACCAGTCTATTTATAAGTTCCGTGGGGCAAATATTATGAATATTCTGAACTTTGAGCAGCAATATCCTCATAGTAAGGTTATCCGTCTGGAGGAAAATTACCGCTCTTCCCAGAATATTCTGGATGCTGCCAATGCAGTGATTCACAACAATACCAAACGAAAGGAAAAATCCCTTTGGACAAGAAAGGACAAGGGAGATTCCATTTATTATACCCAGTTTGAAAATGAATATGAAGAAGCTGGTGTGATTTCGGATGCCATTGCCCATGCAGTAAGGGAGGGAGAAGCGGATTATAAGGATTTTGCTATTCTTTACCGTACCAATGCCCAGTCCCGTGTATTTGAAGAAAAACTCATTACTAACAATGTTCCATATCGTATCGTTGGTGCGGTAAACTTCTACCAGCGTAAGGAAATTAAGGATATGCTGGCATATTTACGTACCATTGACAATGGACTGGATGATATTTCGGTAAAACGTATCATCAATGTACCAAAACGAGGCATCGGCCTCACCACCATTGACCGAATTACCAGCTATGCCATTACCCATGAAACCAGTTTTTATGGCGCATTGCAAAATTATGAATATATTGATGGTGTCGGAAGAAGTGCTTCTAAGCTTGGCTCCTTTGTCAGCTTAATAGAATCCTTTAAGCGTCACATGGAAAATCCAGAATACAGTCTGGAGGATTTAATCCGGGAGATTCTGGTGGAAACCGGTTATCGTGCCATGCTGGAGGAGGAAGATACAGAAGAAGCCAATAACCGTTTAGAAAACATTCAGGAATTGATTAACAAAGCAGTGACTTATGAGGAAAACTGCGAAGATGAGTTACCAACCTTAAGTGGTTTCTTGGAGGAAGTAGCACTGGTTGCTGATATTGATAATGTGGATGAAAGTAATAATCTGGTGCTCCTGATGACCCTTCACAGTGCAAAGGGTCTGGAATTCCCATATGTGTATCTGGTGGGTATGGAGGATGGTATCTTCCCGGGAGCCATGGCAGTATATGCAGAGGATCCGGAAACCGCAGAGGAGGAAATGGAGGAGGAACGTCGTCTTTGTTATGTTGGTATTACCCGTGCCATGAAGAAGCTGTCTCTTTCCTGTGCCAGAAGCCGTTTCCGCAATGGAGAACAACAGTTTAACCGTCCTTCCCGCTTTATCAGTGAGATTCCACGGTATTTACTCCATTCCAGCAACAGTAATGCCCTGCACTCCTCTTCCAGCATTCTGTTTTCACAGGGTACACCAAAGAAACAAAACAATTATTCTGGTGGAAGAAGCTACAGTGCTGCAGAATTTTTGCAGGCACAAAATTCCATTTTCGATAAACCAAAGCCTTCTGCCTATGTCTCTAGAAGTACAGGAGCAGGTTCCAAGGCTTATGGCACTGGTACCTGGAATCCAACTGCCGAAAACAAAACGAAACAAAAGGGACATTCTGGAAAAAGCGGTGCTAATCTTTTCGCTGACAATCCAATGATTTCCAAGGGCTTTGGTTCTTCCTACGCTGCGAAGGAAGCAGCACCAGCCTCCGTTTCTATTTCCTATCAGGAAGGAGACAGAGTAAAACATCTGCGCTTTGGAGAGGGTGTGGTCACTTCTCTGTCAGAAACTGGTGGAGATTATGAGGTAACTGTAGCCTTTGACAACGGAAATACCCGCAAAATGATGGCTTCTTTTGCAAAATTAAAAAAGATAGATTAAGGTTACAGTTTCATATGGATATTAAAGGTAAAATATGATATACTTTCTAGTATATTATGATTAGCAACTGTAAATGACTACTTCGTAGGGAAGAAGTCCACATATTCTGCTGATAGATTCAGCATTATCCGGGAGGTACAATTATGACAAACAAATTAGAAGATTTATTGAATGCAGCAAAACTCAATGAACTCATCCATAAAAAGGAGCTGGAGGAAAAGAATAAAAACAACATTTTAGTTGGACTTGCAGTAATTGGTGCAATTGCTGCTGTTGCTGCTATTGCTTTTGCAGTATACAAATATTTCACTCCAGATTATCTGGATGATTTCGATGATGATTTTGAAGATGACTTTGAAGACGATTTCATTGAATTCTCTGAAACTAAGCCAGAGACTGAGGAGTAATTCCCAGCAAACCTCTCCTTTCTTGAGGTAGCGTTAAGAAAGATTTTTTATACCGAAATAGCACTGCTATTTCGGTATTTTCATGACTAGAGAACCAGTA
>CAZEFX010000168.1:0-2329 GCA_964511525.1 uncultured Jutongia sp.
TCTTCTCTTTCGGCGTCTTTTCCTTTCCCTTTTAGTCATCAGTGCCTACCACCTCATAAAAAGTACTGATAAAAAACGCAACCTCTATCTTTTACTAAATATTTATGATGTTAACTAATCATAGCACCATGCTACATACTATGTCAAGTATATAACCGCAACTATTCCAAACTTTATTCTTCACAGAATACTTTGTAGTTCATCGCGTCAATTCTTGAAATTTCATCCGCAAGTTCACATACACTGTCATTTAGGCGAATACCTGTCATGATAATGCTGACATCATCTGATTTCGCTTCCATGATGTGCTTCAAATCTTCTACGGAAATGATTCCATTATCAATTAATCCCAGTACCTCATCCAGAATAAGAAGACTACATTCACCTGTCGTGAGTACTTTCTTAGCAAAGTTCAGACCATTCTTAATATTGTGAATCTCCTCCTGCTGTCTCTCTTCTGAAAGCTGCCCAAATTCCTCTTCGCTTTTCTCAAAACGAAAGATTTTGATTTCCGGCTCCAAACGCTTTAAAAACTCCTCATTCTGCGTTCCCTTCAGAAAATTGATAATAACGACATTTTTGCCGCTGCTTGCTACCTGAATTGCTCTCCCAAGTGCTGCTGCCGACTTTCCATGTCCTTCCCCACTATATATCTGTACTACTCCCTGTTCCATGTTTTTCCTCCATCTATGCACATGTTTGCGCAGCTTATGTACGCAAACATGATAGCACAGAGTCCTTCTGATTGCAACTTAATTGCAACTTATATGTTTTCCTCAGGAAGCTCGAGCTTGCTGACGGATACCTCATAAGCAACCCTTTTCTCCAGATCCTCTTCGGATATTTTCTTCATATATTCTCTGGATTGGATTCTTCCCCACACCAGACATCTCTCCCCAACTTCGAAGCCTGATGCATATCTTGCATTTCTTCCCCAGCAGATACAGGGGATATAGTCAGATTTACCATATGGTCTGTTTACAGCAAGCAAAAGATCCGCAATCTCTCTTCCCAGTGGAGTCTTTCGATATACAGGCTCCTTGCAGATATAACCATCCAGGAAGATCTGATTGGTTTTAATACTGTCGCTAATCTCTTCTACGAACTCAATTTCCCTTGCAAACACAGACAATACCAGCTTATTCTTTCTCTCTTCATGTCTGTTGTAGGAACGGAACTGGCCGTTAATCACTACCATATAGCCCTTATAGTCCTCTGTTACATCAATCAGCCTCTCAGAAACCATGACCGGAATAATATCCATCGATTCGGACAGTCTTGCTACACGGATATCTACCATATAAAAGCCCTCTCCAAAAATTTCATGGCTGAAAGAAAAATCGCTTACGATTTCCCCCATCACTGTCACCTGATTGTTTTCAATAACCTTATCTGTCATAATATGTTCTCCCTTCTTATGCATCACTAAGAATTTTTTCTAGTATGTATTATCATTTATATTCCTTTCCATTCAACTTATTCCTGTATTCCTGCATTTTTTCCAAGAACCGTTCGTGCTTTTTAGCCATTTTCGTTATCTTTGCAACTTTTGCCTTATTTTTTTATCAAATTTCGCCACAGTTCGCTCCAATACAGTAGTACATGTTTTCTACTATTTTATTCTCACTTTTTAGGCTGTATCATTGCAAAAAGAAACGACGAGTGTTATACTGTTAAAGTTTGAAAATAGTAACTGTTACAAACAGGTCGAAGCATTTACTGATAAGACTGTAAGAATACATAGTTACGAAAAGTTATCTTTATATGAAATAATTGGAGGTTCGTATGAAACAAAAAAGAGAAGATGTCAGAAACGTAGCCATTATTGCCCATGTAGACCATGGTAAGACAACTCTCGTTGATGAGCTGCTTAAGCAGAGTGGTGTATTCCGTGAGAATCAGGAAGTTGCAGAACGTGTCATGGACTCAAATGATATTGAGCGTGAGCGTGGAATCACAATTCTTGCCAAGAACACAGCCGTTATGTATAAAGGAACCAAGATTAATATTATAGATACCCCAGGTCATGCCGATTTCGGTGGTGAAGTAGAGCGAGTACTGAAAATGGTTAACGGCGTTATCCTCGTTGTAGATGCTTTTGAAGGAGCTATGCCTCAGACCAAGTTTGTTTTGAAGAAAGCTTTGGAATTAAAGCTTCCTGTTATCGTTTGTATCAATAAGATTGACCGTCCGGAAGCAAGAGCAAATGAAGTAGTTGATGAGGTTCTTGAGCTTTTCCTTGAGCTTGACGCCGATGATTCACAGCTTGACTGCCCATTTGTATTTGCATCTGCTAAGGCTGGTATCGCTTCTCTTGAAGAGAGTGAAC
>CAZEFX010000169.1:0-2273 GCA_964511525.1 uncultured Jutongia sp.
TATCTCATGAATTGTAATTATATTTAAAGGCACTCTGTTATTGAGCGCTTACTCTGTAACAGATTATAAAAGTTGATAAAAATTTGATAATTATATACTACACTGATATATTATAGTGTGGAGGAAACCTCATGTATAAAATACTAATTGTTGATGATGAACCGGACGTAGTCAGCCTGTTAAAAGATTATTTTGAAATCAGTGGATATGAAATAATAATTGCTTATAACGGAGCAGAAGCAGTCAGTAAAATTCAAAGGAAGCCGGATTTGATTTTGCTAGATATCAATATGCCGGAAATGGATGGAATCGAAGTATGTAAAAAAATAAGAGATTATGTGTCCTGTCCAATCTTATTTTTGACAGCAAGAGTAGAGGAGTGCGATAAGATTAACGGCTTTGCTGTCGGTGGGGATGATTACATAATGAAGCCCTTTTCGATAGAGGAATTAGGTGCAAGGGTAGCTGCGCATATCAGAAGAGAACATAGAAATGCAGCAGATGCTAATGTTCGTTTCTGGGGAAAGCTTGTTATCGATTATTCTGCCAAAACAGTGATTGCAGAAGGAATATCCCTTAACTTTGCAAGAAAAGAGTTTGAAATTCTGGAACTGTTGTCGCTAAATTCTGGACAGATATTTGATAAAGAGCGTATTTACGAGAGATTGTGGGGCTATGATGCGGAAGGTGAAAGCAGTGTTGTGGCAGAGCATATGCGACGCATCCGGGCAAAACTGCGGGAAGTCGGAGAGGACTATCATCTGGAAACTGTTTGGGGGATGGGCTACAAATGGGTAAAATAAAACAAAAGAGAAGAAGTTCTTTAAAGTGGAGTCTGTTCTGGTACATTCCGATATGCGCCATATTGGCATATGCAGGAACCTATGGGATAGGAATTTCTACAAACCACATGCAGGATTGGTATGCAAAAAAATATTTGGGGATAGATATGAAACCCCAGGAAGAACGTTATGAAATCGAGATAGATGAAAATGGAATTATGCATTATCATTTTTATGAAAAGGAACAAGGTTCATCGGACAATTTGGGACGACGCATTGGCTATTGGATGATTTCCTGGGCACAGGTGCTTTTAATTCCGGCGTGGGTATTAGGCTGCGTGACAATGACAGGAATTGTTTTTTATAAAAAAGAGCTGGAAAAGCCAATCGTGACCCTGATGAATGCATCCAAAATGATTGAAGAAAATTGTCTGGATTTTTATATTGAATCAGAGAAACAGAATGAACTGGGACAGTTATGTCAGTCTTTCGAAAATATGAGAGGAGCACTATACCAGCAGAATCAGAAGATGTGGAGAATGTTAGAGGAAAGAAAACGGCTAAATGCAGCATTTTCCCATGATATGCGAACACCGATTACGGTGTTGAAAGGATATACGGATTTATTGACACAGCATGCTTCTGATGGAAAAATATCAGAAGAAAAATTAGTAGAAATATTAGAAATGATGAAGGGTCAGATTACAAGGCTGGAACGTTATACACAGAAAATGGGTGCTCTTCAGAAATTAGAAGATATCACACCGGAATTAGTTGCGGTATCCTGGAATGAGTTTGAAAATAAATGTAAAAATATCATAGCGGTTTTTGAAGAAGAAAAGCAGATTTATTTTACTACAAGTTCAGATTCAGAATCTTTTGTGTTAGATGAAGAATTAGTGCTGGAGGTATATGAGAACCTGCTTTCTAATGCATTAAGATATGCAAATAAGGAGATGGTAATTGACATTACAGTACAGGAAGATATGCTGTATATATCGGTAAAAGACGATGGAAAAGGCTTTACCGAAGAGGCACTAAGAAATGCTGCGAAGCCATTTTACAGAGATGAAGCAGAAAAAGATAAAAATCATTTTGGACTGGGATTGTATATTTGCAAAATAATATGTGGAAAATGTCAGGGGGATTTAAAGATTGTAAACGAGAATTCCGGGGGAAAAGTTACTGCTTCCTTTTTCCTAAATCTGAAAAGTAGATAAAAAGTTGAAAATTGTTTTTTAGAATCATGGTGGAGCAAGGCGCTCCACCATTTTTCAATTCAAAGGAATTTTTGCAAATCCCTTTGAATTGAAAGACACCAGGAGACTTTCAAAGAGAAAGTCTCCTTGCAGGCAAGATTTAATAGAAAGGATGAAAGAGGATGGAGAATGTAATTGAAATCAAAAATGTAGAGAAATTTTATGGAAAAAAACAGGCACTAAAGAAAGTAAGTCTTACCATCGAACAGGGAATGTTTGGACTGCTAGGGCG
>CAZEFX010000170.1:0-2250 GCA_964511525.1 uncultured Jutongia sp.
TCGGAATACTCATCTACATTTTCTTCCATATTTACTGGAGCTTTTTTCTCTTTTTTTCCACCAGTAAACTTGTCCACAAACTCTGGAACCATATCAAGAACCTTTGTTAAACCATCCTGATTCTTTACATTAACCAGCTTAGTTTCTCCATCCTTAATAACCAGAATCGCACTTGGCTGGATTTTTCCACCCATACCGCCACCCGCATTATTTTTCTTTCCATTTTCTGCAAAAGCACCTGCTCCTACACCAAAGCTAACATCTACCAAGGGTAACATAATGGTGCCATCATCAAATTTCACAGCATCCCCAACTACTGTCTTAGTAGTAAGAAAGCCCTCCATTCCTTTAAATAATGAAGCTACCGTTGCATTAAAATTGTTTTCACTCATACTTTTCCTCCATTCCGAAGCTCCTTGCTCCTTTTCATTCTATTTTATTGATCCATCTGCTTTTTAAAATATCTCCATTCTTCACTCCAAAATACATCCTTCAGAATCCATAATAGCATATACACCTGTATTCTCCCCTTAATTTCCAGATAGCCTTCCAAAACTGCTTCTTCAAAATCAGGCTCAATCTTTACGCTATTACCAATAAGACCACAGCCTGCTCCCACAGCTCCCAGAATCTGCCCCGTAGTACAGGGATCCGAGGTTCCAAAATGAATCCTTCCTCTTATCTTCTTCGGTCTGCTATGCCGCCATAACCTGCTTAAATTCGCCCATATGAGACGCCACAGCTCTATGGTATTACTATCCCGTAGTATGGTTATAATTTTTTCTGCTTTGGTGCCTTCTACTATGGCAGAAGGTCCTTCTGTCAAAATCCTTGCCAATAGGACGATTCCTTTTTTTATTTTAACGAATAGGGCTTTTATTGACAAGAGATACTTACGGATTCCTTTTTTTTCTTTGCTATTTTCCGATATAGACAAAGTCTCTTCTTTCTTTTCCACAGGAATTTGTTTGAAAGACTTCTCCTCTTCTCTTCTACTTTCCGTATCAGATTTATTTGAACTGCTCCTTTTCTGCTGTGAACCTTGCTTTTGTTTCTGACGGCTTTGCTTTTTCTTCTGTTTCTTTTTTTTCTTCTTTTTTCCTAATGAAACAGGAATCCCAAAAATCCGAAATGTTTTTTTCATTTCTCCCTGCTGTACTTCAAAGGAAAAATGTAAAATATGCAATAACCAGCTAGCATTTCCCCTTAGACTCCAGGATTCCTCCTGGGCCCCATAAACATAATATCTTGCAGGAACAAAAAGAAGGCATGCTACCAGAACTAAAACCAACCCCAACAAGGCTAGAAGAATAATCAACAGCCATTTTAATATGGAAATGATAATAGTCACTAGTCTACACACCTCCCCTCAAAAAACTTAATCCTGAAAATAGTTTTGAATCAATGCCGGGGTAATATCTCCATCCCGGCGAATGGTATCCAAACAAATCTGAGCCGCCAATTTCCATGCTGCCTCTTTTGTTTTTGCTAGCCCAATCAATGTCAGACGCTGACGCTGGTAATACTGAAACCATAACTCATGGGAAGAATAAATCTCCATGGTATTTTCCCCATTTACTGGCAGAGTAATACAATACACTTGCAATCTTAATTTATTTTTTTCCAGCATGCGCTGATATTTTCTGCGTCGCTTTACTATTTCCTGATCAAGATATATCTTGGAACTCCAAATCAGCATCGCACTCCTCCTCTGCTTTGGGTTACATCTAAAACACAAGATTTTCTATTCCATAATACTTTGAATCAACTGCTTCGCTGCATATTTCTCTGCCTCATCATCACAAAGTGCAAGAGATTGGCTAATATAATCAGCTACTTCCTGTGGAGTTGTAAAAAATACTGGTATTTTTTCCAGAGTATTTGCCATTACCCCTCGTCTCACCATGCGGCTCTGTCCCTTGAAGGCTTCCTTTAGTTCTGCAATCAAGTCCTCAGCCGCCTGCTCTGCTGCCTGAGAAGTCACTTTTTCTTCCTCAGCTGCTGCTTCCAGCTCTGCAAAAGCACTATTGGACAAAAGCTGCTGCATCTTTCCAAGAACCACAAAGGAATCCCAAAGCTGAAGCTCCTTAATCTCTTCCTTATGAGCCTCCTTTGTCTCCTCCAGTACCGCATCCGCCACATTCATTGCCTCATAAATACGTTCCTGAAGACCTTCAATCTCAACAAAATGCTCCCCTAACCAATCCATCTTATCTTCCTCTGTATCCAGAGCCTGGTCTGCTGTCTGCC
>CAZEFX010000171.1:0-2185 GCA_964511525.1 uncultured Jutongia sp.
AGTTACCTTCGGTGAACTTAATATTAACATCTTCAAATAAAGCTTTCTTACCTACACGGTAGGTTACGTTATTCGCACTAATCATTTTAATAACCATGCCTTTCTGGATTTTTCACACTAAAACCTCATTTTCTATTTTTCATAATAATTTTAGGTGTCCTTTGGGCGAAAAAAGCCCAAACAAAGGTATTTTAACATAAGTAATATGGCTTTTTCAACCATAAGAAGCAGAATCTTTGAATCATGTATGATAGATACTGTTTGAACAGTAACTGATAGACAAAATAAGTGGAAAAAGATATAATAAATTAGCACTTTTCACAAAAGGGAGGTATTACGAATTATGGGACAGACAAAAAAGGCATTCAAAGAAAGATTAGAACAAAACAGTAAGAACTATAATCCAAAGGATTTATTTGATTTAGAGGCAGCAGGAAAGTTTTTAGCGCAGATGTGTGCAAGCTTTGGACTGGCTACATTGGTGACGAATCGCCATGGTGCGATTGTTCAGATGCATGGTGAATTTGGTGATTTTCAGCCGGATGTTGTCAACAAGCCGGGGACTAAGATTCGCGTGAAGGGAAGAACCGTATGCCATATCTATGCAAAATATGATGAGGTAGCGCCGGAACAGTTTGAAGTCGTAAAAACGCTGCTGGATGCATATATTAAGACACTAGAGGGCTATAGTGAAAAGTCCTATATTAGTAGTGAACAGGCTGTATACATAGATGAACTGGAGCAGGAGCTTGAAAAGGAAGCATATCAACCCAAATACGATGAACAGAACGACCCATTGACAGGGGTTCTTAACAAGAGCTCTTTTATAAAAAATATGGAGCTGTTAAAGGATAGGGAGGTTGTTCCAACTGCTGTCATCTGTGTGAATATCAATGACTGGCTGTTTGTTCATGACAGCTTTGGAGAAGAGGAAAGTGACCGTCTGATTGTGACTGTTGCAGAAATCTTGAAGAGCTGTGCCGATGACCAGACTATTATAGGAAGAATTGGTGGAGATGTATTCCATGTGTTGATTCCTATGACAGAGGAAGCAGAGGCAAGGGAATATTGCAGAAAGGTACAGGAAGCATGTCTGCAATATGAAGACAGTATTCTTGCGCCGAGTGTTGCGATTGGCTGTGTTATGAAGACAAATGTAGAGGAGTCCTTTAAAGATGTATTCTCAGATGCAGAATATGCAATGTATGAGGATAAGCTGGTGTTGAAAAAAGCGCCGGGATACCGCGAAAGACTGGAAAAAGGATTAAATCTAAAATAATTATTAAGTCAACCAAATACGAAAAATAAGAGAAAAGAAAAGAAAAAATATCAAAAACAAAAGAAAATGAAAGATAATGAGAGCTAAATCTGGTTGCAGAACTGTAAGGAAAAAATTATTATATGTTCTGTTAGCACTCAAAAGAAAAGAGTGCTAATGATAGACAAAAGGCAAACTTGCAGTTCATCGGTTGAGCCGGGGAGTGCATCAGGTTATATATCATTTATAAGGAGGCTATTATCATGAAGTTAGTACCATTAGGTGACAGAGTCGTATTAAAGCAGTTAGTTGCAGAGGAAACAACAAAATCCGGTATCGTATTACCAGGACAGAATAAGGAAAAGCCACAGCAGGCAGAGGTTATCGCAGTAGGACCTGGCGGAGTAGTTGATGGCAAGGAAGTAAAGATGGAAGTTAAGGTAGGAGATCAGGTAATCTACTCCAAGTATTCAGGAACAGAAGTAAAGGTTGAAGAAACAGAATACATTATTGTGAGACAGAGTGATATTTTAGCCATTATCCAGTAAACTGGATAATGACAGGATGGCCATTCGGCCTGTATTAAATAAATTTGGAGGATTTAAGTCATGGCAAAGGAAATTAAATATGGTGCAGAAGCACGTAAGGCTTTAGAAGCTGGTGTAAATAAGTTAGCAGATACCGTAAGTGTTACAATCGGACCAAAAGGAAGAAACGTAGTATTAGATAAGTCCTTTGGTGCACCACTTATCACAAACGATGGTGTAACCATTGCAAAGGAAATCGAATTAGAAGATGCTTTCGAGAACATGGGTGCTCAGCTCGTTAAGGAAGTTGCAACTAAGACAAATGATGTTGCAGGTGATGGTACAACAACAGCTACTGTTCTTGCACAGGCAATGATTAACGAAGGTATGAAGAACCTTG
>CAZEFX010000172.1:0-2079 GCA_964511525.1 uncultured Jutongia sp.
GTGAATGCTCTAAGTTTCTGATAATACCAATTATGACAGGGGATTTTTTAATAAGGTTTTGCAACAGCCCCTTTTTATACATATTTTTCCAGTGTTTTGATAACGGCACCTGTTCCGGCAGTCATCTGGGTAAAGTAGTCGCATACGAGAGAAGCAAGGTTCACATCGTAGAGATTTACACCAAAGATTTTTTCGTTGGAAAGGATTGGCTTTAAGATGTTTTCTGTATCAATGCTTTCGCCAAGTTTTACGGAAGAAAGAATTGGACAGATTTCATCTAACATCGGGTCAGGACTTAATGTAAACGCATTGCCATTATCATCCACTGCCATTAGGTAACGAAGCCATCCCGCAAATACGAGTGGAATCAGTTTTAAATCTGCTACATCGAGGGAAGGAGCAGCAGCATAGGCTTTGATGGTTTCGCCAAAACGGATAGCTAACTTCTGGGAGGTATCTGTTGCAATGCGCTGTGGTGTATCCGGCATAAACGGATTTGGAATTCGGGTATTTAATACAGTATCAATAAATTCCTTCGGGTCTAAAATGCCGGGATTAATCACAACCGGGAGACCTTCTACATAACCGATGCCCTCTACTAATTTTTTCAGAGTTGGATTTTTCATTTCCTTAGAGATTAACTGATAGTCCAACAGGCAGCCAAAGACAGCAAGGGCTGTATGAAGCGGATTTAAACAGGTACATACCTTCATTTTTTCCACTTTATCTACCTTTTCACGGGTTGTGAAGATGATACCGCCCTTTTCTAAAGCCGGACGGCCGTTAGGGAAAGCATCTTCAATGACTAAGTATTCACATTCCTCTGCATTTACAAAAGGGGCAACATAAGTATTTTTGCTGGTAATGACCGGCTCTAAAGCTTCGATACCGTCTTTTTGTAAAAGTGCTTCAATAGAAGCATCTGGTCTTGGAGTGATTTTATCAATCATAGACCATGGGAAAGAAACCTTTTTAGGATTACTGATATATTCTGCAAAACCAGCGTCAGCAGTACCATTTTTGCTCCATTCCGTGGCAAAAGCAGAAATAGCTGCATATAGCTTATCACCATTGTGAGAACAGTTGTCCATGCTGACCATGGCAATAGGTTTTGCACCGGCTAAAAAACGGGCATAGAGTAAGGAGGCAACTTTTCCGATATAGCTTTCAGGTTTGGATGGACCTGCCACCATATCTGCTTTTACGAAAGGAGCAAAAGAACCATCAGGAGTCCAGATATTATAGCCCTTTTCGGTGATTGTAAAGCTTGCCATCTGAAGGGAATCCTTAGCAAAAATTTCTTTTAAACGCTGGTATTCGGTTTCGTTGTCGGAATCTAGTGCTAACGATTCCACAACACTTCCCACAACTGTTTTTTCTACGGTTCCATCGGCTTTTAATGTCACAAGAATGCTTAAATCATCATGGGGATGATTCATTTTCTCGACAATTTCATAATCAAATCCCTCAGCGACGATTAAACCCCGGTCTAAGGTGCCTTCATTTAACAAATTCTGCATCACGTTTGCCTGAAATGCCCGGAAGATGTTACCGGCACCAAAGTGAATCCAAAAAGGGTTCTTTTTGGTAGCAGCTGTAACAGCTGACCGGTCATATTTTGGGAGAGCATAACCTGCGTTTTCCCAGCTTTGTATATTTTCCAATCCTTTGGTAGTTAACTGCATGATAATAACCTCTTTTTACTTTTCTTACTTTCTTGTCTGACTTTTCTCAATTGCTTCCCAAAGACCATTTAAGTAGGTAGCTCCTAAAGCTCTGTCGTAAAGACCATAACCCGGCATTGCCACCTCACCCCAAATCATACGTCCGTGGTCAGGACGGATAGGACCGGTAAAGCCGATATCGTAGAGAGCCTTCATGATTTCATACATATCGAAGGTTCCGTCAGCAGAAAGATGAGCAGCTTCTTCGAAATCAGTAGGGGTGTTGAATTTTAAGTTACGAACATGGGCAAAGTGAATTCTTCCTTTTAAAGAGCGAATCATATCAGGAAGGTCATTTTCTAAGTTTGTTCCGTAAGAACCGGAGCAGAATGTAACACCATTGTGTGGGTTATCT
>CAZEFX010000173.1:0-1992 GCA_964511525.1 uncultured Jutongia sp.
TCCTGGAACTTCTCATAATGTAAATTATATATAGAAAAATTTTAAATTTTCATACCCTTTCAAAACGTACTTTTCTGTGAGTACCTTATGAGAGGAAGTTTTTAGGAACAGGAGCTTCCCGGTGGACCTTGACAAACAGCGGATAAGCATTCGTTCATAGGGAAACAATCTGAATACAGAAATTATTCTGGGAGCTGATTGTCGGTGCGCCATGAGGCATCTGCAAAGATATATTTTCTCTGTCTTTGTGGAAATGGATAGTAAGGTGTGGAGCGACTTCAAACCGGACAATAGTATTCCGTGGCAGGAATGTGCGATGAGCAGAATAATGGATAATGAGGTATTAGTGGAGAAGCACAAGAACACGAGCTCCGGGAGATTACCAATAATCACAAGTGCAATTTTGTCCTGTTCATTGGTACAAAACGGTTGATAAAGCGGAAGGAATTTGAAAAATATCTGGAACAGGTTAGTGTGATTTAGGGCATATTCGCAGTTGTATGTCTAGATAAAACGAGCCTCTTATGGTATGATATAAATACTGCATTTGAGGCTCGTTCCGTAGGAGAAAAGGTCTGTTACAGACTTTTGAAGGAAAGGAGGCCATGGATGCCCAACAAGCTACGCAGATGATTTAAACAAGCTGCGTGAAAAGGAGAAGAAAATACAGTTAGATACCTTGCAGGGATTGGATATATCCGGTGGCGGGATTACGGTAATTGAACTGGTAGAGAGATATGTCAACCTCAGAAGAAATGTGCGTTACAACACCACTGTCGGGTACAATTTTGTGCTGAATGTTTTACGCAAAGAGGAATTCGGCTACCAGCAAGTGAATAAGGTCAGAGTGGTAGATGCCAAGAGATTTTTGCTAAATCTGTACGATAAAGGAAGGGGTTACAGTAGCATCAATAGTATTAAGGGTGTGTTAAAACCTGCTTTTCAGATGGCAGTTAATGATGACTATCTCAGGAAAAATCTTTTTGATTTCAAGATGGATTTGATACCGAATAACAGTCAAAAGAGGGTAGCGATGACCGAAGAAGAGCGGGAGAGGTATCTGGAATATGTTCGCAATGACGAGCATTTCAGTAGATACTATGATGAGATAATAGTGCTACTTGGAACAGGGATGCGAATTAGTGAATTCATGGGGCTTACCTTTTCAGATTTGGATTTTGAGGAGCGAAAAATAAGGGTAGACCATCAACTAATCAGAACCCGGAATGGCAAATACTATGTGGAGAAAACTAAGACGGAGAATGGTGTTCGCTTTATCTATATGACGGATGAGGTAAAGGAGGCTTTGCTGAATATCATCGCAAGCAGGCAGAAACCACGCAAGGAAATGGTAGTGGATGGCTATAAAGGATTTCTACTGTTGGACAAGGATGGAAAGCCTAAAGTAGCAATGCATATGGAGCATGTCATGAAGCGGTTGCTAGACAAATACAATGCTACTCACGAGGAGCAGTTGCCAAGAGTTACGCCTCATGTGCTTCGACATACCTTTTGTACTCGCATGGCAGAGCGTGGAATGAATCCCAAAACACTGCAATATCTGATGGGACATGCCGACATCACGGTGACTTTAAATGTGTATACCCATGCGTCTTACACCAAAGTCGCAGATGAAATGGCTCAAATTACCGCTGTTTAAGCGGATTACAAGCACATTTTATTTACATCAATTTTACACCAAATGACTGTAAAAATACGAAGAATTATGAAGATTTATGCCAAGATACGGTAAGAAGTAATATGGCAGAAATATAAATCAAAGGGAATGGAAAAACTACTAAAAACTCAGATAAATCAAGGGTTTACAAGGAACTGTAAACCCTTGTGGAGAAGAAAATGAGGAGAAAAATCAACATGATAAAAGTATTATTTATCTGCCACGGCACTACCTCTGTGTGTGAAAGTGGTGTCGGCTGTTAGTTGGGTAAATCAGTGCAAATCGTGGCGTTGTGGAAAGTGCCTTACTACGGT
>CAZEFX010000174.1:0-1964 GCA_964511525.1 uncultured Jutongia sp.
AACTGCAGCAAATCATCAATTAAGAGTGTTTGTTACAACCACGAAGAATCTTGTGGAAAAGGCAAGAGAAATTCATAATACCAGCCCGGTAGCTACGGCTGCATTAGGAAGATTATTGACAGCAGGAAGTATGATGGGATGTATGATGAAAGGGGAAAAGGATGTATTAACTTTGCAGATTGAGTGTGGTGGTCCTATTGGAGGTGTCACTGTTACTGCAGATTCCAAGGCTGGTGTCAAGGGATATGTTAAGAATCCTTGTGTGGTGATTCCGCCCAATGCAAAAGGAAAATTGGATGTTTCTGGTGCAATTGGTCCTGGTTTTTTGAATGTAATTCGTGATATTGGCATGAAAGAACCTTACAATGGACAAACCCATTTGGTTTCCGGTGAAATTGCAGAAGATATTACGTATTATTATGCAACCTCTGAGCAGGTACCATCTTCGGTGGGATTAGGAGTATTGATGGAAACCGATAATCATGTAAAACAGGCAGGAGGCTTTATTATTCAGGTAATGCCTTTTGCTGATGAAGTAGTAATTGATAAATTAGAGAAGAAGTTAGGTGAAATTGATTCTGTAACAAAGATGCTGGAACAGGGTATGACTCCGGAAGATATTGTAGAATATCTGGTAGGAGATTTTGGGGTAGAGATTCTAGATACCATTCCTACGGAATATTCCTGCAATTGTTCAAAGGATAGGGTTTCTAGAGCAATTGCCAGCATTGGAAGAAAGGACTTGCAAGAAATGATTGACGATGGAGAACCAATTGAGGTGAATTGTCAATTCTGTGGCTCAAATTATGTATTTGATACTGATGATTTAAAACAAATGCTGAAATGAGGTAGGATATGAAGAGAGGAATCCGTGGAGTTACTATTGTAGCAGCCGTCATGGTTAGTATCATCATTATATGGGGCATTTTACAAAGAGGAGACATTACCTATGCAACAGCAGTAGGGACTGTTAAAGTAAGTGGCTATTTAAATGTTAGAAAAGGACCAGGGAAGAAGTTTGCCTGTGTCAAAGCTGGCGGCACAAAGGTTACATTGTCGGATGAATCCAAGGTAACTATTCTTGGAAAGAATAAAAAATGGTACCGCATCCGGGTGAAATATAATGGAAAGAAAGTAAAGGGATATGTACATTCTAAGTATCTCTCTGTTTTTAATGGAAATGTTTGCACAGAAATTCGAGGCGTGGTTTCACCTAGTGCTGTTATGGTAAGAACTCAGCCAGTAAAAAGTGGAAGTGTCTTGAAGGTGGATAAAACTGCAGTGAAACTATCAAAAAAGACGAAAATCACCATACTCTCGGAATCCCTTACATATGGAGTGAAATTTTACAAAGTTTCCTTTAATTATAAAGACAAGAAAATGACAGGATATATTCAGGCAAAATCAGTAGTTACTGATTTTTCAACAGCGATTCCAGGTATTATAAGAACATCTGGAAAGGCGGTTCTGCGTAAAAATGCAGGGAAAACTACACCGGTCAAAATGTATGGTAATCCTATTATTTTGGAAAATAAGACCGAGGTATTGTTAACTGATGAGAAAACGGTTTCTGGCGTAAAATATATGAAGCTGGAGATTACTATAAATGGAAAAACCTATCGGGGCTATGTCCCTGCTAATATGATTCGGTTCCAGCAGGTGGAACTGGAGGCGGTAGTAAAACCTACTGAAGAACCAGTAGAAAAGCCTGTAGCAACACCAGAACCTACAGATGCTGCAGATTCTTCTCAGGAGAATACAGAAGACTCAGAAGTATTAAATGACTCTCAGTTTAAGAAGGCAATGCTGCAGCAAGGATTCCCAAGTAGCTATATTTCAAAATTAACTGCATTGCATAAGAAGTATCCAAAATGGGAATTTAAGGCATATCACACAGGCTTAGACTGGTCTGCAGTTATTAGGGAGGAAACAGAGGTTGGTTTAAATCTTATCCCTAACAGTAA
>CAZEFX010000175.1:0-1962 GCA_964511525.1 uncultured Jutongia sp.
CTATATATTAGCTTGAAGTAGAAACGGAGAGATTCAATGGAAAAGAAATGGATAAATAACAAAAAACACAATAATATTCAAAATAAGATAAAGAGTTTAATAAGATGGAGCTTGGTTTGTTTTATTGCAGGTGTTGCTTTTATGTCGGGAGGAACATCATGCGATACAAAGGCACATTCTGAGAAGATTACCGTTGCCTTTATTCCAAACCGTAGTCCTCTTTCTTATTTAAATGAAGAGGAAGAAATCGCAGGAATCGTTCCAGATATTATGAATAGTATTATAGAAAAATCTGGTTTGGAGTGCAGTTTTGTTATGATGCCTCAAGGAATGACGTCAGCACAATATCTTCAAGAGCATCCAGATCATTTTATTGCGGGAGCCATGGTGGGGAATCCCATCTTTGAGCAGGAACAATATCTGGTATCAAAAAGTTTTTATTCCGATGAAGTGGTTTTAGCGGGGAAGACAGGAACGAAATATTCCTTGGATGCACCAAAGGGAACGTACAATCTGGCAATACCGAAAAGTTATTCTGCATTGAAAGGATATATTCAAGAAAATTATCCTTGCTTTAATGTGATAGAAGGAGGCACAACAAAAAGGTGCTTAAATTTAATTGTAAAAGGAAAAGCAGATTTTACGGCTCAGAATGTGAATGTATTGTTGTCTCAAATAACAGACCCTCATTACGAGAAGCTTACCATTTTACCATCCCAGTTTATGAAGGAAGACATAGGAATTGTGGGGATACGCAGTAAGCAGTCCGAAGAAATTATATCCTTATTTAATAAACAGATGAAATACATCAAGGAAGATGAGATTTCACAAAGCCGGATGAATCATACCAGTATCAATAGTTATACACTAACACCTGCGGATATACTATACAAACACCGTTACGTTTTAATTATTGTTAGTATATTATTAGTTCTTTGTATGATATTAACTGGAGCGTATGCAGGCCTGCGTCAGCACAGCTACCATATGCTTAAAAAAAGTAATGAGGAGCTGCAGGAGGCGGTGCAGCGCGCGGAGCATGCCAGTCAGGCAAAGAGCCAGTTTCTGGCCTGTATGAGTCATGAAATCCGTACACCGATGAATGCCATTGTGGGTATGACGGCTCTTGCCCAGGCTCACAAGCATCAGCCGGAACGAACCCAGGAATATTTAGAGAAGATTCAGGTTTCCTCTAAGGTGTTATTAAGTTTGATTAATGATATTTTGGACATGTCTGCTATTGAAAAGAATAAACTGGAGCTGGCAGAGGAACCCTTTGACATGGGAGAAATATTGGAGTCGGTAACTGTAATGTATGAAAGTCAGTGTCGGGAAAAGGGGATTGATTTAAAGATAGATTTGTCTGGTCTTCGACAGAAAAAACTCATAGGAGATGGCTTGCGGTTTCATCATGCCATTTTAAACCTGATTTCTAATGCTATTAAATTCACTCAGGAAGGAGAGGTATCTCTTTCCATTGAAGAACTAGAGGAACAGGAAGAAAAAATATTATATAAGCTACAGGTTAAGGACACAGGAGAAGGAATAACAGAGGAGATGCAAAAGAGGCTTTTTGACCCTTTTGAACAGGAAAGTGCAGAGACAAAAAGACAGCATGGAGGAAGTGGCTTAGGTCTGGCTATTGTAAAAAGTATTATTGAAAAAATGGATGGTACGATTTCCTGTCAGTCAAAAAAGGGACAGGGGTCAGTGTTTACTGTTACGATTGCTTTTCAGAAGGATTTGGAAGAGATTTCCAGGAACGAATTGGAGGAATACGATTTTCAGGGGAAGAAGATTTTATTGGCAGAGGATACAGAGTTTAATGCAGATGTGGTAACAGATTTATTGGAACTGGTAAATATGCAGGTGGACTGGGCAGCAGATGGAGAAATAGCAATAAAAATGTTTGAAAAATCTCAGCCTGGAACCTATCAGGCTATTCTTATGGATGTTCAGATG
>CAZEFX010000176.1:0-1900 GCA_964511525.1 uncultured Jutongia sp.
GGTAGATACGGTAACAGGAATGTTTGCAGAAGAATTAAATATCGACAAGGCGCAGATAGATATTGCATGTGGTGGTTCACAAAAGGCATTGTCTGCACCACCGGGACTAACCATGGTGTCGGTTAGTGATGATGCCAAAAAAGCCATGAAGGACAGAAAGACACCAATTCGTTCTTTCTATGCCAATTTACTTATATTTGAAAAATACTATGAAAACAAATGGTTTCCCTATACTATGCCAATTAGTGATATTATGGGACTACGTCAGGCTTTGGAAAATGTAAAGGAAGATACAGAACAGATTTCCCGTCACAAAAGAATTGCGTCTGCTACCAGAAAAGCATTGACAGAAGCAGGACTTACATTGTATCTTCAAGATGGGTTTGCATCTTCTGTTACAGTATTTTATGTGCCAGAGGGAACCAGTGACCGGGAAATTCTTTGTAAAATGAAGGAAGAGCATCAGATTTTAATTGCAGGCTGCTTTGATGTGCTGGCAGGAAAGGTGCTTCGGATTGGTCATATGGGAAATAACGCAAATGTAAAAGACATGGCAGATACTCTATCTGCACTGGGTCAGGTGTTACAATCGTTAGGAATTACTGTAAAAACCAATATGGCAGAAGTATTTTTGACAGAAATAAATAATGGTAGTAAATAAGGTTTGTATCTAGGAAAGTAGAAAAACTACCATATACCACAGGAATCATTGGGGGCAGAATATGAAACAGGTAAAAGAAGATATTAAAAATCGTAGTTTTCATCCGGTATATTTGTTTTTTGGAGAAGAGGATTATTTAAAACGGATGTACCGGGATAAGATGAAGCAGGCAGTTCTGGATGGTGGGGATGAAATGAATTATTCCTATTTTGAAGGAAAGGATGTAGATGTGGTTCAGATAAGAGAAATGGCAGATACCTTACCGTTTTTTAGCGAATACCGTATTGTTATTGTAGAGAATAGTGGTTTGTTTAAGGCGGCAAATGAAATGGCAGAATATTTGGAGCAGATGCCGGATACTACCATTCTTGTTTTTGTAGAAAAGGAAATCGACAAGCGGAATAAATTATATAAGTATGTTTCTAAGAATGGTCTGGCGGTGGAAATGAATGGGATGACTGCCAAGGAAATGAAAGCCTGGCTTGCGGTTTTGTTAAAACAGAGTAATCGTCAGATGCGGGAAAGTACCGCAGAGTATTTTCTGGAACAGGTGGACAATTCCATGACCAATGTGCAGAATGAATTAGAGAAGCTCATTGCATATACCGAAGGCCGTGAGGAAATTACAAGGGAAGATATTGATGCCGTATGTAGTGTACAGATTACTGGACGGATTTTCCAGATGATGGATGCGGTGGCATCAGGAAATCAGACGGAAACCTTAAATTTGTATCATGATTTACTTTTGCTTCGGGAAAGTCCCATGTCTATTTTGTATTTGTTGAGCCGTCACTTTAATATTCTTTTGCAAATTAAGAGTATGCCGGCAGGAGAAGACCGAAACTCTATGGCAAAGAAAGCCGGAGTTCCTCCTTTCGCAGTGGGAAAATATCAATCCCAAAGCCGTCATTTTTCTAAGGAACGGCTGAAGGAAATGTTGGATTCCTGTATTGATACAGAATATCAGTTTAAGAGAGGCAATATTAGTGACCAGATGGGAGTGGAAGTGCTGCTGGTATCCTTTTTGGCAGAGAAAATGTAATTTGTTACAGCTTTGAACTGGTAATCAAAGAGTTTTTTTGCAAAATATTCCTCTAAAACAACAAAATATTCCCCTTCGGTTGAATTTGGTCGAGGCATGTGAAATAATGTCGACGAACAAATTTAATAGGAGGGATTTTTTTATGAGATTAAGAAAAAAAGTACTATCCGTAGTATTAGCAGTGGCAATGGTAGTAA
>CAZEFX010000177.1:0-1848 GCA_964511525.1 uncultured Jutongia sp.
TCAACAATCTTACCATCTTTGTAAACACGCATGTTACCAGAAGCAATCTCGTCAATCAGAATAACTTCGTCGTTGTTGTAACCAAATTCAAATTTGATATCCCAAAGATCAAGACCGATAGACTTTAAGTCATCAGCAACAATCTGTGTAATCTTCAAAGTCTGCTCTTTCATGCTCTCGAACATTGCAGGAGTCATGATTCCTAATGCAGCAAGACCTTCGCCTGTAACAAGTGGATCACCTAATGCATCGTTCTTGAAGGTACACTCAACATAGCCACCTTCTAAAACAGTACCATCCTCTATGTACTCGCCATATCTGCGAATGAAGCTGCCAGTAGCAACGTGACGGCAGATTACTTCCAAACCATGACCAAATACAGTAGCAGGAAGAACTTCCATTGTTGCATCATCAAGATTTGCACTTACGTAATGAGTCTTGATGCCAGCTTCCTTTAAAAGTTCAAAATAATGGATAGAAGTCTCCAAATTAGCCTTACCGATACCCTCGATAGTTAAGCCTACGCTATTCTCGCCTGGATCAAAAACGCCATCTTTTCCAGTACAGTCGTCCTTGAACTTCAGCATAACATTGCCATTTTCAAGCTTAAATACGTCTTTGGTTTTTCCCTGATAAATCATTTCCATTGTAGTAAGTCTCCTTCCATAATAGGGTGCAAAAAAAATATCTAACGTGGTTACTTTAGCACAGATTTTGTCATATGAAAATATTTTTTTGCAAAAAAATTGAAAAAAATAAAAAAATACTTTTCCATCGGAATATTTTGTACTATAATGGAAAAATATTATTGAATTTGTGATAGTGCGCTGGTATTCACGCAACGAAATAAGCAAAAAAGCAGAGTCAGGGACAGCGCCCTTGATTTGGCAGAAATGAGGAAAAAGATGAAGCAGGATATGATTGTGATTTTAGACATGGGTAGCACCGAAAATACTGTGATTGCCCGCCAGATTCGTGACCTTGGTGTGTACAGTGAGATTCATCCACATGACATCACCCCAGAGGAATTAAAGGGCTTGGATAATGTAAAGGGTGTCATCCTTAATGGTGGCGAGAACCGTGTAGTAGACGGTGCAGCCATTGATGTAGACCCAGCTATCTACGACTGTGGTTATCCGGTAATGTCTATCGACCATCCAACTGCAAAGTGCCAGCAGCAGTTAGCACAGCTGCCTGACGAAGCAACCTTAAAGGCATTCGTTTTTGATACCTGTAAGGCAGAGGCAAATTGGAATATGAAGAACTTCATCGCAGACCAGATAGAAATTATCCGCCGTCAGGTAGGTGACAAGAAAGTCCTTCTGGCATTGTCCGGTGGTGTAGATTCTTCCGTAGTAGCCGCTCTGTTATTGAAGGCAATCGGTCAGCAGCTGGTATGCGTACACGTAAATCATGGTCTCATGCGTAAAAACGAGTCTGAGAATGTAGTTGATGTATTCCGCAATCAGTTAAATGCAAATCTTATTTATGTAGATGCAACAGATAGATTCTTAGGTAAGCTGGAAAATGTAGCAGATCCAGAACAGAAGAGAAAAATCATCGGTGGCGAATTTATTCGTGTATTTGAAGAAGAAGCTAGAAAATTAGAAGGAATTGATTTCTTAGGACAGGGAACCATTTACCCTGACATCATCGAAAGCGGAACTAAGACTGCAAAGATGGTAAAATCTCACCACAACGTAGGTGGACTTCCAGAGGACATGCAGTTTGAACTGGTAGAGCCATTGCTTCAGCTTTTCAAAGACGAAGTACGTGCCTGCGGTATTGAGCTTGGTCTTCCAGCTGAAATGGTATATCGTCAGCCATTCCCAGGACCAGGACTTGGAG
>CAZEFX010000178.1:0-1712 GCA_964511525.1 uncultured Jutongia sp.
CAGAAGAAACGAAAGAGTTATTTATTTTAACAGATATTAGATGTAGTCTGCATCTGTCAGAGTATGATGATTCTCATTACATGAAGAAAATCAGCTATATTGCCTGGTCTGATTCGGAAAATGGGATTTGCAAGGAAGAAAAAGGATATGTAGGCTTCGTTTTTGATAAAAAAGATTATCAGACCATAGGATTTGAATTGAAGGATTATGAAATTTATAAAATACGATGCAAGGTAAAGCGGGAAGAGGAAAATGTGATCTATTTTTTGGATGAAGTGTTAGAAGAAAAGCCATTTCATTCTGAATTGGAGCGGTTGCAGTACAAGTGTCTGAATCCAGAAACCATTAAGGATGAGAAGCTGGGAACCTTTACTTTTGACCGGAATAATGAGAATTTTTTAGGGAAGGTTGATTGGCTGGGAAGGCCTTTAGAAGTGATTCTAGAATCCGAAGAACGCTATGGTGGAGGAGATTACAAGGATGCATTGATGCAGTTTCGGTCTTTCTATAATGATATGACAGAATGGGAAGAGAAGATGAAAGCATATGTAGCGGAGAATATTGCCACGGGAGTGCCAAGTACATTTTTAAGCAAGCTGACACCGGATAATATGTATATTGGTCCTACTGGATTGTTTACCTTCTTTTATAGCTATGGGGATCCCAAGGATGGACTAACGGTAGGGGTAGAAGGAACAGTTGATAAAGGGATTACCGGAGGTAGGTTTGTGGATATGAATCAGCCTTTGGACTTTTCTGAGGAATAAGAGACTGTGTATAGGTAATTGGATTCATTTATATAGTTTTTTTAGAAAAATAAAAATGTCAAGAAAATTACTTGACAAGAAAATGGAAATTAGATATACTAGCCATTGTGTGAAACTGAAAGGAGGATTTTATGGCATTTGATAGTTTATCTGAAAAGTTACAAAATGTATTTAAAAACCTCCGAAGCAAAGGTCGTCTCACGGAGGAAGATGTTAAGGCTGCTTTAAAGGAAGTTAAGATGGCGCTTTTAGAAGCGGATGTTAACTTTAAGGTGGTAAAGAATTTTGTCAAAACAGTTCAGGAGAGAGCTGTTGGACAGGATGTTATGAATAGTCTGACTCCGGGACAGATGGTAATTAAGCTGGTAAATGAAGAGTTAGTAGCTCTCATGGGAAGTGAGACCACAGAGATTGCCTTGAAACCATCCAATGAAATCACCGTGATTTTAATGTGTGGTTTGCAGGGTGCTGGTAAGACAACTACCACAGCCAAAATTGCCGGAAAGTTAAAACAGAAGGGACGTCGTCCTTTGCTGGCAGCTTGTGATATTTACCGCCCGGCAGCCATTGAGCAGTTAAAGATTAATGGCGAGAAGCAGGGAGTGGAGGTTTTCTCCATGGGAACCAATCATAAGCCGGTGGATATTGCGAAAGCAGCCATTGAACATGCATTGAAAAACAACTTAAATGTAGTTATTTTGGATACCGCTGGTCGACTTCATGTAGATGAAGAGATGATGGAAGAGCTACAGGAGATTAAGCAGAATATTACCGTTGACCAGTCGATTTTAGTAGTTGATTCCATGACAGGTCAGGATGCCGTAAATGTGGCGACTACCTTCCATGAGAAGATAGAAATTGATGGTGTTATCCTGACTAAGCTGGATGGTGATACCCGAGGTGGTGCGGCACTTTCTATTCGTGCAGTAACCGGCCGGCCTATTC
>CAZEFX010000179.1:0-1636 GCA_964511525.1 uncultured Jutongia sp.
TCAGATTATCTGGATTATCGGAGCAGTGAAAATGTGAATTTAGACGGAAAATTCTCTGGTTTAAGTGAAAATAGAGCAGGGGATTTCGATACGAAGGATAATAATAGTGAAGCATTTGGGAGTAATAAGGTAAGATAAAGGGGCTTACAAGGAAATACACAAGGTAGTATGGAGGCAGAGTATGGGCGAGCTTATTGAAGTGACGGGAATGGTTTTGACTGCGTCACCCATTAAGGAATACGACAAAAGAATAGAACTTCTTACCAAGGAAAGGGGAAGAATATCTGCATTTGTACAGGGTGCCAGAAGACCAAACAGCACCCTGTCTGCCTGTGCCATTCCATTTACCTTTGGTACATATTATCTTTATCAGGGAAGAAGTTCCTATAATGTGCAATCAGCACAAATTAAGACTTATTTTGATAAAATCGCAGATGACTTTGATGGTTTATGTTATGTTTCTTATTTTGCAGAAATGGCACAATATTTTACTAGAGAAAATGTAGAAGCTCCCCAGGAGCTTCTGCTATTATATATGACCTGTAAGGCGATAACCAAGGGACTGATTCCTATGCCTTTGATACGAAGCATCTATGAAATGCGGCTGATGCAGATAGAGGGAGAAGCATTGGAGCTTTTTCGGTGTCTTAAATGTGGGACAGGGGAAACGGAGAGGGAAGTGTATCTGTCCAAGGGAGGAATCCTTTGCAGGAATTGTGTTGCAAAGATACCACAGCAGCATAGGGAGAGACCCATTGTATTAAGTCATGATGCATTATATGCTTTGCAATTTATATTGACTGTCCCTTTGGAGAAGCTATATTCCTTTAAGGTATCAGAAGAGGTACAGCGGGAACTGGAAGGATTTTTAAAGCAGTATTTAAATAAATATCTGCATCATGAGTTTAAGTCGCTGGTGTTTTTGTAGAAAAAATCGGAGGGAAAAGAGGAGACTCCTTGCATTCTTAGCTGGATAATGGTATATTTTTACTTAATGTGCAAGTTTTGTATGTAAAGCGGTGAAAACCGTGAGAAAAAATAGAAAGAGGGAAATCATTATGGAAAAGACAATGGACAAAATCGTAGCACTTGCCAAGGCAAGAGGATTTATTTATCCAGGCTCTGAGATTTATGGTGGTCTGGCAAATACATGGGATTATGGTAATCTCGGTGTAGAATTAAAGAATAACGTGAAGCAGGCATGGTGGCAGAAGTTTATTCGTGAGACACCATATAATGTAGGTATTGATTGTGCGATTCTTATGAATCCACAGACCTGGGTAGCTTCTGGTCATTTGGGAAGCTTCTCGGATCCTTTGATGGATTGTAAGGAATGTCATGAGCGTTTCCGTGCAGATCAGGTTATTGAGAACTTTGCTGAGGAAAATGGCATTGCTCTGGAAAGCAGCGTAGATGGCTGGAGTAACGAGGATATGCAGGGATTTATTAAGGAGCATTCTATCCCTTGTCCTACCTGTGGAAAACATAATTTCACCGATATTCGTCAGTTCAATCTGATGTTTAAGACCTTCCAGGGTGTTACTGAGGATGCAAAGAATACCGTATACCTTCGTCCAGAAACTGCACAGGGTATTTTCGTAAACTTTAAGAATATTCAGCGTACCTCTCGTAAGAA
>CAZEFX010000180.1:0-1633 GCA_964511525.1 uncultured Jutongia sp.
GATTATCACAATCAATGGTAATATCAGCATATTTTTCATAAAGGGGTTTTCGTTCGTTATATAGCTCTGACAGAGTTTGCCCCTGACGGATGGAAACTCCTCGTTTTGTTAAATCTCCCAGACGGTTTGTAAGTTCATTATAAGAAAGCTTTAGATAAATAATAGTTCCGATTGATTTAAAATGTTCCATGGCATCTTTTCCATAGACGGCACTTCCCCCTGTGGCAATGACGGTTTGTGTGGTTTCAATAGAAGAATTTACTTCATTTTCAATTTCATTGAAGCTTTCCAAACCAAGGTTTTCGATAATTTCATGAAGTTTCTTTTTTTCTCTTTCCTGTATCAACAAATCTGAATCCAGAAAAGAATAACCAATATTTTTGGCGAGAACTACTCCTACTGTACTTTTTCCGGCTCCTGGCATACCGATTAAAATAATATTATTAGTCATTGATTTTTCCTGCTTTCCTTTATTTGTTTTTGTTCCTTTTTTTCTATTGTAATGATAGAAGGTGGAACTGTCAAAGTGAAAGTACACTTGCAAAACCTAGACAGCTATAGTAAAATATACACAGTTAGTTTGTTCGGAAAAATAATTTTTTTGTGTTGTAAAACCAAAAAAAGGAACGAGGTGGAGTATGGATACCAATATTTTATTAGAAAGTGGAACCAATGAGTTAGAGATTCTGGAGTTTATGGTAGGTGGCAATTATTATGGAATTAATGTTGCTAAGATTCGTGAGATTCTTACCTATCAGTCACTAACTCCGATTCCAAATGCGCACCCATATCTGGAAGGTGCATTTAGTACAAGAGGAGAAACTATTTCTATTGTTGATTTAGGAAAATGTTTGGGAATGCCTAAGGTAAAGCAGGAAGGTTCGGAAGAAATGTTTCTGATTACTAATTTTAATTCCGTAAGTACCGGTTTTCATGTAGATAGCGTACTAGGAATTCATCGTGTCAACTGGAGTCAGATTATTAAACCTGACAGCATGATTAGTAATTCTTCTAATAGTATTACAACAGGTATTGTGAATCTGGATGGTAAATTAGTATTGCTTCTTGATTTTGAGAAGATTGTTGCAGATATTGCACCTGAGTCAGGTATTCAATTATCAGAAGTAGATGCATTGGGAGAAAGAAGAAAGAATACGTCTCCGATTTTATATGCAGAAGATTCCCAGATGCTTAGTATGCTTATTTACGATGGGCTGACGAAAGCTGGTTATGTTAATGTAGTTCCTATGAATAACGGATTGGAATTATGGGAATTAATTCAAAAGTATAAGAAAGAAGGTACACTTAGCCAGAATGTGAGCTGTGTTGTTACAGATATTGAGATGCCACAGATGGATGGTCATCGTCTGTTGAAGCTGATGAAGGAAGATCCAGAGCTGCGGGATATTCCGGTGGTGATTTTTTCCTCTCTTATTAATGAAGAGATGCGTAAAAAAGGTGAATTGTTAGGAGCTGCAGCACAGTTATCAAAAAGTGAGATGGGTGAATTTATTAAAGCCTTAGATGAAATCTTAGGATAGGTGACAAGCAATTCTTGTAGGGCAAAACCTTGGTTTTGCCCCTTTTTTACTTTATAGGAAAGTTCGTCCTATAAAGTAAAAAACGCTCCGCT
>CAZEFX010000181.1:0-1564 GCA_964511525.1 uncultured Jutongia sp.
TCCTTATATCTTTCTATTTTTTCTTAACTATTTTTGCATATTTATTCATTGCATTTGTATTTTTATGCGCTTTTTTGTGCATTATGGCAAAATTCCTCAAAAACCCAAAAACACCATTGCATAAAAAAGTGATTCTGATATACTTATAAACAGAAAAAAATACAGGAGGAAACTTTATTATGAAGGAAAAAGTGATTCTGGCCTACTCAGGCGGACTTGACACTACAGCTATTATTCCATGGCTGAAGGAGAACTATGACTACGAAGTGATTTGTGTTTGTATCGACGTAGGACAGGAAAGTGAATTGGATGGCTTGGATGAAAGAGCAAAATTCAGTGGTGCATCTAAGTTATATATTGAAGATGTTATTGATGAATTCTGTGATGATTATGTAGTACCTTGTGTACAGGCAAATGCTATCTACGAGAATAAATATCTCTTAGGTACTTCTATGGCTCGTCCTTTGATTGCAAAGAGATTAGTTGAAATCGCTAGAAAAGAAGGCGCTACTGCTATCTGCCATGGTGCTACCGGTAAGGGAAATGATCAGGTTCGTTTCGAGCTTGGTATCAAGGCTCTTGCTCCAGACCTTAAGATTATTGCTGCCTGGAGAGATGATAAGTGGACAATGGATTCCCGTGAATCTGAGATTGAATATTGTAAGGCTCATGGCATTGATCTTCCATTCTCTGCTGACACAAGCTACAGCCGTGATAGAAACTTATGGCATATCAGCCATGAAGGTTTAGAGTTAGAGGATCCAGCAAATGCACCTGACTTTGACCATCTTTTAGTTTTAGGGGTTTCTCCAGAGAAGGCTCCAGAAGAAGGCGAAATTGTTACTATGACATTTGAAAAGGGTGTTCCTAAGTCTGTAAATGGTCAGGAAATGAAGGTTTCTGATATTATCCGTACTCTGAATAAGCTTGGTGGTAAGCATGGCGTTGGTATCATTGATATTGTTGAGAACCGTGTTGTTGGTATGAAGTCCCGTGGTGTTTATGAAACTCCAGGTGGAACTATTCTTATGGAAGCTCATCAGCAGTTAGAGGAGTTAATCCTTGACCGTGATACATATACCGCTAAGAAGGATATGGGCAATAAGTTTGCCGATATTGTTTATGAAGGAAAATGGTTCGCACCACTTCGTGAAGCAGTACAGGCATTTATTGAGTCTACCCAGCAGTATGTAACTGGTGAAGTTAAGTTTAAACTCTACAAAGGAAACATCATTAAGATGGGAACTACTTCTCCATATTCTTTATATGATGAAGACATTGCTTCCTTCACCACTGGCGAGCTTTACAACCACAAGGATGCAGAAGGATTTATTAATCTCTTCGGTCTTTCTTCTAAGGTTCGTGCTATGAAGCAGGGTGCTTTCGTAGAATTAAATGATAAATAAAACCTAATAAAATCTTTCTAAAGGGCTGTACAGGATAGAACACCATTTTTATTCTGTACAGCCCTTTATTAATTTAGAGGAACAATTATCCTGTAAATTATGTCTCTAATAGAACAAAGAGTCGCTTGCGACTCTTTCGCGCCCGAGCGGAATTGCGA